>CALMKJ010000122.1 GCA_937867305.1 uncultured Ectothiorhodospiraceae bacterium | reverse complement strand
ACCTTCCGCACGAGGTTCGCCAGGGATGGACGAGCTCGCTTGCTGGCTGATGCTGCATCGGTGCCCCGGCCTCGGGAGTCGGGGTCTCGCCGCGCTCGTGGCCCGGCTCGGGTCCCCCGGCGCAGTCCTGGAGGCCGCCCGGCATGCGCCGGCCGGTCTCGGGCTCTCGCCCGAGTCGCTCGAGCACCTGCGCCAGGAGAGCGACCCCGGCGTCGAGGCGGACCTCGCCTGGGCGGCAGGGCCCGGGCGCCACGTGATCCCCGTGAGCGACCCCCGCTACCCCGAGCTGCTGCGGCGTACCGCCGATCCGCCCCAGGTCCTCTACGTCCTCGGTGACCCCGAGGTCCTCGAGTTGCCCCAGGTGGCCATCGTGGGCAGCCGCAACCCCACCCCGGGCGGCGCGGAGCTCGCCCGGGAGCTCGCCCGGGACCTGGCCGCGGCGGGGTTGGTCGTCACCAGCGGGCTCGCCCTCGGGGTGGACGGCGCGGCCCACCAGGGGGCGCTCGCCGCTCGGGGGCTCACGGTCGCGGTGGCCGGCACCGGGCTCGACCGGGTCTATCCCGCCGTCCACCGGGAGCTCGCCCACCGGATCGCGGCCGAAGGGGCGCTCGTCTCCGAGTACCCGGTGGGGACGCCCCCGCTGCCCGAGCACTTCCCCCGCCGCAACCGGGTCATCGCCGGCCTCGCGCTCGGGACCGTCGTGGTGGAGGCGGCCCTGCGCTCGGGCTCCCTCATCACCGCGCGCCTGGCCGGGGAGGAGGGGCGCGAGGTCTTCGCCGTCCCCGGGTCCGTCCGCAACCCCCTGGCGCGCGGCTGTCACGTGCTGCTGCGCGAAGGGGCGACGCTGGTGGAATCGGCCGCCGACGTCCTCCAGGCCCTCGGGGGGCTCCTCGCGCACGTCCCCCGGGGCGCCGCGGGAGAAGCCGCCGGGTCCGGGGCGGGGGCGGGTGCGGGGCTGGCCGGGGGCGGGGAGGAGCCCCTCGACCCGGACCACCGCCGGGTCCTCTCGAGCCTCGGCTTCGACCCCGTCGGGGTCGACACGGTCGTCGAGCGCAGCGGATTGACCGCCGATGCGGTCTCCAGCATCCTGCTTCTGCTCGAGCTGCGCGGCCTGGTGGAGGCCCACGGCGGCGGGCGCTACGCGGCCACCGCCCGGCCCGCGCCCGAGTGACGTGACGAGGAAGACAGCGAGACCGCTCGATGGGGAACAAGCTGGTGGTGGTCGAGTCGCCCGCGAAGGCGAGCACGATTGGCAAGTACCTGGGACCGGAGTTCCAGGTGCTGGCCTCGTACGGGCACGTGCGCGACCTGGTGGCCCGGGAGGGCGCGGTCGACACCACCGGCGGGTTCGAGATGCGCTACGAGGCCATCGAGAAGAACAAGCGCCACGTGGACGCCATCGCCCGCGCGATGAAGAAGGCGGACACCCTCTTCCTCGCCACCGACCCGGACCGCGAGGGGGAGGCCATCTCCTGGCACCTGCGCGAGCTCCTCGCCGAGGGCGGGCTGCTGAAGAACAAGGACGTGCGCCGCGTGGTCTTCTACGAGGTCACCCGGCAGGCCGTGCAGGACGCCGTGGCCCACCCGCGGGACCTCGCCATGCCGCTGGTGAACGCCCAGCAGGCGCGCCGGGCGCTGGACTACCTGGTGGGCTTCAACCTCTCGCCCCTGCTGTGGAAGAAGATCCGGCGCGGGCTCTCCGCCGGGCGGGTGCAGAGCCCGGCCCTGCGCCTCATCGTGGAGCGTGAGCAGGAGATCGAGGCGTTCCAGCAAGAAGAGTACTGGACGGTCGAGGCCGACGCCCGGGCCGAGGGCGGCGAGCTCCTGGCGCGGCTGACCGAGTGGCAGGGCGAGAAGCTCGGCCAGTTCAGCATCCGCACCGCCGCCGAGGCGAAGCGGGTGCAGAAGGGGCTCCTCGCCGCCGCCGGTGGCCGCCTGACCGTGCGCTCGGTGGAGCGCAAGGAGCGTCGGCGCACCCCAGCGCCTCCCTTCACCACCTCCACCCTGCAGCAGGAGGCGGTGCGCAAGCTCGGCTTCTCCGCCCAGCGGGCCATGCGCACCGCTCAGCAGCTCTACGAGGGGGTCGACATCGGCGCTGGCCGGGTCGGCCTCATCACCTACATGCGCACGGACTCGGTGACCCTCGCCCGGGAGGCGCTCGAGGAGATCCGCGGGCTCATCGCCGCGCGCTACGGCGTCGACAAGCTGCCCGACCGCGCCCGGGTCTACACCAACCGGAGCAAGAACGCCCAGGAGGCGCACGAGGCGGTGCGGCCGACCTCGGTGAGCCGCACGCCCGAGGAGCTGGCCGCGCACCTGAGCCGGGACCAGCTGCGGCTCTACGAGCTCATCTGGCGGCGCACGGTCGCCTGCCAGATGACCCCCGCGGTCTTCCACACGGTGGGGGTGGACCTCGCCTGCGGGCCGGGGAACACCTTCCGCGCCACCGGGTCGACCGTCGCCGACCCCGGCTTCATGGCGGTCTACCGGGAGGGTGGCGATGACCGCACCGAGGACGACGAGGAGCGCCGGCTGCCCCCCCTCGAGGAGGGACAGGTGGTGGAGCTCCTCGAGGTGCGCCCGGAGCAGCACTTCACCGAGCCCCCCCCGCGCTACACCGAGGCCTCGCTGGTCAAGGCCCTCGAGGAGTACGGCATCGGCCGGCCCTCGACCTACGCGTCGATCATCTCCACCCTGCAGCAGCGCGAGTACGCCGAGCTCGAGAGCCGCCGGTTCCGCCCCACCGACATCGGGCGCATCGTGAACCGATTCCTCACCGAGCACTTTTCGCACTACGTGGACTACGACTTCACCGCGCGCCTGGAGGACGACCTGGACGCCATCTCCCGGGGCGAGCGCGAGTGGGTGCCGCTGCTGCGGGAGTTCTGGCGGGAGTTCGAGGGCCAGGTGAAGGAGAAGGACGCCGCCGTCTCCCGGCGGGACCTGGCCCAGGCGCGGGAGCTGGGGGCGGACCCCGCGAGCGGCCGGCCGGTGACGGTGCGCATGGGGCGCTACGGCCCCTTCGCCCAGATCGGGACGCCGGAGGACGAGGAGAAGCCCCGCTTCGCCGGCCTGCGGCCGGGCCAGCGGCTCGACACCATCTCCCTGGAGGAGGCGCTCGCCCTGTTCCAGTTGCCGCGCGACCTGGGTGCGACGCCCGAGGGGGAGCCGGTCAGCGTCAACGTGGGCCGCTTCGGCCCGTACGTGAAGTTCGGGGGGAGCTTCGCGTCGCTGAAGCCCGGCGACGACCCCTACACCGTCTCGCTCGAGCGGGCCCTCGAACTGATCGCGGCGAAGCGCGAGGCGGACGCGGCGCGGGAGATCCGCCGCTTCGAGGGCACGGGGGTCCGGGTGTTGAAGGGGCGCTTCGGCCCCTACGTCACCGACGGCAAGCGCAACGGCCGCATCCCGAAGGACCGCGACCCCGCGTCGCTCACCCTGGAGGAGTGCGAGAAGTTCCTGGCCGAGGCCCCGAAGGCTGCCAAGGCACCCAGGGCCGCCAGGGGGGCAAAGCCCCGCAAAGCGCCGACGGCCAGGCCCGGGCCGCGGCGGGCCAAGAAGGAAGGTTGACCGGCGGGCGAGTCCCGCACCCCGGCCCGCCGGCGGCGGGTCCCGAGCCCCCCTTGTCCCCGTTCCGGTTGCGCGAGGCGGTGCGGGCGTTGCGCCGGGGAGGCGTCGTCGCCTACCCCACCGAGGCGGTCTACGGGCTCGGCTGCGACCCGCACGACCCCGGGGCCGTCGCCCGCCTCCTGGCCCTCAAGCGCCGGGGGTCGCTGAAGGGGCTCATCCTGATCGCCGCCGAGGCGGGGCAGCTCGAGGGCTGGGTCTGCACCCGGGGCCAGCCCTGGGCGAGGGCCTGCGCCACCTGGCCGGGATTCGTGACCTGGGTCCTGCCCGCAGGCCCTGCTGCGGGGCCCTGGGTCACGGGTGGGCGGGGTAGCGTCGCGGTGCGGGTGACGGCCCACCCGGTGGCCGCCGCGCTCTGCCGGGCCTTCGGCGGGCCGCTCGTGTCCACCAGCGCGAACCTCTCCGGGCGTCCCCCCGCCCGCAGTGCCCTGGCGGTCCGCCGCTCCTTCGGCCGGGCCCTCGACGGGGTCCTCGTCGGCCCCCTCGGGGGGCAGCCCCGCCCGAGCCCGGTCGTGGACGGGCGCACCGGCCGGGTCGTGCGCCCCTGAGAACACCCGGCCGTTGACACGGACCCCTCCGCTCCCCCAAAATCCGCGGCTTACGTTCCGGAGGGGTTCCCGAGCGGTCAAAGGGATCAGACTGTAAATCTGACGGCTCAGCCTTCGGAGGTTCGAATCCTCCCCCCTCCACCAAACGCGACGGCGTCCTCCCGGCCCTGGGGGCGTCCGAAGAAGGGGTCAGTGACGCCGCGGGTGTAGTTCAATGGTAGAACCTCAGCCTTCCAAGCTGATGATGTGGGTTCGATTCCCATCACCCGCTCCAGCGATCGAGTCCGCTGGGGGCTGAGCAGAAGGAACTCGAGATGGTTGTGTCCCGCCCATGTAGCTCAGTCGGTAGAGCACTTCCTTGGTAAGGAAGAGGTCACCGGTTCAATTCCGGTCATGGGCTCCAGCTGAATCTGAAAGAAATCCGAACCACCCAGAATCTTGAAGTCAACCGAAACGTCCCGGGGGTATCGCCATGGCCAAGGGTAAATTCGAGCGTACGAAGCCGCACGTGAACGTGGGGACG
>CALMKJ010000121.1 GCA_937867305.1 uncultured Ectothiorhodospiraceae bacterium | reverse complement strand
TCTGCTCGAAGACGTACGGTGGGAAGCGGTCACGGAACACCTCCTTCTGCAGGTAGCGCAGGCGCAAGCCCTTGAGCTTCAGCGCCGCCGGAAGTCGCGCGGCGAACTCCACCACCCGGTGGTCGAGGTACGGCACCCGTCCCTCCAGGGACACCGCCATGGCCATCTTGTCCGTCAGCATCAGGAGCTGCTCGGGCAGCGATGTCTTGACGTCGAAGTACATGAGCCGATCCAGCGGCGCCGGCGAGTCGCACTCGTCGAAGTAGCGCTGGTGGAAGTCCTCCACGCCCGCATCCCTGCTCAGGAGGTCCCGCCGGGCCTCGTCGGAGACCACCGAGGTGTAGGCGGCGTATTGCCGGTCGAGGGACAGGTCGGCGGTCGTGACATACGCCCGGGCGAGCCGGACGTAATTGAACAGTGCACTGTTACGGTCGGCGGGCAGGGCTCGGAGCAGCCGCCCGAGGACCTGCTGGCGAATCCATGCAGGGATGCCGCGTGCGTACCGGCCCAGCTGGACGTTGAGGTAGCGGCGGTAGCCCCCGAAGAGCTCGTCGCCCCCGACCCCGGACAGGATCACCTTCACGGTCTCCCGCGCGAGGCGGGACACCAGGTAGGTGACCAGGAAAGACGAATCTGCGACCGGTTCATCCAGCATCGCGATGAGCCGGGGAAACAGGTCCGCCACGTCTGGCTCTACCAGGATCTCGTGGTGGCTCGTCCCATAGTCCTCGGCAAAGCGATGGGCCGCGGCCATCTCGTTGTACGCCGCGAAACCCTTGCCGAAGCCAATGGTGTAGGTGTTGATTCGGTCGACACCGAGGTCCTTCATCAGGTGGACGATGCCGCTCGAGTCGATGCCGCTGCTGAGGAAAGCTCCGAGAGGAACGTCCGAGACCAGTTGATAGCGCACCGCGTCCTTCAGCAACTCGAACAGCTCCTCCCGGAGCTCGGGCTCGGAGGCCGTGGCCTTCGGCAGGTAAGACAGGCGCCAGTAGGGCTCGATGTGAACCGTCGTCCCCTCGACGCGCATCCGGTGCCCGGGCGGGAGCTTGGAGATGCCGCGAAAGAGGGTGTAGGGGGCCGGGGTGAAGCCGTACTTCAGGTAGACGCCGAGCGAGTCGGGCTCGAGTTCCGCGCGGACCGAGGGCAGCGCCAGGATCGCCTTGATCTCGGAGGCGAAGACGAGCTTCTCCGCGTCCCGGTAGTAGTAGAGGGGCTTGATCCCGATGCGGTCGCGGGCGATGACGAGCCGTCCGGCCGGTTCGTCCCAGATCGCGAGCCCAAACATCCCGTTCGCGTGTTCGAGGAAGTCCAGCCCGTACTCGTCGTAGAGGTGGAGCACGACCTCGGTGTCGGTCCGGGTCGAGAATCGGTGTCCCCGGCGCTCGAGCTCCGGGCGGTAGTCGAGAAAGTTGTAGACCTCGCCGTTGAAGACGATGACTTTGCCGCCGTCCGGCGTGAAGATCGGCTGGTGGCCCCCAGCAAGGTCGATGATGCTCAGGCGCCGCATGCCGAGACCGACGTTGCGTCGCAGGAAGAACCCCTCGTCGTCGGGCCCGCGATGGACGATGCGGTCCGCCATGGCCTTGACCTCGTCGGCCTGGACCGTCCGCGAGGGGTCGAAGTAGTAGATGCCGACGATTCCGCACACGTGAGAATCCCTCCGGGGTCAACCGCTGCGCACGTGGGTCCACACCGCGTGCCGCACGCCGCGGGCCTCGTCCCAGATCCCGAGGAGTGCCGCCAGGTTGACGAGGAAGTAATAGTAGGGCAGATAGACGAGCCTCGGCATCCGAATGCCTCGGCGATCCAGGGCGTGGCCCAGCAGGGCGAGGGCAAGGACTACCACCAAACCAGCGAGGGTGAGCAGATAGAGGGGCTTAGGGGCCGACAGCACCACGGCGAGGTTCGCGGTCAGCGCCACGGCAAAGATGGGGAGGCTGAACCAGCGGATCACCTTGTGGGAGACCAGCAGGAACAGGAACCGGGTATGCCGCTTGAGGCTCAGCAAGTGGCCGTAGCGGCGCACCGCGCGCCAGCTGCGATTGACGATCCGGCGCTTGCGCCGGAACTCCTTAGCGAAACCCTCCGCCGCGTCCTCCGTGCAGACGGCCTCGGGGTCGAAGAGGCCGCGGTAGCCCTCGGCTACGATCTGCAGGGGGTTCACGAAGTCGTTGATGTCGTCGGGCTGGAGCGGCCAGAAGAGTCGGCGGCGGATGGCGTAGATCGCGCCGTCCCCCCCCACCACGGAATCGAAGCGGGACTCGAGCCTCTTCAGCATCAGTTCCAGGCGCCAGTAGAGGCCTTCGCTCGCCGTCGCCTCGCTGTTGCCGCCAGCATTGTAGAGCTGGGCACCGACCACGTAGCCGACCTCGGGGTCCGCGAAGTGCCGGACCAGCTTGCGGAGTGCGTCCGTCCGGTACATCGCGTTGGCGTCGGAGAACACGACGACCTCCCCGTGGGCATTGCCGATGGCGAGATTCAGGCCCGAGGTCTTGCCGAGACGCTCCTCCTGGCGCACGAGCTGGATCCGAGCGTCTCGGCCCTGCCACGCCTGCACGATGTCGTCGGTGCCATCGTCGCTCGCGTCAGAGACGACCAGCACCTCGAGGCGGTTGCGGGGGTAGTCGATGGCAAGGCTGTTCGTGATCTTGCGGTCGATAACGTCTGCCTCGTTGTATGCGGACACCACGAGGGTGACGCTCGGAACGCCGTTCAATCGAGCGGCTTCCCCGGCGCGGCGGGCATTCAGCCGGGCCAGGACCCCAAGCAGGGGCGGGTAGACCACGTACGGGTAGACCAACAGGAAGATGGCGGACCAGAACACCACCTCGAAGAGCAAGCCCATGGGTTTTCTCCAATTGCAGCCGGCAGGCTCGGGGCGTCGCCTGGCCGCTCCGCGCCAGTGAATGCACTGGCGTCTGCCAGCGCCCTGACGAGGCCACGACACCCCGCAAGCCGCTTAATGGCCCGGCAGAGTATAGCCGGGAGCCCTCCCCGCGTGCGCCTCGGCAGGCGTCCCCCGCCATCGACTCCCATGGGGATCCTCGACCCTTGAGCGAGCGACGTGGACCCTCGGTGCTGGTTTTCACGCAGACCTTTCCGAACGAGAAGCAGCCCCAACTCGGCCTGTTCGTCAGGGAGCGGATGTTCCGAGTGGCGGAACGAATCCCCGTCTGCTTCGTTGCTCCTGTCCCTTGGTTTCCCCTCCAAGGCCTCATCAGGCGCTCCCGCCCCTACTTCCGGCCAACGCCGAAACGGGTGGAGCAACAGGGCAGGCATACAGTGCACCACCCCCGCTTTTTGAGTGTGCCGGGTATCCTCAAGCGGGCCGACGGCTTTCTCCTCGCCGCATCAACCTTGCCGCACGTTCGCAGACTGGCGCAGCGCCACGACGTTACCGTCATTGACGCCCACTTTGGCTATCCCGACGGCTATGCCGCGCGCCTGCTCGGGAAATGGCTCAATCTCCCGGTAACCATCACCATTCGCGGCAACGAAGAAGTGCAGGCCCGAAACCCGTCTCTACGCCCGCTGCTGGCAAGCGCGCTCCGGCACGCACAGCGGGTCTTCGCGGTCTCCGAGTCCCTGCGTACCCTGGCCGTCGAACTCGGCGTCGACCAAGAGAGGGCCGTCACCGTCAGTAACGGCGTCGATCTCGACACCTTTCAACCTGTTGAGCGGAGCATGGCACGCCAGGCACTTGGACTCCCTGCGCAAGCCCGGGTGCTGGTGTCCGTCGGGGGTCTGGGTGAGGGCAAAGGCTTCCACCGGGTCATCGAACTCCTGCCCCGCCTGCGGGAAACGATGCCGGACCTCGTCTACCTCATCGCAGGGGGCGCTACGCCGGTCGGAGACTGGCGGCCGCGCCTGGAGCGCCAGGCTAGCGACCTCGGTCTCGACGCCGTGGTACGCTTCCTCGGGGCCGTCCCGCCCCCGAGACTCAAATGGGTGCTGTCGGCAGCCGACGTCTTTGTGCTTGCCACTGCGCGCGAAGGCTGGGCGAATGTCCTGCTCGAGGCCATGGCCTGCGGACTTCCCGTGGTGACCACGCGGGTTGGTGGCAATCCTGAAGTGCTGAGTTCGACGAACGTGGGTACTCTGGTGCCCCTCGGAGACCAGGCTGCACTCGAGAATGCTTTGAGGGACGCACTATCCCGACCGTGGGATCGCGCCGCCATACTCGCCTACGCCCGACGGAATGGCTGGCTCCCAAGAATCGATCGCCTTGTAGAGGAGTTCTCAAGCCTCTCGCCAGCCTGACAGGAGCCAATGCTGTCATCGCAACAACGGAGAGTCGCTCCGACAACTGTAAGCGCCTGTCGGAGACTGGAAACATTTACCGACGGTGCGAGACCTCTCCTGCCGACAATAGGCGTTAACGACGGTACGGGATGCGGAGGAGACCATGATTCAGGCGACCCGGGGAGCGAGTATGGAGCGTGGGCCCTTTCCAGCGGCATCGCGAATGAACGGTTATCAACAGAGAAAGCCTTTGCGTAGGACGATCGTGAAGCTCTTCGTTGCGCTGGGATTGCTTATGTCCGTTCCGGACAGTGTCTTCTCATATGACTTCACACCCTCAGAGACAGAGTTTGCAGCGTGGCCGAGATGGTGTCAGGAACTCTATGTGACGACGGATGTGGGCCGTAGAAGTCCTTTCGTTACGAGAATATCCCATGAGGCCATGACTCGGGCCCGGACAAACCCGCAGATTAACGGATTCTGGCATTACTGCGCAGCAATGACGTGGCTGGAACGTGCTCGAGCAGAACCGCACCAGGACCGGGCCGCCTATATGTATAAGAAAGCAATTGATGAAACCTCCTTCAATTACGCCCTCACGCCATCAGACCATCCCCTGCGCGGAGACATGGGGGCTACACTGGGCCTTGCATACCGCGGCCTGAAAGACTACGAAAAATCCAAGGAGTTCCTCGAGCGAGCCATCAAGGAAGAACCCACGCATGCGCCGTCCTACACGGCGATGTACCTGGTTCTGCGCGATCTCGGGCGCAACAACGAGGCACGGGACGTATTGCTCCGCGGAAACGAAACCACGAAAGGCAAGTCGGCGGAGCTGAACTATTTTCTGGGACTTGCTTACATCGATGCCGGAGATCTGCCTTCTGCCCGCAAGTACGCAAACCAGGCCTATAAGCTGGGATATCCCCTCCCGGGCCTGAGGAACAAACTCGCCCGGCTGGAAGCGACCCAAAAGAACGAAAAGGACTGAGGCCCCCTGTCGGGCTCTGAGCGTGCCTCTCCCGGACGGCCAGCCACCTTCCCCTGGCGGGCGTTCGCGCGGCGTTGGAGTGCGGATCCCTTGACCCTGACGAGCGTTGCCTTTCTTATCGCGTTTCTGGGTGGCTGCATCCTGTCCCTAATGCGTCAGCCCATCTACGGGCTCGTCACATATATAGGCGTCTTTTACCTCCACCCGCCCTCTGCGTGGTGGGGCGCGGTTTTTGGGGGGGTCAGGTGGTCGCTCATCGCCGCCGCAATCACCCTCGCGAGCGTGTGGCTTCATGGCAGAAGACTTCCAGCCGTGAACGGCTTCTGGAAACAGGCGATACCGTGGCTGTATACCTTGCTGATAGTCTGGCTAGCGATTCAGTTTGGCTGGGCCATGATCCCCGAGAAGCAGTCGGAACTGTTAGTTCTGTATTTGAAGTATCTGGTGCTCCTCTATGTCATGTATCGCATACTTCGCACCGAATATGCACTGCGGGTGTTCCTATGGAGCCATGTAGCGGGATGCTTCTATATGGGGTGGACGGCCTTCACGGCGTACACGGGGGGGCGGTTTGAAGGCTTCAGGGGCCCCGACATCGCAGAAGCAAACGCCGGGGCCCTCACGTTGGCAACAGGCTTCTTCGCGATCGGTGTCCTATTTCTGGCCGGCAAGTGGCGTTCCCGTGTGGGACTGGCTGGCGTGGCACCGTTTCTCCTCGACGGATTGGTGCGGACGGCGAGCCGCGGAGGTTTTCTAGCGCTCACCTTGGGGGGCGCTGTCTTCGCACTCTTCGCGCCTGCCCGCCATCGGAGGATGATCTACGGTCTCGGTGCACTTGCGGTGGTCGTTTTTGTGATGCTGGCGAACCCCCAGTTCTGGGGGCGGATTGGGACCATTAAATACCTTGGCGCCGAGGTGGAAGCTACGGACACAGGGTCAGGCCGGCTCCGCATCATCCTGGGGCAGGCGCAAATGTTCCGGGACAACCCTCTGGGACACGGGCACCGGGCGACGCCCTATCTTCTCCCTAGCTACCTTCCTGACCTTTACTGGCGGCCCACGGAAGGCCTGGCGGAGTCCGGGGCGTCCTACGTGCGGGCCCGGTCCGACCAGGACCTGACGTATCCGCCGTTCGCGGGCCATCCGCCGATCACCAACACGCTCGCGACCGGGGACCAGTTCATCGTGACGGCGCGCCGGACGAACTTCACCGTCGTCGTCACCAACGGGGGTGTGACCAGCGTCGTGAGCTCGCTGCACACCTTGGCGACCTCGATCGGCGTCGTCAATTCCGGCACGGCGCTGGAGG
>CALMKJ010000120.1 GCA_937867305.1 uncultured Ectothiorhodospiraceae bacterium | reverse complement strand
AGGACTTTCGGGGTCGTCACCGGCGGCTACTGGGCCTTCACCGTCACCGACGGCGCGATCAGCATGCTGGTGGTGCTGTACTTCCACCTGCTCGGTTATTCGCCGTTCCAGGTCGCGATCCTGTTTCTGTTCTACGAGCTGTTCGGGGTCGTCACCAACCTGGTGGGCGGCTGGCTCGGGGCGAGGACCGGGCTGAACCGGACCATGCACATCGGCATGGGCCTGCAGGTGCTGGCGCTGCTGCTCACCGTCCCCGACGCCTGGCTCTCGGTGCCCTATGTGATGGCCGTCCAGGCCCTCTCCGGCATCGCCAAGGACCTGAACAAGATGTCGGCCAAGGCGAGCGTCAAGACCCTGGCCGGGGCCGGCGGGGAGTCGAAGCTCTTTCGCTGGGTGGCGCTGCTGACCGGCTCGAAGAACGCGCTCAAGGGGGCGGGGTTCTTCGTCGGCGCGGCACTGCTGCAGGCCATCGGCTTTCGCGGCGCGCTGATGGTGCTCCCGGGGCTGCTGCTGGTCGTGCTGGTGGCCACCTCGCTCGCGCTGCCGGCGGGCGTGGGCAAGATGAAGTCCAACCCCAGGTTCACTCAGGTCTTCTCCAAGACTCCCGCGATCAACTGGCTGTCCGCTGCGCGCATCTGGGCCGTGGTGCTGGCGCTGGTCCCGGCGGGGATTGCGCTCGCGCTCGGCGAGGGGTGGCCGCCGGGGCCGGTGCTGATCGCGGGCCTGGCGGTGTTCGGGGTGGTCTTCGCGATCAACTCCGCGGTGCATTCGTGCTTGATCCTGGCCTACTCGGACTTCGAGCGGGTCTCACTCAACGTCGGCTTCTACTATATGGCCAACGCGGGCGGGCGGCTCACCGGCACCGTGTTCTCCGGTTGGGCCTACCAGACCCACGGCCTGGAGGGCTGTCTCTGGTGGTCGGCGGCCTTCGTGCTGGTGGCCGCAGCACTCTCGCTCGCACTGCGGCCCGTACTCACTGGCAGTTCACCGGATATTTGATGCCGTCCCGAGGAGCCCCTCCCGGTGCCTTCCAGGATGACTCTGGCTCAGTGCCAGAAGGCGCCCCTTCCCCCGGGGACAGGAGCGTCCTCTGGCACTCTTCGTGGGAAACATGTTGAAGCTGTCGCCCTGCTTGGCCTGTCACGCGCCACTCGCTTCGGCGAGGCCGTGCACTTCTTCCTCTATGACGCGCCCAAGGTGTTGCTCCTGCTGGTCGGGGTCGTCTTCGTCATGGGGGTGGTGCAGACGTTCTTCGCCCCGGCGCGCACCCGCGCGCTCCTGGCGGGCCGCAGGCTCGGAGTCGGCAATGCCCTGGCAGCGCTGCTCGGCATCGTCACCCCGTTCTGTTCCTGTTCGGCGGTTCCGCTCTTCATCGGCTTCCTCTCCGCCGGGGTTCCCCTGGGGGTGACGTTCTCCTTCCTCATCTCCGCGCCGATGGTCAACGAGGTGGCGCTCGCGCTGCTGCTGGGACTCTTCGGCTGGAAGGTAGCGGCGCTCTACCTGGGGCTGGGGCTGCTGGTCGCCATCGTCGCCGGTCTTGTGATTGGCCGGCTGCGGATGGAGCGCCACCTGGAGGACTGGGTGCGCGCGATCCACCTGGGTGAGGCCGCGGCCCCTCACGGAACCGTCCGGACCTGGGCCGAGCGCTTCGAGGCCGGCGTCCGGCATCTGCGCGAGATCGTGGGGCGCGTCTGGCCTTACGTCCTGGCGGGGATCGGACTCGGCGCCGGGATCCACGGCTACGTGCCCGAGGATTTCCTCGCCTCGTTCATGGGCGCGAACGTGTGGTGGGCGGTACCGGCGGCGGTGTTGCTCGGGGTGCCCATGTACACCAATGCCGCCGGCATCATTCCGGTGGTGGAGGCGCTGATCGGTAAGGGCGCGGCGCTCGGCACGACGCTCGCGTTCATGATGAGCGTGATTGCGCTCTCGGCGCCGGAGATCCTGATTCTGCGCAAGGTGCTGCGCTGGCCGCTGATTGCCACGTTCGTCGGGGTGGTGGCCTTCGGGGTGCTGGTGGTGGGCTACGTGTTCAACGCGGTGCTGTGACGGAGGAACGACGGTGAAGCGGATCGAGGTGCTGGGAGCGGGGTGCCGCAAATGCGAGACCACCTTCAACGTGATCCGCGAGGCGGCCCGTCAGGCGGCGGTGGAGGTTCAGCTGGAGAAGGTGACGGACCTCGCGCGGATCGTGGGCTACGGCATCCTGCAGACGCCGGGTGTGGCGACCGACGGCAAGGTGGTGCACACGGGCGGGATTCCGGGGCCCGAGACGGTGCGGGCCTGGCTGGCCAAGTGAGCCCAAGACGTGGACTGCACGTTGTGGTCATCGAAAATTCCCCACCCCCGGGCACGCGAGTCGGCCCTTGTCGACCTAATGGCATTGCCCATGGCGTCGCACGCTCACCCGTCGCTGCCCTGAGCACCGCGCAGCATCCCGGGCGCCGAGCGGGGGGTTGTCCGGTGTCGGGAGGGGTCCCGGAGCTGGCTTCTCGCGAGGAGGAGGTCGGGGTTACCCTGGGGCGCAGCCGAAGGCGGAGCTGGCCCCCGCGGCCAGAGCACCTGGAGTCCTGACCGTGGACCGCACCGAGCGCTTTTACAAGATCGACCAGCTGCTGCAGGAGCGCCAGGCGGTACCGCTGGAGGCGATCATCGAGGCCCACGGGGTCTCGCGGGCGACGGTGGTGCGCGACCTCGAGTACCTGCGCGATCGGCTCGCCGCCCCCATCGTCTGGGACCGGGCCCAGCGCGGCTACCGCTACGAGGCGCGCGGGAGAGGGGGAGCGCGCTACGCCCTGCCCGGGCTGTGGCTGAACGCCAACGAGGCCCACGCGCTGCTCACCATGCGCAAGCGCCTGCGTCAGGCGCGGGCGGTGTACGGGGACTGAGTTAAGGAAGGTCTGCCCACCCGCAGGAAGTGGAACCCCCAGGGGGGCAGGGCGACGAAGAGACGGCCATCGCGCATCTCGTCGCCGCCGCGCTCGAAGACCTCGCCCGAGAAGGCGTCGGTGAGCCGCCAGGTGCTGCCCCGCAGGTCCTCCCAGGGCACCTGGACATGTCGTCGTGGTTCTCGATGAAGCGGACCAGGCGCTCCTGGTAAGCGGGGTCCGCCAGCAGGTGCAGCCGGATCCCCTCGGCGTTGCCCTGCTCCAGCCGGTCGTAGAGCCGCTTGTCGTAGCAGTAGTCGAAGCCCTGCTGCTGCAGGGCCCACTCCAGGTCCCAGTAGGCCTCGGCGAGAAAGCGGAACTCGGGCCAGCGGGCCTTGACGGCCGCAACGAGTGCCTGCCAGTAGTCGGTCGAGGGCGGTGTGCCGACGCGCTCGCCCCAGGTGCGCCGGAAGACGTCGTTCATCACCAGCATCGCCATGTCGCAACGGACCCCATCACACTGACCGGCGATCGCGGACACCGTGTCGAGGGCCGCTCGCCGCAGGCCGGGCTCGAAGGCGTTGAGCTGCAGGACGTCCGGCCAGGCTGGGAAGTAGGGGTCGCGCCCGCAGGCGAAGACCTGGCCGCCCAGGGCGAGGAATCCGGCCGGGTCCGCCGAGGTGGTCGTCCACGACGTAGCGGCGCACGCAGTAGGGCGAGCCGACCACGTCCGCGGGCTCGAGGTCCGGGAGCGCACGGCGGAAGTCCGCCATCAACCTCTCGTTGGCGAGGGCAACCTGAACGCCGGCGGGACTGCGCTCCCACACGCCCATCAGCCAGACGGCGTCCGCACCGAGGTCAGCCAGCGCGTCCCAGGCCTCGGCGGGCACGCTCGCCAACGTGACAGGTCGCCCGTGCCGGCGGCTCAGCTCGTCGAGCCAGACCCAGGTGTTGACCTCGTAGAGGACGGGGTGTTTTGGCCAGTGGTTCAAGGGGGAACCTCCCGTTGCACAGGGCAGGGACGTGTCATTGGATGATCGTCGCGGCCTTGGCCACGGCCCGCTCGACGCTCGGGCTCAGCAGTATTTCGTTTGTGAGGATCGCCTGGCCCTGGATCAGACGGGCGATGCAGCCGGTCCAGCCGGTCTGGTGGCTTGCACCGAGGCCTCGGCCGTCGTCGCCGTGAAAGTACTCGTAGAAGAGCACGAGGTCCCGCCAGTGCGGGTCGCTCTGGAACTTCTCGGTGGCACCGTAGACGGGGCGCCGGCCGTCGGAGCCGCGCACGAAGATCGAGATCAGGCGCTCGGCAAGCTCCTGCGCGACCTCCAGCAGCGTGCGTTGCTGCCCCGAGCCGGTCGGGCACTCGATGGTGAAGTTGTCGCCGTAGTAGGCGTGGAGCCGCAGCAGCGCCGTCCAGAGCAGGAAGTTCACCGGCATCCACACCGGCCCGCGCCAGTTGGAGTTGCCGCCGAACATGCCGGAATTGGAGTCTCCGGGGACGTAGTCGACCCGGAACTCCTGGCCGTAGTGGTGGAAGACGAAGGGTTGGTCACGGTGCTGGCGTGACAGCGCCCGCAGCCCGTGCGGGCTGAAGAACTCCGACTCGTCGAGCATCCGGGCGAGGATCCGCCGGAGCTTTCCCTCGTTGACGATGGAGAGCAGTCGCCGCCCGGCGACCCCGGGGGTGGCGGGCATGTGCACGTTCGCAGCGAGCTCGGGGTGGCGGCCCAGGAAGTCGCCCGCGAAGGCCCGAAAGGCCGGCAGGCGCTCCAGGATGTCCTCCTCGAACACCGCGACCGCGGCGATGGGCAGCAGGCCGACCATCGAGCGGACCTTGATCCGCATGCCCTCGCCGTCGGGGAAGCGCAGCACGTCGTAGAAGAAGCCGTCCGCCTCGTCCCACATCTCGTCGTGGTGCTCGCCCATGCGGTCCATGGCGCCGGCGATCCACATGGTGTGCTGGAAGAAGCGGCAGACGAACTCCTCGTAGAGCGGGTCGTGCAGCGCCAGCTCGACCGCGATCCGCAGCATCTGCTGGCTGAAGAAGGCCATCCAAGCGGTGCCGTCCGCCTGCTCGAGACAGCCGCCAGTGGGCAGCGGCGAGCTGCGGTCGAACACGCCGATGTTGTCGAGACCGAGGAAGCCGCCCTCGAACACGTTGTTGCCGGCGCGGTCCTTGCGGTTGACCCACCAGGTGAAGTTCACCAGCAGCTTGGAGAAGGCGTACTTCAGGAAGTCGATGTCGCCGGTGCCGCCGTTGCGCTCCTTGTCGCCGAGATAGATCTGAATCGTCGCGTAGGCGTGCACGGGCGGGTTGACGTGGCCGAAGTTCCACTCGTAGGCCGGGATCTGGCCGTTCGGGTGCAGGTACTCGTTGCGCAGCATGAGATCGAGCTGCGCCTTGGCGAAGTCGTGGTCGACCATCGCGAGCGGCAGCATGTGGAAGGCCAGGTCCCAGGCGGCGAACCAGGGGTACTCCCACTTGTCCGGCATCGAGATGATGTCGTCGTTGTACATGTGGAACCACTCGCCGTTGCGCACCTGGCGTCGCTGGTCGGCGGGTGACCAGGGCTCCACCCGGTGCTCGGCGAGCACGCGCTCGAAGTCCACGAACGGCTTGGCGCCACGGGCCGGCGCGGCGGTCGTCAGGCGTCGCCCTCGAACACCCCGGTGTCGAGCAGCTCGTACTCCGCCTCTTCGCGCCCGCGGCTGCGGTTGCCCTCGATCAGGTCGGCGTAGGGGTAGGCCGCCTGGGGGTACTTGTACAGATATTCATGTACGAGTGGGTGGGCGTCGAATCGAGGTAGAAGTAGTACTCCTTGACGTCCTCGCCCCAGCGGTACGCGCGCGACCGCGCCTGGTCGTGGCTGAAGTAGTTCCAGGCGTCGCCGTTCTCGCTGTAGTCCTCGCGCACCGTCCCCCACTGCCGCTCGGAGAGGTAGGGGCCCCACTTCTTCCAGGGTCGGCCGCGGTCGCGGGCTTCCTTCATCCTCTCGCCCTCTGCGCCGGACCCGGAATCCTCCGCCGGGGTCGCTTTGCTCTCTTTGTCGCGTTTCATCGGTGCCCCTCCGTCTCTCAGGTCAAGTATGGATGCGCCCCTCACGGCCCGTCGAGGCGTGGAGAGCAGGTAGAACTCCGAGTACCCGCCCAGCGAGCTTGGACTATGCTCACGGAGATAGTCGCGACCGCCAAACGAGCTGGCGGCTGCGCCTGTTGCGCAAGCGCAGGCGCGGCCAGCCGCGGCAAAAGCTGTTGAGAAAACACATCAGTTGATGAGGAGGTCACGAGAATGCGTGCCAGATCGTTTGCGCTGACAGCGGTGCTGCTGGCAGCGGTCACGGGGTGCGCGAGCACCGGGCCGCAGCACTCGGGCTTTATCAAGGACGAGCCCGTGATGCAGGAGCAGAAGGACGCCGACGGAACCGTGAGCCGCTACGTCAGCCCCGCGCTTTCCACGGGTGCGTACAAGGCGGTACTGGTGGACCCGGTCCAGCTCTACCCCGCGCCGCAGCCCAGCGAGAAGGTCGACGCCGCGACGCTCAAGCAGATCCAGGGCTACATGGACCAGGCCTGGCGCAGGGAACTGGGCAAGCGGGTCGAGCTTGCGAAAAGCCCTGGGCCGGGCGTGGCCCGGGTGCGCACGGCGCTCACCGGCGTGAAGGCGGAGAGCGCCGACCTGGCCTTTTATCAGTACCTTCCGGTGGCCCTGGCCGCGACCGCTGCGGCGGAGGTGGCTGGGCTACGCTCGAAGGACGTACGGCTGTTCGTCGAGGCCGAGGTGACGGACAGCCTGAGCGGCGAGCGGCTTGCGGTGGCGGTGCGGGAGGGCACAGGCGAGAACATCAAGGTCAAGGGGGGCGCACAGGACAAGGTGACCCTGCAGACCGTGAAGCCCCTCATCGACCAACTGGCAGCGAGCGGCGCGACCGTCCTCGCCTCGAGCATGCAGGGGCGCTGATGGCGGCGAGGGCCTGTCGAGCGGGAGGGGTTGCCGTGACACATCTTCGATGGGCAGGCGTGATGGGATGGTTGTTGACCCCGGCGCTGGCGCTGGCGGCCGATCCGCCCGCTGCCGCGACGCCAGCAGTCGGAACCGCGGCCCCGGCGGCAGCAGAAGCTGCGGTGCCGGGGCGGGTCATCGATCGGGCGGCGGAGCGGCTGATGGTGGACTTCTGCGGGTTGCTGAAGGCCGCCGACCGGTTCTCCTTCCAGATCGATGCGAGCTTCGACGAGGTTCTGAAGAGCGGCACCCGGGTCCAGTACCACAAGTCGGGCGAGGTGCGGGTCGAGCGCCCGGACCGGATGCGGGTCGACGCCGAGAGCGACAAGGGCGCGCGCTCATTTTATTTCGACGGCAAGACCCTTACCGCCCATGACCCGGACCGGGGGCTGTACGCGGTATTCCAGGCGCCGCCGACCCTCGACGGCATGCTCGATGCGGCGGAGGGGCGGGGCCTCACCATCCCGCTCAGCGACCTCGCCCGCAGCAAGCCCTGCGCTGGGCTGGCCGAGCTCACCCGCACCGGCCACTACGCCGGCCGGCACTACTTCAACGGTGGGTTCCACCACCACCTGGTGTTCGTCGGCGACGGCGCGGACGTCCAGGTGTGGCTCGACATGGGCGAGGTTCCCTTGCTGCGCAAGGTGGTCATCGACTACCGCGCGCTCCCGGGCGTGCCGCGCTACGAGGCGGTGCTGAGCGACTGGAGCTTCGAGCCCCAGATCGAGCCGACGACGTTCGCGTTCTCGCCACCGCCGGGGGCGGTGAAGGTCGAGTTCCAGGGGGCCGGGGCCTCGGAAGGAGGGAAGAGGCCATGAGTTGCTCGCGTCAGGGACGTCCGCTCGTCCGGGGCCTGGTGTACGGGGTGCTGGCGGGCCTGCTGGTGGGGGGGCCGGTCGCGTTCGGGCCGGTCATCGACGGCTCGGGTGAAGCGTCCGCTCGCGGTGCTGGCGGTGGCGGCGGCCGCGGAGGTGGCGGCGGATTCAGCCGCGGTGGCGGCGCAGGCGGCGGTGCGGCGCGCGCCTAGCGCGCGCCGAGCAGCATCGACCGCCAGCCGCGGGCCTCGAGCGCCGACCGCGGCGGGTCGTTCCGGTCAGCGAGCGCGGAGCGGTCCACGTCCGCGCAGTTCTCGGGCGGCGGGATGCAGCGCCCGGCGGCCCGTCCGGAGGCAGCGGCGCGCCCGGCGACCGCGGACGTCAGCCGCCAGCGGCTCGAAAGCCGGGAGCAGACGCGCGGCACGCGCGAGCAGACCCAGCGGGCGGCGATGGGCGACCGCCAGGCGCAGGACCGGGCGGCGGGCAAGCGGCCCGACCTGGCCGCGGGCGCGGCCGGTGACCAGCAGGCGCGCCTCGACCGGGTCAAGGCCCAGGACCGGGCCGGCGGTGACCGGGCCGCGACGCGCCAGGAGGACCGGGCCAGCAGCCGCGAGACGCGCGAGGCCGACCGCGGCACGCGCCAGGAAGAGCGCCAGGGCGAGCGAGGCACGCGCCAGGAGGAGCGGACGGCGCAGCGTGACCAGCGCCAGCAGGACACGGCCCAGCGGCGCGATGAGCGTCAGCAGCAGATCAACGACAACCGCCAGGAGTGGCAGGCTAACCGCGAGGAGCGGCGCGGGGAGCGTCAGAAGGCGCTCGAGGACCTGCAGGAGAACCGCCAGGACTTCCGGAGGGAGATGCAGGAGAACCGCCAGGACTTCATCGGCGACCTCGCCGACGAGCGGCGCGACCTGTGGGAGGACGTCTACGACGACCACCACTACTGGGGCGACTGGGACGACGACGATGACGACGAGTGGCTGTGGGGCATCGTCGGCGCGGTGGCCGGGTACGCCATTGGCGCGGCGGTGAACTCGCCGCCCGCGGGCACGGTCGCGGTGCCGGTGGCGGGCTCCGCGGTGCCCTACCAGTACTACGGGGGGGCCTTCTACCAGCCGGCGCCCTCGGGTCAGGGCTACGTGACCGCCCCGGCCCCGGTCGGCGCGGTGGTCGACGCGCCGCCGGTCAAGTGCACCATCGTCTACGGGCCGAAGGAGGAGGGCTACTGCTACTTCGAGGGCGCGTTCTTCCTCTACAACGAGAAGACCGACAAGTACGTGGTGGCCGACCCGCCTGTCGGTACGGAGGTACCCTACCTGCCGGATGGGCACAGGACCGAGACCATCGGGGGGGTCGAGTACCTGAAGCTCGGCCCGACCTACTACCGCCCGTACTTCAAGGGCGACCAGGTGAGCTACGTGGTCTCGAAGCCGTAGAGGAAGCCGTAGAGCTGGCGGGATGAGCGCGAGCGGCCCAGGCGGAGTGCTTTCCGCCCTGGGCGGTTTCGCCACCGGTGTCCCGGACCTGCTGTGCTTCCCGACCGTGGGCGAGGCAGTGCGCGCCTACGCCGCAAAGTTCGCCCCGGTCCATCCTGCCCCCGGGCAGGGAGACGCTGCGGATACCTTTCAGGGCGCGACGGTTCACGGCGAGTCGGTGGGACCCTGAGGAGGTGTGGGTTTTCGGAAGAAGAAGTACGGCGTGCAGATCCTTCTGGCCGTCGCGGTATGGTGGCTGCTGGCAGCCGGGTCCCCGGCCCAGGCCCAGAGTATTGAGCCACTCGACGCGCGCCACTCCATCAAGTTCTACGCGAGCAGTGGGGCGTCCGCGCGCACCGGCAACAGCTACGACCTCTACGGCATTGCGTGGCAGTACCGGTGGGGTGGCGGGCTGTGAACGCAACCCCCCTGACCCACGCGGGGCCCCGAGCGCCACGGCCCTGCTATCCGCAGGCCGCGCACTATGAAGACCGAGCGAATCGGGTGGATGACGGCGGTCGCCGTTCGAGTCTGGTGTTGCGTAGCCCTCAGCGGCTGGTCGCGCCCGCCTGGTAGCCCGACTGGTACGCGCGCTACTCCTTCGCGAACCGTACCAGGCTGTCGATGGCCAGCGGAACGGTCGTCAGGGGCATGATCCCTGCCAGTATCGTCTTACGCAGGAAGGATAGCCCCCCCGGCAGGGGAGTCTCGGACCAGGGCGGGCGGGGGTGACCTCGTATAACTGCGGGTCTCCCCCCAGTACGGGTGGCATGGGTTCGCCGGCGTGCTATGTTCCGAGCTGAGCCGGACACCACTCGGACACTGCATGGCCGCCGGACGCCTACCCGCGCAGCCCGTTCCTCGCTGGCCGGGCGGGGGAGTCGCACTGGGTTGGCCGGGGGAAGGGGCTCGCTGCTCCATGACGCCCGGGCGTCTGATGGTTACTGCCTGTCTGTTGCTGGTCCTGGGTGTGCCGGACCTTGCCGCGGCGGCTTCCCGGCGGGTGCCCATCCTCCACTCCTTCGGCCGCGATTTCGGGCCGTTTCAGGTCTTTTCGTCAGCGTTTCGCACGGTGCTGGTGCGCGACTCGCCGGACCCGATCGAGTTTCAGGAGGCCACCCTCGAGAGCAGGTTGTTCGGGGAAGGGCAGCGAGATGACCCGGTGGTGCACTACGCGAACACGCTCCACGCGGCGCGACCGATCGACCTGCTGGTTGCGGTCGGTGGCCCGGCGGCATTCGGTTGCCGCCGGTGAGGCCGAGACCGCCCGTGTTCGACTGGCGGGAGCTCCAGCGCTGGCGCATTCGAGAGGCTGACCTGCCCGTTGGCAGCGAGGTCCGGTTTCGCCAGCCCACCTTCTGGGAGCAGTATCGCTGGCAGGTCGTTGGCGTGTTCGGGCTCGTCACCGCGGAGGCCGTGCTCATCCTGCTCCTTACCTTCAATTACGTCCGGTCGGCTCCGGCGGAGCTGAGCCTGCGCGACCTGCCCCCCTTGGTCCCGCCCGCCGTCGCGTTCTGCCTCTATCGCGTTGCCCAGGAGGCGCTGCGCAATGTCGTGCGGCACGCAGGCCCCACGCGGGTGCACGTCTCCCTCGCGGGCGTCGACCAGGGCCTGCAGCTCGTCGTACAGGATGACGGAGTCGGGTTCGATCCGAGCCTCCAGGACGGTTGCTCGGCCAAGGAGATCGCCCGCCGGCTCAACATCTCGCACCGTACCGTGGAGTTTCACAAGTACCAGATGACGGACTCGCTCGGCCTGCGCAGCACCGCGCAGCTGGTGCGCTGGGCGATCAAGCGGGGGTTTGTGTCCCCATGAGCCCCACCACGTGCCCGGCACGAGGCGTCGTCCACGACGCGGATTGCCCTCGCGCGGTGCCCGGATGGGTCTCCTGAACTGGATCACGTCGCAATCATCGAGGGACAGTGACATGACCGTGTCAAGCGCCGCCCGCGGGTGGCTTCCCATCGTCTTGGTGGCACTGCTCGCAGGCTGTGGCAAGGGCGAGCCGACGGGTTTGCCGACGGCCGCGTCGCCACCGGCCGTGACCGTCGTGCGCGCGGTGATGGAAGACGTGACGCCGACCCAGAGCTTCACCGGACGGATCCAGGCCATGGACAAGGTGGACCTGCGCACGCGAGTGCAGGGGTTCCTCGAGAAGCGGCTGTTCCAGGAGGGGGCGGACGTCAAGGAGGGGGACCTGCTGTTCGTCATCGAGAAGCCCCCCTACGAGACCGCGGTGGCGGACGCAAAGGGCGCCATCGAGCGCGCCCAGGGGGCGCTGAAGCTGGCCGAGGTCGAGGTCGACCGCTTCCGCGAGCTGGTCAAGAAGCAGGCCGCCGCCCAGAACGACCTGGACCTGCGGGTCGCCAAGCACACCGAGGCCCGGGGCGCCCTGATGCAGAGCCAGGCCGGGCTGGAGAAGGCCGAGCTCGACCTGAGCTACACCGACGTCAAGGCCCCGTTGTCGGGACGCATCGGCGCGGCCGCCTACTCGGTGGGGAGCTTCGTCAGCCCCTCGAGCGAGCCGCTCGCGACCCTGGTCCGTCAGGACCCGACCTACGTCGTCTTCCCCGTCAGCTATCGGTTGATCCTGGAGCTCCGCCGGCAGCAGGCGGAGAAGGGCGAGGACCCCCGCGCGGTCAAGGTCAAGCTGCGGCTCGCCGACGGCTCCTTCTACGCCCACACGGGAACCCTCAACTTCATCGACGTGGAGGTGAGCCCCGGCACCGACACCCTGCTGATCCGGGCCGAGCTGCCGAACCCGGACCGGTTGCTGATCGACGGCGGGCTGGTGACGGCGGTGGCCGAGGCGGCCAAGCCGCAGCGGGCGCTGGTGGTGCCGCAGCAGGCGATCCTGGCCGACCAGGCGGGCCTCTACGTGCTGGTGGTCGACGCCGAGAGCAAGGTGCAGGTGCGCCGCATCGAGAGCGCGCCTGCGATTGACGGCCGGGTGCCGGTGAAGAAGGGCGTGGCCGAGGGCGACCGGGTGGTCGTCGACGGGGTCCAGAAGGTGCGCCCCGGCATCGCCGTCAGCGCGACGGAGGCACCGGCGAAGCCCGCAGGTGACGCGAAATGATCTCTGCAACCTTCATCGACCGGCCGCGGCTCGCGATCGTCATCTCGATCGTCATCACGCTCGCCGGACTGATTGCGCTCAAGGCCATCCCGGTCGCCCAGTTCCCGGACATCGTTCCGCCCGTGGTCGAGGTCAAGGGCTCGTACCCCGGAGCCGGCGCCGAGGTGGTGGAGCAGAGCGTCGCGCAGCCGATCGAGTCCCAGGTGGTCGGCGTCGACAACATGCTGTACATGAAGTCGACCAGCGGCAGCGACGGGAGCTACACGCTCAACATCAGCTTCGCCGTCGGCACCGACCCGGACATCAACACCGTCAACGTGCAGAACCGGGTCTCGCTGGCCGAGCCGAAGCTGCCCGAGGAGGTCCGCCGCCAGGGCCTCACGGTCAAGAAGAAGTCCTCCGCCATCCTCCAGGTCATCAGCGTCTACTCCCCCGAGCGCACCCACGACAACCTGTTCCTGTCGAACTACGTCACCATCAACCTGCTCGACAACATCAAGCGGATCCGCGGGGTGGGCGACGCATTCCTGTTCGGCGGGCTCGACTACAGCATGCGCGTGTGGCTCGAGACCGACCGCCTGACCAGCCTGGGTATCACCCCGAACGACGTGGTCCAGGCGATCCAGGGCCAGAACGTGCAGGCGGCGGTGGGCCGGACCGGCGCCCAGCCGATGGCGGACGACCAGTTGTTCCAGCTCAACATCCAGACCCAGGGCCGGCTGGTCGACGTGGAGGAGTTCGGGCACATCGTGGTGCGGGCGAACCCGGACGGGTCGTTCGTGCGCATCCGCGACATCGGGCGAGTCGAGCTGGCGGCCAAGACCCAGGACGCGGTCGGACGCTTCAACGGCGGCCCCGGTGCCCTGATCGCGGTCTTCCTCGCCCCGGGTGCCAACGCGCTCGACGTGGCGGACGGGGTCGGCCGCTACCTGGAGGGTGCCGCCGAGCGCTTCCCCCAGGACATGACCTACAAGGTCACCTACGACTCCACGAGCTTCGTGCGCCAGAGCATCGAGGAGGTGATTCACACCCTCCTCGAGGCCTTCGTCCTGGTCGTGATCGTGGTGTACCTGTTCCTCGGGAACTTGCGGGCGACGCTGATCCCGCTGATCGCAGTGCCGGTGTCGCTGATCGGCACCTTCGCCATCATGCTGGCGCTCGGGTTCTCGGCCAACATGGTCTCGCTGCTGGCGCTGGTGCTCGCGATCGGCATCGTGGTCGACGACGCCATCGTGGTGGTGGAGAACGTCGAGCGGGTCATGGGCGAGCACCCCGAGCTCTCGCCCGCCCAGGCGGCCAAGCGGGCGATGGAGGAGATCACCGCCCCGATCCTCGCCATCACCCTGGTGTTGCTGTCCGTGTTCGTGCCGGTGGCGTTCATCCCCGGGATCACCGGCCAGCTCTACCAGCAGTTCGCGGTGGCGGTCTCGGTGTCGATGGTGATCTCGGCGCTGAACGCCCTCACGCTCTCGCCGGCGCTCTGCGCGGTGTTCCTGCACCCCCACCACGGCCCGCACCGGGGGCCGATGCGCTACGTGCTCGGCGCCATCGACATGGCCCGCGACGGCTACGCGGCCGCGACCCGGGTGCTGGTGCGGCGGGCTGCGCTCTCCCTGGTGTTCCTCGGCGTGGTCTTCGCCAGCGTCGGCTACCTGTTCAAGGTCACGCCGACCGGCTTCCTCCCGGAGGAGGACCAGGGGGCCTTCTTCGTGGAGGTCCAGCTCCCCGAGGGCTCGTCGGTCAACCGTACCCTGCGGGTGGCCGAGCGCGTCGAGCGGATGCTGCTGCAGACCCCGGGTGTCTCGGACGTCAGCTCGGTCGTTGGCTACAGCACGCTCGATGCCCTGAACAAGTCGAACAGCGCCTACTTCATCGTCCTGCTGAAGCCCTTCGCGGAGCGCGGGGCCCCCGGTGAGGACGTGCACGCGATCCTGGCCCGGCTGCGCGGGGAGTTCCGGGCCTTGCCGGACGCCAACGTGTTCGCCTTCAACGTGCCGCCGATCATCGGCCTCGGCACCGGCGGCGGCTTCGAGTACCAGCTGGAGGATCTGCGGGGCGGCAAGCCGACCGAGCTCGCGGCCGTGGCGCGGGGGCTGGTGGTGGCCGCCAACCAGGACCCGAAGCTCTCGGCGGTCTTCACCTCGTACTCGGCCAACACCCCACAGCTCTACCTCGACCTCGACCGGGACAAGGTGCAGACCCTGGGGGTCGCGGTATCGGACGTCTTCAACGCCCTGCAGGCGACCCTCGGGGGCTTCTACACCAACGACTTCAACCTGTTCGGGCGCACCTGGCAGGTGAACGTCCAGGCGGAGGGGCGCGACCGAGACGAGGTGCCGGACATCTTCCGCATCCACGTGCGCAACGCCAACGGCGAGATGGTGCCGCTGCGCTCGGTGGCGGAGGTCAAGCTGATCCTGGGGCCGCAGACGGTGGGGCGCTACAACAACTACCGCAGCGTGACCCTGATGGGCAGCCCCGGGCCGGGCATCAGCTCGGGTGAGGCCCTGGCCGCGATGGAGCAGGTCTCCGCGGGCACGCTGCCCGAGGGCTACAGCTTCGAGTGGACCGGCACCGCGCTGCAGGAGAAGGAGGCGGCCGGCCAGACCGCGATGATCCTGGGGCTCGCGGTGCTGTTCGCCTATCTGTTCCTGGTCGCCCTCTACGAGAGCTGGACCATCCCCGTCCCGGTGCTGCTGTCGGTGTCGGTCGGCATCGCCGGGGCGATGCTGGCGCTCTGGGTCGCGGGCCTGGACAACAACGTCTACGCCCAGATCGGCATCGTGGTGCTGATCGCGCTGGCGGCCAAGAACGGGATCCTGATCGTCGAGTTCGCCAAGGAGCGGCGGGAGCACGGCCTCTCGATCACCGAGGCGGCCGTGGAGGGTGCAGGGAGCCGGTTCCGGGCCGTGATGATGACCAGCTTCGCCTTCATCGCCGGACTGCTGCCGCTGGTGACGGCGGCCGGCGCCGCGATGCTGAGCCGGCGCGGCGTCGGCACCGCCGTCTTCGGCGGGATGATCGCCGCCTCCGCGATCGGCATCTTTCTGATCCCGCCCCTGTACGTGGTCTTCCAGCGGATGCGCGAGAAGGTCCGAGGCGAGGCCGCAGCCCGACCGCGCGGGGAGGCTGAGGCGGCAAGCTAGGGATGCTCCGAACAACCCCCCGCGTCATTCCGGTGGGAACTGGCCGCGACCTTGTGCGTCAGGGCCGGTCCCCATCCGACAAGGGGTTGGCGCCCAGCTCCCGCAGAACTCCCGCACGCGCCGGATTCAATTGAACCCCTCTTGCGGGGTCGCTGAACAGGCGGCAGTTGGCCCTGCGACTTCATGCGCACCCTGCGGTTCGCGGTCGCGGGCGTGGTAGGCTCGGAGACCGAGACTCGGCAGGAGGCCTGAAACCATGCGCCTGTTTCCCGCGCTCGCGGCTGTCTCCCTGCTGGCGGTGGGATGCGCTGAGCTCAAGGTTGCGCCACTCGGCGACGGGCTCTATGGGCTCATCGCGTGGGACGACGAGTCGGTGATGGAGGCTCAGCGGACGGCGTTGCGCCGGGGGGCGGAATTCTGTGCCGCCCGCGGGGGGATGCTGGATGTCTTCACGAGCACCAACCGGTCGTTCCCGATCGCGCCGCAGCCTTCCTACGAACTGGTGTTCTCCTGTCCACCAGCCGACCCGCCTGCATCGGCCACGCGCGTGTCGCCCGAGGAGGCCGTCGCCCGTCTGCGCGCGACGGGGCGGTGACGGGGCCTGCGAACGGTCGGCAGCGGGCTCTGCCCGCCGGAGGCGTTTCCCGTGGATGAGGCGTTTCGCTAGCGGACCGCGGCAGGAGATCGAGGCCGAGGCTTGCGCGCGGCAGGGCCTTGCCATCGCCGAGGAGCGATGAATCCCACCTACGTTCACGGCTACACCCCGCGGGAGGCGCAACGCCTGCTCGACCAGGCCGGCACCCTCGCGGAGCTGCTGCACCACGACACCGGCTACCCGGCGGGCTCGCGCGTGCTCGAGGCCGGCTGCGGGGTCGGCGCGCAGACCGTGGAGCTGGCGCGCCGCAGCCCCGGCGCCGCGATCACGGCGATCGATATCTCGACAGATTCTCTGGCGGCCGCTGACCGGCGGGTGCGCGAGGCCGGCCTCTCCGGGGTGCGCTTCCAGCAGGCCGATCTGTTGAACCTGCCCTTCGCCGAGGGCGCCTTCGACCACGTGTTCCTGTGCTTCGTCCTGGAACATCTTCCGGACCCCGATCGGGTCCTGCGCAGCCTCGCCCGGGTCGTCCGTCCCGGCGGCACCGTGACCGCCATCGAGGGCGATCACGGCTCCACCTTCTTCTACCCGGACGACGCCTACGCCCGGCGCGCCATCGAGGCCCTGGTCGAGCTCCAGCGCCGGGGTGGCGGTCACGCCCTCATCGGGCGCGAGCTCTACCCCCGCTTCGTGGCGGCGGGCCTGTCGGAGGTATCGGTGTCCCCGCGCTTCGTCTATGCCGACGCGAGCCGTCCCGCCATGGTCGAGGGCTTCACCCGCCTCACCTTCGCCGCGATGGTCGAGGGCGTGAGGGAGGAGGCGCTGCACGCCGGGCTGACGAGCCGGGAGGACTGGGAGCGCGGGGTGCGCGCGCTGCAGCGCTGCGCCGAGCCGGACGGGGTGTTCTGCTACACGTTCTTCAAGGCGACCGCGAGGCGGTAGCCAATCAGCGGCTCCCCTGGTCGCGGGGACCCGGGTGTCAACGCCGAGAACTGGCTGGTGGCGCCGTGGCGATGGTAGGCTCATCGTCATGTCCACGCCTGGACACGTAGGTTTGGTCGGGCTCGTCCTGCTCTTTCTCACGGCTTGGGCCGGCGTTGCCGGCGCGGAGGTTGCCAACGTGCGGGAGTGGACCCTTGCGGACGTCTCGAGCGGGGGGACGGAGTCGTCCCTCGGCACGACCTGGCGCTCGGTCACCGACACCGTCATGGGTGGCGTGTCCCGGGCGCAACTGGCCCTCGACGAGATCGACGGGCGGCGCTGCCTGCGTCTCACCGGCGAGGTCCGCCTCGAAAACAACGGTGGCTTCGTGCAGGCCGGGCTCGATCTCGACCCCGACGGCTCCCCCCTGGACGCCTCGGGCTTCACCGGCGTGCGCCTGGTGGTGCGGGGCAACGGCGAGACCTACGGCCTGCACCTGCGCACCCGGGACCTCTGGTTCCCGTGGCAGTCCTACCGCGCGAGCTTCACCGCCCCCCCCGCCTGGACCGAGGTCCGGCTGCCGTTCGCGTCGTTCACCGCCTACCGCACCACTACCCGCCTCGACGCCGCCCGGCTCGTGCGCCTCGGCGTGTTCGCGATCGGGCGGGCGTTCACGGCGGATGTCTGCGTGGCGGAGGTGGGGCTGTACTGAGCGAACGGCGGGGGTGCATCCCC
>CALMKJ010000119.1 GCA_937867305.1 uncultured Ectothiorhodospiraceae bacterium | reverse complement strand
GACCGATCAACGGCTTAGGCTCGTCTGTACCCTCGAATAGCGGAAGTCGGGCTAACACTGACGGCGATCCGATCAAGCCCTGATTTCCGTCGCCGCGTTTACACCACCTCAATTTCGCAGGGTGCCTGACCCCGGGGGGCGCGATCGTCATCGTCACTTCGCCGGTTCTCGACGCCCAATGTTGCCCAGCAGCTCGTCCAGGACGCCCCGCAGCCCAGTGACCTCGTAGGCCGTCGGAAGGGCAAGCGGACGATCTTCCGGTCCCGTGAGCACGATTAGCGGCACCTTGTAATCCTCGGTGTGGCTCGTCCCATGCAGCCGGTCATGGCCGGCGTGGTCACTGGTCACGACCAGGGTGTGCGCGCCGCGCTGGCGCACCTCGGCCAGGAGCGGCGTCAGCGCCAGATCGATCATCGAGAGCTCGCCCAAGTACTCTGGCGAGAGCCAGCCCGACCGCATGCCCACGTACTCGAGGCCGCTGATGTGCAGGAAGACGAACCGTCGGCCCGGCTCCCGCAGGAACGCCCGGGCCCGCTCGACGCCGTCCTCGGGCGCCAGCGCGTGCTCGTCGACCCCCGCGCTCACCAGGTAGCCGAGCTTGGGCTTGGCGTAGTAGTAGGCCGTGGCGAAGCCGCGCAGTTTCGCGTCGTCGAGGAACGTGGGGTGACCGACCCGCGGTGCCCCGGGCTGCCAGTCGTTGTCCCGCTTGCCGCTCGCCTGCGGCGAGAGTCCCGTCAGCATGGCAGTGTGGGCAATCAGCGTCATCGGCGGGTCGACGCTGCGCCCCTGCAGCGTGAAGTGACCCGGGCGCATCAGGGCGTGCAGCGTGGGGGCGACCGCCTCGGTCAGCGCGTCGGGGTGCAGGGCGTCAATCGAGACCACGAGGACCGTATCGATTTCCCGGGCAAGCCCGGTCGTGCTGGCGATCAAGCTGGCCGAGAGCGCTGCGGCACGGATCAGATTCATGGATCGCAGGCCCGCCTCAAAGCAGCCCCCACGCCAGGTGCGCGGCGATGCCGAGCAGCACCAGGGCGATGATGATCTTGACCTGCGGGCCCTTCAGCCGGTCGACCATCAGCCAGGAGCCGAGCGCCGCGCCGGCCGCGGAGCCGCCGGCCGTCCAGGCGAGCAGGCCGTAGTCCATCCCGGCCAAGGAGAGGTGGCCGAGGAAGCCGCTCAGCGACGAGAAGATGACGACGATGGCGGTGGTCGCCGAGGCCTTCTTCGGCTCGAAGCCGAAAAGGACCAGGGCAGGGACGACGATATTACCGCCGCCCACGCCGAGCAGCCCGCCAATGAACCCCGCGAGTCCTCCTACGCCCGTGCCCACCGCCACCATCGCGCCCGGGCGGGCGGTGGCCGGACGCGGGCGCGGCGTGTAGAGGCCCATCATCGCCGCCGCGAAGATCAGGAAGGCGACGAACGACCACAGGAGCACCGCCCGGTCGAGGTGGTGGCTGACCCAGGCACCGAGCGGGGAGAGCAGGGAGGCGACGATCAGGATCGGCACCGCCACCCGCCACACCACCAGGCCGCCGCGCACGAACTTCACCGCGGCCACCGACATCGCCAGTGCGTTCAGCAAGAGCGCAGTCGCCATCGCGGTGTGCAGCTCGACGCCGAGGGCGATGAAGATCGGGATCAGGATGAAGGCCGCCCCGACCCCGGCGATGGTGAGGACCGTGGTGAAGAGAAAGGTGATGAGGCCGGCGAGGGCGCTCACGCCAGCATCCCCCGCACGATCACGTCGGCCGCCTCGTCCGGTGAGAGACCCCGGGCCATCAGGGTCTCGAGCTGGCGGGCGTCCACCCGGCGAGGGCCCCGGTCTACCCCCCGTAGCCCGAGCAGGGGATGCAAACGGCCTCACCGTCCCGGACCCGCGCCTTGTTCTCCGCCACTGCCTCACTGCAGACGCTGCAGAGCACCAGATTGAAGCTGGCCTTGCCCTTGGCGGGCAGCGGGTAGTCGAACACCGGCGAGATCACGAACAGGTCCTCGTTCGGGCGGGCGAGCTGCTTCTCCACGAGCGGTCGGCTCACCTCGACCGGGATGGCGCTCGGCGCCGTCCCTTGCTTGCGCTGCTGGACGAAGGGCGAGGCGAAGGACGCCTGCATGACCTCCGGGCGAACGGAGACCCGCACCGCCTTGCCGGTGGCCCGATCGACCAGCGTCAGGGCCCACTTGCCGTACTGGGTGCGCTCCATCAGTCCCTTGCCGAAGGTACAGCCGGTGGCCATCTGCACGCCGTCGGCGAAGCACCCCGCGGCGTGGCCGGTGCCGGTCTCCACGAAGACGAGCTTGGCCATGTCGAGCTCGCGCTCCGCCCCCAGCGCCTTCAGCGCAGCGAGGCCCGCCCGGAAGCCGAGCGGCATGCCGCCGCACAGGTGTCCGTGGATGTAGAAGGCCGACTCGAAGTAGGTGTCCCACAGGGGGCCGAAGGTGCTGCCTATTGCACCCAGCTCCCGCATCGCAGTCCTCTGTTCCGTCTTCACGGGCTTGCTCTCCTTCACTCCCTAATCCAGTCCCTGACCGTGTCGGGCGCCGGGATCCCGCCGGCGTGCACTACCTTGCCGTCGATTGCCACACCGGGTGTGCGCATGACCCCGTAGGCCATGATCCGCGCCAGATCGGTGACCTTCTCCAGCTCCACCTCGACCCCGGCCTGACGCGCCGCCTCGCGGATCACGTTGTAGGTGACCTCGCAGTTCCGGCAGCCCGTGCCCAGGACCTCGATCCGCTTCATGGCGTAGCCCTACCGTCGAGCGCCCCTGCCTCGTACCACGTCCGCGTACGGTTGACGATGCGCACCACCGAGAGCATCACCGGCACCTCGATCAGTACGCCCACCACCGTCGCCAGTGCCGCCCCCGACTCGAACCCGAACAGGCTGATCGCGGTCGCCACCGCCAGCTCGAAGAAGTTCGAGGCGCCGATCAACGCCGAGGGCCCCGCCACGCAGTGCGCCACACCGAGTCGGCGGTCGAGCCAGTAGGCGAGCCCCGAGTTGAAGTACACCTGGATCAGGATCGGCACCGCCAGCATCGCGATGACGAGCGGCTGGGCGATGATCTGCTCGCCCTGGAAGCCGAACAGCAGCACCAGCGTCACCAGCAGCGCTAGCAGCGAGACCGGGTGCAGGCGGCGGATGACCTCGGCGAGGCGGGCCTCGCCGTCGGGCCGTCTGAGCAGGTAGCGGCGCCAGCCCTGGGCGACCGCCACCGGTACCACGATGTAGAGCACGACCGACAGCAGCAGGGTGTCCCAGGGCACCGTGATCGCCGAGAGTCCGAGCAGCAGCCCCACGATGGGGGCGAAGGCGATGACCATGATGGCGTCGTTCAACGCCACCTGGGTGAGCGTGAAGCCGGGGTCACCCTTGGTCAGGTGGCTCCACACGAACACCATCGCGGTGCAGGGCGCCGCTGCGAGGATGATGAGGCCGGCGACGTAGGAGTCGAGCTGCTCGGCGGGCAGATAGGGCGCGAACACCCCGCGGATGAAGAGCCAGGCCAGCAGCGCCATCGAGAACGGCTTCACCCCCCAGTTGATGAACAGGGTGACGCCGATCCCCCGCCAGTGCTCGCGCACGTGATGCAGCTGCGTGAAGTCGATCTTCAGCAGCATCGGGATGATCATCAGCCAGATCAGGACCGCGACGGGGAGGTTGACCCGCGCCAGCTCCAATCCGCCGACTGCCTGGAACGGCGCGGGAAACCAGTGGCCGAGGCCGATCCCGGCGAGGATGCAGAGGAACACCCAGAGCGTCAGCCAGCGCTCGAACCGGCCCATCTGCGCTCCGGCCGCGTGCTTCGAGGTCACCTCGCACTGCACACTCATGCCCTGTTCCTCGTCTTTGTAAACGGCTCTTGCAGGCGGCTCTGCGCGGCGGGTCGGCTCTGCCTCAGAGCACCGCGTTGAACACGAATCCGACCAGCAGGATGCCCCCTGCGACCACGCCGACGAAGGTGGCGATCAGGGGCCAGCGCAGCACCTTGCGCAGGATCAGGATCTCGGGGGCGGAGAGCGCGATCACGCTCATCATGAAGGCGAGGGTGGTGCCGAGCGCCGCGCCCTTGCCGATGAGGGCCTCCACCACCGGGATGATCCCCGCGGCGTTGGTGTACATGGGGACCCCGAGGACCACGGCGAGCGGCACCGCCCACCAGACGTCCCGGCCCATGAAGGCGGCCATGAAGTCCTCGGGCACGAAGCCGTGAATGCCGGCGCCGAGCCCGATCCCGACCAACACGTAGGGCCAGACCTTGCCGACGATCTCGCGCACGTGCCGGCCCCCGGCGTCGAAGCGCTCGAGCCAGCTAAAGCCGCTGCCGTCCGGGGCCGCGGCCTCGCCCAAGTGGATGGCCCGCACCCACGGCTCCAGGTGGCGCTCCATGCGCAGCTCCCCGATCAGCAGCCCGGCGGCGAGCGCCACCAGCAGCCCGAGCCCGAGGTAGAGCGCCGCCACCTTCCAGCCGAACAGGCCGAGCAGCAGCGCCAGCGCCACCTCGTTGACCATTGGCGCGGAGATGAGGAACGAGAAGGTGACCCCGAGCGGCACCCCGGCGGAGAGGAAGCCGATGAAGAGCGGCACCGCCGAGCAGGAGCAGAACGGGGTGACCACCCCGAGGAGCGCCGCCAGGGCGTTGCCCAGCCCGAGCCGGCGGCCCGCCAGCAGGGCCTGGGTGCGCTCCGGGGCGAAGAAGGTCTGCACCACGCCCATCACGAACACGATCCCCACGAGCAGCAACAGGACCTTGGGGGTGTCATAGACGAAGAAGTGAACCGCCTCGCCGAGGCGGGTATCGCGCGAGAGGTCGAGGACTGCGACCGTCGCGTCCGCGAGCTCGGGCAGGTGCGTATAGGTGAGCCACCAGGCGGCAGCCGCCAGCGGCAGGCCCAGCAGCCACGCCCGCAGGCGGCGGGAGTCGGCGGTAGCGGCGATCTCGGACATCGGGGCAGGTCTGCATCCACGGAGTGGCGAGGTGACGGGGCAGCGTCGCCCGGTCCAACGTACGCCAATATATACGACGAGCGGAATGTAATCCGGTTGCGCTGGATCACAAGAACGGGGGGAGTGGCCAGCGAGGCTGTCGGTCGGCTGGTCCGTGAGTGGCCGGATGTACCCCGAAGTCTCGAGATCAGCGAGCCCGACCGGTCGCGGCTGCCGGTAGGACCGGGGGCAGCTTCAGGGAGAGGAGGGCGGCCGCGGCCACGAAGGCCGCCGACCACCACAGGCAGCCCTCCAGCCCGTGGGTCTGGTAGGCCCAGCCGGAGAGCACCGTGCCGGTGAGTCGCCCGCCGGCGTTGGCCATGTAGTAGAAGCCGACGTTGAGCGAGACCTTCTCGAAGTCCGAGTAGGCCAGGATCAGGTAGGAGTGCACCGCCGAGTTGATGGCGAAGACCACCCCGAACACCGCCAGGCCCGCGATCAGCACCGGCCCCGCCGGCCAGCCCTGGCCGAGCGCGAGCGCGATCCCCGCCGGCACCAGCGCCAGCACCACCGCCCAGACGCGCGCGGTGCCGCCGCCGGGCCCGTGGCCGTGGCGGCTGCGGCGCACCAGCGCCGGTGCCGAGGCCTGCACGAAGCCGTAGCCGATCACCCAGAGCGCGAGAAAGCCGCCCACCGCCATGAAGCTCCAGCCGAGCACCGAGTACAGGAACACCGGCAGCCCGACCACGAACCAGACGTCGCGCGCGCCGAACAGGAAGAAGCGCGCGGCCGAGAGCCAGTTGATGGCAGGCGTCTTGGAGAAGACCTGGGTGAACTTGGGCTTCGACTTCATCTTGCCCACGCCCGCCGGCAGCGCGAGCGAGGTGGCCACCAGCACGACCAGCAGCAGCCCCGGGAGCACCATCAGCGCGCCGCGAAAGCCGATGGCCTGCAGCAGTGCCGCGCCGACGAAGAACCCCGCCCCCTTGAGCGCGTTCTTCGAGCCGGTCAGCAGCGCCACCCAGCGAAAGAGCTTCGACTCCCCGCCGGCCCCGGCCAGGGTCTTGACGCTCGCCTTGGCCGACATCTTGTTCAGGTCCTTGGCGATGCCGGAGAGGGCCTGGACGGCCATCACATAGGGCACCGAGAGCCAGGCGTCGGGGACGGTGAGCAGCAGCGCCAGCACCTGCAGGCCCATGCCGATGTGCATGGTCCGGTTCAGCCCGGTCCTCGCCCCGAGCCAGCCGCCCACCAGGTTGGTGACGACCCCGAACAGCTCGTAGAACAGGAACAGCATCGCCACCTGGAACGGCGTGTAGCCGAGCAGGTGGAAGTACAGCACCACCAGCATGCGGATGGCGCCGTCGGTGACGGTGAAGGCCCAGTAGCCGCCGGTGACGATCAGGTAGTTGCGGGCGCTCGGGTCCACCGGCTAGAGGTCCCGGGCGATGCGCCGGGCGAGCTCCATCATCCGGTTCACGTAGCCCCACTCGTTGTCGTACCAGGCGAGCACCTTCACCTGGGTGCCGTCGATGACCATGGTGGAGAGGGCGTCAACCACGGCCGAGCGCGGGTCGTCCTTGTAGTCGACCGACACCAGCGGCCGCTCCTCGTAGCCGAGGATGCCCTTGAGCGCCCCCTCCGCCGCCTCCCGGAAGTAGCCGTTGACCTCGGACTCGGTCACCGGGCGCGCGGCCTCGAACACGAAGTCGGTGAGCGAGGCGTTCAACAGCGGCACCCGCACCGCCAGCCCGTTCAGCTTGCCGGTGAGCTCCGGGAAGATCTTGGTGATCGCCTTCGCCGAGCCAGTGGTGGTCGGAATGAGCGACTGGCCGCAGGCGCGGGCCCGGCGCAGGTCCTTGTGGCCCTTGTCGACGATGGTCTGGGTGTTGGTGATGTCGTGGA
>CALMKJ010000118.1 GCA_937867305.1 uncultured Ectothiorhodospiraceae bacterium | reverse complement strand
CTCCTGTCCGGGGCGCCAACGGCAGGTCGGAGACCCAGGCGCGGGAAAACCGTGGAGCCCCAACTCGTGCACGCGCACGTCCTCCAGCACGTCCCCTTCGAAGGCCTCGGCAGCATCTCCCGGTGGCTCACGCAGCGAAACGCGGGGGTCACCTACACGCGATTCTTCGAATCACCGGAGCTGCCCACCCCCGGCGCCAGTGACCTGGTGATCGCCCTCGGGGGCCCGATGAGCGTCAACGACGAGGAGGTGCTCCCGTGGCTCGCCCCGGAGAAGGCCTTCCTGCGGGAGTCCATACGGCAGGGAGCGGCCGTCCTGGGGATCTGCCTCGGCGCCCAACTCATCGCGAGTGCGCTCGGCGCCCGGGTCTACCGGGCACCCCAGAAGGAAATCGGGTGGTTCCCCATCGAGTCCACTTCAGGCTCGCCGGACACGTTCGTCTTCCCGCGCTCGGCCACGGTCTTCCACTGGCACGGAGAGACCTTCGACATCCCCGAGGGCGCGGTGCGCCTTGCCCGCAGCGCCGGCTGCGACAACCAGGCCTTCCAGCTCGGGCCACGCGTCATCGGGCTGCAATTCCACCTGGAGACGACTCCGGCGGCCGCGGAGTCGATCGTGCTCCACAGCCGTGACGAGCTGGTCGAGGGGGCATTCGTCCAGACCGAGGCGGAGATCCTTGCCACGGAACCTTCCGCCTACGCGGCGGTCAACGCGCTCATGGAGGACGTCCTCACATACCTGGCCCGCGGCCGTTGACGCTGGCGTTCCAGCGGACCCAAACTGCAGACCGCCTTCGAACGACAGGAGGAATTTTGCGATGCACCGATTCTTCAAGGCAGCCGTCCTGGCCGTCGGTATCCCGCTGGTGACCACGGGGTGCCCCGCGGGTCTCGGGAGCGGTGACTACTCCAGGACCCAGGCCCGCCAGGTGATGGACGTGCAGATGGGCAAGGTCGAGAGCGTGCGCCAGGTCCAGCTCGAGGGGACCAAGAGCGTCGTGGGCGCGGGCACGGGCGCGGTGATCGGAGGCGTCGCAGGGAGCAGCATCGGTGGGGGCAAAGGCAGTGTGATTGCCGCGACGGCCGGTGCCGTCATCGGTGGCCTGCTCGGTGCCGCGGCCGAAGAGGGTGTGATGCGCAAGAAGGGAGTGGAGATCACCGTGCGCATGGACAACGGCCAGACCATTGCCGTCACCCAGGAAGACACGGGTGAAGTCTTCGCCGTCGGTGAGCGCGTGCGCGTCCTGAGCGGCGGAGGCGCCACTCGGGTCACGCAATAACCGTTCGATCGGGTGGGGAGCTCGGTGCCGTCAGGACGGCGAGCTCCCCGCCCTCTCCCTTTGCACCACCTTCGCGGCGCGCTCCAGCAAGACCTCCGGGGCCTCGGGACGTTTCGACGCCAGTAGCCCGAGCGCCACGTCCACGCAGGCCCGGTAAGGGCCGTCCGGATTCGAGCTCAGAGGGATCCCCGCGGCCTCCAGTGCCTTACCGACGCTCGCGGCCAGGCGCAGGTGCAGGCGGTCGAGTCCGATCTGCGGCTCACGCTCCGCGGTCTCCGCCGCACGACCCAGGGCAGTCGCGAGCCGGCGAACGCAGGCCAACATGCCCGCCGCGTCCAGCGCGCCCAGGGAGTCCTCTTCGCCGCCGGCCTCCTCGCGGAGCTTGCGCCCGACGAGGCCCCAGCCGAGGCCGTCGAGGGCCTCCAGCGCGCCCACCAGTGCGCGGCCCGCCGATGCGGCGTCGAGCACCCGGTCGGCCACCTCCCGCGAGCGCGTGCCCCGGGCCACCCCCCGATCCGCCAGGTAGGCGTTGCAGGCGCTTGCCACGGCCACCAGGAACCCCTCCACACGGGGCCGCGGAAGCCCTGCGACCCCCGGCACGGTCTCGAGCTCCGAACGCAATCGTGCAAGCGCGTCCTGGGTCAGTTCGGGTGCCCGACTGGGGGCGTCGTCCATCTCCGGGGTCCCTTTCAGACTGCCCAGACCGCGATCGCGCAGCCGGGGCCAGCGCACAAAAGAAACGGGCGGCACGCTTCCCGTTGGAGAACCGTGCCGCCCGCCTGGACTGCGGCGGGGAGGGCCCTCAGGCCCTCCCCCATCAGGAAACTACTTCTTCTCGGCGGGCGCAGCCGGGGCAACCGGCGCCGCGACCACGGGCGGGGCATAGTACGGAACGCCATAGCCCGGATAGCCGTACGGGCCGTAGTAGCCGCCGTAGTACGGATAGCCGTAGCCGGAGCCACGACCCCAGCCGCGGGACGAGAAGTTGGCGTCGACGTCGCCAAACATGTCACCAAGGCCGCTCCAGGGGCCACCGCCGTAGCCGCTGTTGCCCCAAGGGCCCCAGCCGCCCCACGGTCCACCCCAAGCCTGAGACTGCAGGGGCAGCGCTGCCGCGCCGACCACCGCCGCAATCGCAGCAGCCATCGCAAGCTTCTTCATAGCGATTTCCTCCCGATTGAAGGTGAAGGTCAAGGTGCCAGCCCCTGTCCTCTGGACAGGTGCCGGGCCGATATTGTGAGACCCGGACGGCCCGTGCCCATCTAGTAAAAGATCCCCGACGAAAAAAGTCAAACCACCCCATCCCCCGGGGATTCCGCCGGCCTGCCCCCCTGCGGGGTGGCCGTGCTCCGGTATAATCCGCCGCCGATGCGCGCCCGCGGTCGGGCGGCTCTGCGCCCTCCCCGCGCGCCGCACGCGCGCTCCCGCCAGAGGAACCCGTCGATGCAGACGCCGAGCTGGAAAGATCGCCTGGCGGTTGCCACGCAATACCTCCTGCCCCAGCACGGCCTGACCCGGCTGATGCACGGCTTCGCGCGGGTGCGCGCCCGCCCGGTCAAGGACCTGCAGATCCACTGGTTCCTGCGCCGCTACGGCATCGACCTCAGCGAGGCGCTGGAGACGGACCCCAGGGCCTATCCCGATCTCAACGCCTTCTTCACCCGGGCGCTACGCCCGGGGGCACGTCCCGCCAGCGGCGATGAGTCGGACATCCTGGCCCCGGCGGACGGCCTCGTGAGCGCTGCCGGCATGGTGCTGGACGGCACCCTGGTCCAGGCCAAGGGGCATCGTTTCACCGCCGGCGAGCTGCTGGGGGACCTCGCCCTCGGCCCGCGCTACCGGGACGGGAGCTACCTGACCGTCTACCTCTCGCCCCGCGACTACCACCGGGTTCACATGCCCGTCACGGGCCAGCTCGTGGAGATGCGCCACGTCCCGGGGAGTCTCTTCAGCGTCAACGAGCGCACCAGCCGGGTGGTGCCAGGCCTCTTCACCCGCAACGAGAGGGTCGTGGCCCGGTTCGACACGAGCGTCGGGGAGATGGCCCTCGTCCTCGTGGGCGCCCTGATTGTCGGCGGCATCGAGACCGTCTGGTCGGGGCCGGTGAGCTCCGGGCCGGGCCGGGCACCCGTGCGCACCTATCCGAGCGCGGGCCCCGGGGCCGTTCGCCTGGAGCGGGCCCAGGAGATGGGCCGCTTCAACCTCGGTTCCACTGTGATCGTCCTCTTCCCGCAGGGGCGGGTGCAGTGGGACCCCGGCATCGGGCCGGGCAGCGCGGTGCGCGTGGGCGCGCGGGTCGGGCGCCCGCTTCAGGCTCCGACGGCGGCCGCGCAGAGCGACATCAGCGCCCCTGGGTAGAGGCCGAGGCCGAGGACCAGCAGGGAATTGGCGGTCAGCGTGACCGCCATGGGCCGTCCCGACGCCACCGGCGCCTTCTCGCGCGGCTCCTCGAAGTACACGTACCAGACCACCCGCAGGTAATAGAAGGCCCCGACGACGGCGAAGAGCACGGCGGCCAGCGCGA
>CALMKJ010000117.1 GCA_937867305.1 uncultured Ectothiorhodospiraceae bacterium | reverse complement strand
CCAGCGCCAAGTCGCCTTTCGACAGCTTCGTGCCGCCGCTGTTGACGCGGTTGAAGATGTCGACGACTACATCGACCGTCTTGTCCTTTCCAGTGACCTCCTCCACGTGCAGGTCGACGTCCTGAATGCTCAGGACCCGGCTCAGCCGGCCGACGTAATCGCCCAGCTTCGGCGCGAGTGCGGACTCCTGGCCCAGCCGTGCGACAAAGCGACCGAGGCCCGCCGTCCCTTCTTGTAGCAACCTCGTGACGTCGATCCAGACCGGGTCGCCCGCCATCTTGACCGGGGAGTAAAACGCGAACTCTTCGCGCTCCATATTGAAGGTCAAACCCGTGAAGGCCTGCGCGTTGCCGTCGAAGAAGCGTGGCGGCTTACCCCTTATCACCCCATAGAGGGACGTCATGCGCTGCTGCCCGTCCAGGAGCAGCTTCACCACACCGGGCGCCAACTGACCATCACCCCGATGCTGGGCTCCAGCCGATTCGGTTGCCCAGACCAGAAGGCTGCCCACCGGATGGTGCCGGTAGAGGGAGTCAAACAGCGCCCGCACCTGGTCACGGTTCCACACGTAGCCCCGCTGAAACTCGGGCAGCGCCATGTGGCCGCTATCGATGTGGTCCAGGATGGTCGAGATCTTCATGGCTTGACTTCCTTCATGAACCCGAGGGGACATCCTGACGGCTGGTCGCCGGCCTGAACCATCGTTCGTCCCCGAACCTGGCGGTGACGCGCAGGGGAAAGACTATGTCCCATAGCCGTTTGAGGGGTATCCCGGCCCGGCAACCTAGCTTCCCCGCACCTCGTACCGGTAGATGGTCGACTCCGTGTCGCGCCGCATCAGCCGGTCGATGCCACCACTCAGCTCGAATCGCTGCACGCGGGGGAGTCCGTCCGCGTCCACCAGCCGGAGGTCGACTGTACGATCGTGGAAGCCCCGACTCCTGGCGAGGGTGTGCACATTGACGGAGACGTCCACGCCGGGAAGCGCCTCTTGTAGCTGGCGAGCGACCGCCTCCCGCATGCGATAGGGAGGCTGGTATCGGTCTTCACTCATTCGCAGCTCACGGCAGTGGACTGTCAGTTTCCTCATCTCTCCCACGGTCCCCCGCAGGAAGCGGAGGAAATCCTCCAGCGCCCTTCGCTGAGGACCCTCTACCCCGCAGTAGGGATCTCGGACTACGACCTCCTCGGCGTAACGCCCTCGCGCCACTGCGAAGTACCGCTCCAGCTGGGGCTCCTCCCCCGGTCTCACCTCCCACCGCTCGAGCGGCTGCGTTTCCTGCAGCTCTTTGGCTGCATAGAAGACCGCGCCACGCTCGATTTCAGAGAGCCTCGCAACGGTCGCCTCGTCGACGGGGGAGAGATAGAGCGGCTCGGGCAGCAGATTTGCCAGAAGCGATGGCATGGGCGCGCCGCTGATCAGTCCCTGGGCCTGTGCGC
>CALMKJ010000116.1 GCA_937867305.1 uncultured Ectothiorhodospiraceae bacterium | reverse complement strand
GTTCCGCTGAGGGGTTCCGTGAGTTGCGTATCGATTGGGCTTTTTCGACGCCCCTGGTTGGCAGTTCAGTCGTGGGGCCGAGACGGAGCGGGCGGTGTTGCCTCTGCCGGATGACGCTCCGCCGGTCCGCCAGTCAGTATCCATCGGCTCAAGAGGAAGGTTACCGGGATCGAGACTGCAACGGCCGCAACCGGGCCGAGCGAGGCGGGGACGCCGAGGCCGTCTACGACGGCGACCACGACGGCGACCCCCAGGATGTACTGTGCTCCGTACACCAACGGGAAGCGACGGAGCTTGGACCACGATCCGCGCTCCCGGAAGACGAACCGCAGCCCGATCCAGTAGGCGAGCAGGATACCCGATGCATAGGCTGCGGTATATGCGAGCCGGTAGTCGAGGATTGTCAGAAGGGCAAGGTAGAGCGCGTACGTCGCAAGGGTGTTGCCAACACCCCCGACCAGGAATCGCGCGAATTGCGCCCCCATCGTCGGCGGCTCAGCGTGGGCCCCCGAGCTCTGCCAGCCAGGTATCGTAGTCGCGGACGTAGTCTGCCGCATCGTAGGGGTGCGAGGCGTAGACCAGCAGGGCGGCATCCGGCGTGTATTTGTACTGGATGCCCCACACCATCGGCGGCAGGTAGAGTCCAAGTTCTGGTGAGTCCAGTAGGAACTCCTGCCGGCGCTGTCCGTCATCGGCGACGACAGCGCATGAGCCCCGGACTGCGATCAGAAACTGGTGGCAGGTGCGGTGGGCGTGCGCGCCGCGGGTCTTGCTGCTCGGGACGTCGTAGACGATGAACCAGCGCCGCGGCTGAAAAGGAAGGTCGCGATCGATCTCCCCCACCGTGATGCTGCCGCGGAGATCGGTGACGGCTTTGAGGCGGTGGAGCGTAACTCCGCGCACGGCGGTTGGGGTCGTTGCCCGACCGGTAGGTTGCGAGGGGTGAGGCTCCGCGTCCCGGTACTTGTCCCCGTCGACGTAAGCGATGATCCGGGCAGGGTTGCCCACGACGACGGCGTTCGGCGGTACGTCGTGGGTGACTACGGCGCCAGCGCCGACCATCGCCCGCCGGCCGATTGTCACGCCCGGGAGGATCGTGGCATTGGCTCCGATGGACGCACCCTTGCAGACGCGCGACTCTCCAAAGCGCTCGGGGTACCGTTTGCTCCGTGGAAAGGGGTCGTTGGTGAAGGTGGCGTTCGGGCCCACGAAGACGTCGTCCTCAAGCCTCACGCCGTCCCAGAGTTGGACGCCGGACTTGACTGTGACCCGGTCGCCTACCAGCACGTCGTTCTCGACGAAGACGTGGTCGCAGAGGTTGCAGTCGGCACCGATGCGAGCGCCTGGAAGCACGTGGGCAAAGGCCCAGATCCGTGTGCCTTCCCCAACATGCTCAGACTCGCATATCCCTTGCGCGTGCACGAAGTGGGTCATGCGTTAATCTCCTCTGACCGTGCGGGCATCGCTCGCTGCCCGCGCATAGGTGGTCGTCCTCATCACGATGGCGTTGGGACGCGCCTTCGAGTTCTCGTACGTCCGCCAGACATAGGACCCGACAAGCCCGTTGGCGAGGAGTCCCAGTGCCCCGAAGAAAAGGACCAGGATGGCCGTGGCTGCGTAACCGGGCACCCCGATGCCACCCGTCAGGCGCGCCGCCACTACCAGGAGGCCCAGCACCATGCTTAGCCCCACCCCGAGCGCACCGATGCCGGTCAGCACCCGAAGCGGGAGGTCAGTGAACGCGAAGACACTGTCCAGCAGGTATCGGAACTTGCGCCGGAACGTCCACGCCGAGCTTCCGTGCCGGCGCGCCAGCCGCCGGTAGGGGACCACGGTGCGCCGGAAGCCGAGCCAGAAGAGGAGGCCGACGAGCGAGGTGTGGGTCTCCTCGAGGCGCAGCAGCTCATTGCGGAACGCGAGGTTGCAGCCGAACACGTCGACGCCGCCGGGGGGCATGTCCGGTAGCACGAGCTTGCGGTAGAGGCCCCAGAACACGCCGGCCGCGATGCGGCTCAGAAATGGGTCATCGCGACCCTCGCGCGTCCCGATAACGACGTCTGCCTCCCCCTTCGAGAGGATCCGAAAGAACTCCTCGGCAAGCTCAGGCGGCTCCTGTAGATCGGCGGCCATGACCGCGAAGAGTGGCCCTTCCGCCGCCGCAAGCCCTGCGCGAATGGCGGGGAAGGAGCCGAAGTTCCTGGAGAGCGCGAGGAGTTGGGCGCGGACGCCAGACTCCTTCAGCGCGGCCTCAAGGAGCGCATAGCTCCGGTCCGGACTCCCATCAACGACGAAGACAACCTCCAACTCATAGGTGAGGCGGGCATTCAGTCGGGCGACGGCGTCGAGGAGCTCCGAAATGGAACCCTCGTTCTTGTAGACTGGGATGATCAGGGAGTACACGGGGGCTCCCACCGGTTGACGGCCTCGGCCACGGTGTCGACCTCCTTATCGGACATCTCCGGGAAACAGGGCAGGGAGAGGACCTCCCGGCAGGCCGCCTCGGTTGCGGGGAGCTCTTCAGAGGGTGCGCGTCCGGCGAGGGCCGACTGGCGGTAGTCTGGCACCGGGTAATGTACCTCGGAGGCGATTCGGGCCGCGGAGAGGTGGCTCCGCAGCGCATCGCGCTCGGCCGTGCGTACGACATAGAGGTGCGCGACGTAGGCCGGGTCCGAGGGGGGCGGGAGTTGCACGGCATCATTCCGGATGGCCCCGTGATAACGGTCCGCGATCGCCCTGCGTCGCACGTTCCATCCGGCGAGGTAGGGGAGCTTCGCTCGCAGCACGGCGGACTGCAGCTCGTCGAGGCGGCTGTTTCGGCCCGCTGGGATCGTCGCCTCGTACTTGCGGGTCCAGCCATACTGGCGAAGGGCCCGCATACGTTCGGCGACACGCTCATCGCGGGCGAGCATTGCCCCACCGTCGCCAATGGCCCCAAGATTCTTCGTGGGATAGAAGCTGAAACACCCGACGTCGCCCCAGGCACCCGCCGGCGTGCCGTCAAACTCGGCGCCAATCGCTTGGGCGCAGTCTTCGACGAGCGGGACCCCAGCCGCCCGACAGAGGTGGAGGATAGCGGGCATACTGGCCATCCGACCATAGAGATGCGTCACAATGACCGCCCTGACACGACCGCCGAGGACCTTCTCGAGTGCTGCGGGCGACATTGTCAGGCTTTCGTCCACGTCGACGTAGCGTGGGATTGCCCCGATCGAGGCGATGGCTGCCGACGAGTACATCCCAGCATTCGCTACGGTGGCGACTATGTCGCCTGGCCCAACACCGAGGGCTCGGAGACCGAGTTCCAGTGCGTCGGTACCGTTCCCCACGCCGACGCAATAGGGCATGCGGCAGTAGGCGGCAAGCTCCTGCTCGAAGGCCCGTACCTCGGGCCCAAGCACATACCAACCACTGTCCACCACGCGCCGCATGGCTACGTGAATGTCGCTGGCAAAGGTCGCCGAGTGGCGTCCCAGGTCGTTGATCAGCAGCATGATCGTCCTATTGAGGCTGCAAGGCCTTGGTGGTTGCACCTGTATCGACCGGAACGAAGGGCTCTTGATGAGCGTTCGCTCATGAATAACAGTAGGCGCTCTTGAATTTCACGTGGGTGCGGGCTGACGGATTGCCCTGTGGCCATTATCCACGACGGAGGCCCGGGGTAAGAGTAAGTCGGACCCCGACCGCTGGGCAGGATTCAAGGCCATATACGTTAAGGGAGCAGGTGCGCTGGCAAGTGTGCGATAGGGATGGAGCGGCCTTGAGCGTGCGCGTTGTCAGTCAATAGGCCAGGGAGCAGTTCTGGGATTCTTCGCAACGAAGATGTCGTCGTAGAGGACGAACGCGGATGGCTTGTCGTTGGAGGGTGTCTCGTTGGTGTTGTAGGGTGTGAATCCAAAGCGGCCGTAGCGTCTGCTGTGGCCCTCGCGCCAGCGCATGGGCATGGGAAAGTCATAGACCAGCCAGGGGCGAGGGTCATCCTGATATTTGACCCAGTAACGAATCCGGGCCGCGGAGTCTCCGTGTGTGAGGTTCTGACAGGCGGGAGGGATCCGCCCCGTCCAGGGCTCGGGGCAGAAGACGAGGGTGACCTCCAGTCGGAAGGTCATCCACTGGGCTGGCTTCCATCCGATGCAGCCGTGGTAGCGGCCCGGCGCGACGGGTTTGTGGAACCCCGGCACGTTGAGAAGGTCCGGTGGGTCTGTTGGAAACAGATAGGCGACGTTGGGCAGATTGCGGTCGTGTGACACATAGCGGTAACGACAGGCGTTGTCGCCCCCGGGCTGAATGTCGTAATCGTAGGGGTCGGTGCCGGTGGGGTCGGGGACGTTGGGCGTGGCCCACAGTCCGCAGCCGTGGTAGAGGCCGACGGGGCCATTCCAGCTGGTATTAGCAACGATCTGGCCAAAGGAGCAGCCGGCGGGGTCGCCGATTTCGTTGATGATGAGTTGCTTCGCGCCATCGCCTCCGACGGCGGACTTTATGGGGCGGCGCTCGGAATCGAATGTCGTAACGAGCTCCGGGGAGAACCACTGGCGCCACTGGACGACGATGGTGTCGCCTTCGCGAAACTCATTGAGCGTGAAGGTGAGACCGCCGTGGTCGGGCCCGTCGCTGGGGAGAAAGTCCATGCGCACGGCGCCCCCGCCGCGGGTCTCTGGGCCACGATAGAGGTAGGCCTTCGCCGGGCGGTCGCGGGTGGCGCCAAGGGATGCCGTGAGGGTGCCGACACGGCTGGCTAACGGGCGCTCGCCGTCGAAATCAAAGCAGGCGAGTACCCCCGGTTCCTTGCACAATTCGGCGAACGTGCGCGCGTGGCGGATGAGCCGGGTGCCGCGTTCGCCCTGGGGTGGGCTCGCGGTTGTGGTGTGGGCGGCGGCGAAGCCGGCTCGTGCGGGGGCGGGGTGTGCAGCCGCTTCTGGGGCGGGCGCGGCCAGTGCCTCCAGCGGGAAAGGGAGTGGTCCTAGCGCGAGAATAGGCAGGAGCAGCAATCCTGCGAGCTGCCTGCGGTGTGGCTGCGTCGAGGCAGGCTGAGCTGACAAGCCAGTCCGCGTGTCGACGCGTGCCGGTGCCCCGGTGGGCGGTTCATGAACCGGTGGGCGCTCGGTGGGCAGCATGACGAACCACGTCAGGAGGAAGAAGAGCAAGGATATCCGCGGGTCATCAAAGCTGCTGTCAAAGAGGCCGACGGCCAGGAGGCCCGCGAAGGCAATCGCGAGTACCAGGGCCATGGGGTCACCGCGACTCACGCGGGTGGCGAGCCGTACCACCCAGAAAACCTGAAGGATGAGGAGGGCGGCGAGGCCGAGCCAGCCACCCTCGAAGAAGGCGTCGACCCAGAGGTTCAGGGTATGCCAGAGCCGGTGCTCGCCGGACCACAGGTGCCACCGGTCTAGCCCTGAGCTGAAGTCGCCGTTCACTACCAGGTCCCGTCCGGCAGGGGTGAGCACGCGCACGGCGTCGATGTCCACGCCGACCGCGAGGCCGCGCTGCAGGAGTGCGACCTCGACGGGCCTCGCGCCGAGCCAGGAGTCCCCGCCGAGGTGCGAGACGTCGAAGGACCACTCGAATCGGTCCCAAGTGCTGGGGTCAGCATCGGTTCGGAAGCTCGTCCAGAAACACTCCCGGTAGGGGCTGAGGATGTTTCGCTCGCAGATCTCCACCAGGAAGTTGGTGGGCGCAGCGCTCACCGGGCGGAGCCGGAGTTCGAGTCGGTAGGGGCCTGGCTCGCGGGCCGTGATCCGTTGCCGTAGGACGAGGTTACCGGTTCCGCTCTTGCCGAAGCGCAAGAGCGTATTCTCGCCTTCGGTGAGCAGGCCGTAGGTCGAGGGTCGATCCTGGTCCGTCGCTATCCAGACAAAGGTGCGTGGATAGGCGCCCTTGCCCATGCCGAAGGTTCGGGTGGACCCGCCGGTGGTGACCTGCTGCACCAGGCGCGACCAGTGCGCCAGTCGGCCCTTGAGGTCTGGTAGCGCGTCGGCCAAGCGGGACTGGATGAAGGCGCCGCCGAGGACTGGCACGGCCAGCGCCAGGGCGAGCAGGCTCGCGAGCCCTGCTGACCATACCCAGCGGCGCGCCGGAGAGCCAGCGGAGCGCTTGAGCAGCAGGCTGCCCGCGACGAGGGTGGCGCCCATCGCGGCCAGTGCCAGGTAATTGGTGCGGGTGAAGGT
>CALMKJ010000115.1 GCA_937867305.1 uncultured Ectothiorhodospiraceae bacterium | reverse complement strand
GGGAGATCGAGACCAGCTTTCGCGACAGCAAGAACCTGCGCTTTGGCATGGGGCTCGGACTGGCACGGGTGAAGGAGCCCGAGCGCCGCGATCGGCTGTGGCTGCTGAGTGCGCTCGCGGTGGTGCTGCTGACCTTGCTCGGGATGGCCGGCGAGTCGCTCGGCTACGATCGGATGCTGAAGGCCAACACGGTGAAGAAGCGCACCCATTCGTTGTTCCGCCAGGGGCTGATGCTCTACGAGCTGATGCCGATGATGCCCGAAGGGCGGCTACGTCCACTAGTGCAGCGCTTCGGCGAAATGCTGCTCGGGCAGCGGACGTTCACCGCGGTGTTCGGCCTCGCATAAATGAGGGGATGGCTGAGGCCCAACCCCTCAACCCGGGTTTGACACCACCTACCGACACGCGACCGAAAACGTGAGGCGACACAGGGCGTTGCGGAGCACCCGCGAAAGGGGCGTGTGCGTAGGTCCTCAGGCCAGGTCGAGGACCGGCGGAGGATTGTCGATCTTGAGTGTCTTCAGGCGTTTAGCCGCCGCCGGGGTGGGCTCGGTCACCTGCCACAGGGTGCCGTTGGGGCTCAACAATTGCGCGAGCTTGATGTGCTTGAGGTCGTCCCGAACGGAGCACGCCGTCGACGAGCTGATCGACGATCGCGCGGACCTTCGCCTCGGGCACCCCGCGCTTGCCGAGCTGCTTGGCGTAGCGCGCGAGCGCGGCCTGCGCGACCCGCCGGGTGCGTGGATCGGCCACCAGCGCCCGGGCCTTGCCGGCGCGACGGGCCTCATGGTCGCGGGCGATCTGCTCCAGCTGGGCCATCAGCACGTGCGGCAGCTCCGCCGCCGGCAGCGGGCGGTGGACGATGGTGTGCGCCGGGGTCTGGTGCACCCAGGCGAAGCGCACGGTGGCGCGCACCGGCAGGGCCGGATCCTCCCGGATCTCGATCGGGTGGCCGGTCAGGAGCGCCAGCTCCGCCCGGCGGGCCTCGACCGCGGCCCGGAGCAGCGCTTCTCCGGCCTCCGCCGCCCGGGCGCTCGCCTCGTGGTAGAGCCGCTCGGCCTCGGCGTAGAGCGGGGCGGCGCGCACGTCCTCGGCCTCTCCGCGGCGGAAGAGCCGGTCGAGGGTCTCTAGTGCCGCGAGCGGCTGGCGCTCGGCGAGCGCGAGCTGGGCCAGGCCGAGGTAGGGGTGCGGGGACTCCGGCGCCGCCGCGATCGCCGCCTCCCAGCGCTGGCGGGCCTCGCCCGGGCGGTTGCGCCGGATCGCCAGCACCGCGTAGCCGTTGAGGACGTAGGGATCCTGCGGGGCCTCGCGGTGGGCCTGGGCGAAGGCCGCCTCGGCGCGCTCCAGCTCGCCCTGGCGCAGCAGGGTGTTGCCGAGCAGCACCAGGCTCCAGGCGTCGCGGGGGGCGAGCAGCAGGGCCTCGCGGACGTGGCCGAGCGCGCTCTCCAGGCGCCCAGCCTCGGCGTAGGCCATGGCGAGATCGCGGCGGGTGGCCACCGCGGTCGGATCGAGCCGGAGCGCCTCGGCGAAGAGCGGGATCGCCTGCAGGTAGTCGCCGCGCCGGGCGAGCGCCTCGGCGCGCGTGGTCCGATCCCGCACTGGCTCGTCCTCGGCCGGGGAGGGGGCGGGGCAGTGGATGCGGGCGAGCCCGCCCTCGACCGTCACCGCGACCTCGGGGTGCAGGAAGCGGTAGCGCGCGGTGAGCGCGGCTTCCAGTTCCGCGCGCGGCAGGGCCTCCAGCGCGGGCCAGTCCGGCAGCAAGGCCGCCAGATCGGCGAGCACGACGGTGGCGCGGAAGAGGGGCACGGGGCGCGCGTTCCGGGTGGGGAGGGGATCGATGATGCCTGAGGAGAAAAAGCGGCGCGAGCACCGAGGGCGGACGGCTTGACCCCCGCCGCGGGCCCGTCCCACACTTGGCCTGCCGCGTGGGGCGACCGCGCCCCCAGCCCGTTACCCGGCCCCGAGCCGGCGCGAGAACCAGAACCGAGAAACCAGGCGACGCGGCGACTGGCCCGCCGGGTGGATGGCCGGCGGGCGCTTTGATGGACAGGTTCTCCCCTCCGGGCGGATCGTGACGGCCTGAGCACTGTTCCAGGAGGTGGGCTGAGGATGCACCGCGTCCGCCTGTTGCCCCACCCCTCGACGCCCTGCCCCGCGGTCACCGACCTGCACGTACGGGTATCGGCCGAGAGCGCAGGCCGGATCGCCCTGACCTATACCCTGGTCGGTCGCCCGGCCGCCCTGTCGATACCGGCGCCGGCCCGGCCCGAGCGTGTGGATGGTCTCTGGCGCCACACGTGCTTCGAGGCCTTCGTCATGGCCGACGGCGGGCCCGCCTATCGCGAGCTCAACTTCTCCCCGTCCGGCGAATGGGCCGCCTATGCCTTCCGCCAGTATCGGGAAGGCGGTCCGCTGGAGCCGATGCCAGCACCCGTGATCGAGACCCGTGTCGGCGAGAAGGTGCTGAGGCTCGACGTCACACTGTCTCGGATGGCCCTGCCCGAGCCCGGCCCGCTGCGTCTGGGTCTCTCGGCGGTGATCGAGGAGGCGGACGGCCGCATCAGCTACTGGGCGCTGCACCACCCGACGGGGAAGCCCGACTTCCATCATGCGAGCGCCTTCGCGCTGGAACTGCCAAGACCCTGAAATCCAGCCCGCCCCATCCCTGCTGCACGGGTTGGCGGTGGAGGGGCCGTCCCTGAAGCGGAACACCCCGAGCGGTAACAAGCTGCGCGGCGGTCGAGGTGCGGGCGAGAAGGGTAGGGCGGTGGCGGGAGCGCGACCCGGTGGCGCCGGGGGAGTGGCGGGGACGGTGATCCCGACCGCTCGCTGGCGTCCCGGGGCTACGGGGACTCGCTCGGGCTCCGCACCCAGATCCACCCCTCCTTCTCCGCCGTTTCCCGATCCGCCGCCGGCGGGTGCTCCGCCCTGCCGGCGAGGAAGTCCCCTCCGGCGATCGTGCAGATCACGGCGTCGCGCTCGTCCGCGGAGACCGCCGCGAGGCGTGAGGGCGTGCTCCCCGTCCAGCGGGCGAGCGGCTCCGGATCGGTGAGGTCCTCCGGCCAACAGGCCTTACGCGTGGCGGCGGGGTAGACCTCGATGGCGCCGAGCCGTTCCAGGGTTGCCGGCTCCCACAGGAGCGGAATCGGATCCCCGAGGCGCTCGCGCAGCCCCTCCAGGAGCGCCAGCGCCGCGTGCGCGGTGCGCGCGATCAGATCCGCACCGACCTCCAGGGGCCGCTTGCCGAGGCGGGTTCGGATCCACTCGTCGGTGCGCCGGCGAAACAGGCGGTCCGCCGCGGGCTCCAGGCCCTCACCGGCCCGGTGGCCGGCCAGGGTTACCCCGAGGGCGGCGGGCCAGCCGAGCGGGGCGTCGAGGGCCAGCAGCACGGGCGCGTGCGCCTGCGCCCACTCGGCGACGATCGCGACGGGTAGGCGCCGGCGGGAGCCCCGGGTGAGATCCACCAACTGGAGTTCGTGGGCGTTCCAGGCCGCCAGGGCCAGGCCGGTCTTGCGCGGGCTGGTCGCGCAGTCGATGCCGATGATGTACGTCACGGTGCAGCTCCCCGGCCCCGGTCGTGTGGACTATCCCACAGTTCGCTCGGGCTGACTGAAGATCGGGACCGCACGTGCCGACGCCCTCTATGAACGGAAACCCCTCCTCCCTTGTCCGTTCGCTCAGCCGGGGCCTCGTCCCCGGCTTCTTTTTGTTCAGCCCCGCAGGAGCGCCAGCGCGGTCAGGGGCGTCAAGAACTGCCTACAGCGCCGTCGAGCTTCTCCCATCCCCGGGCCCGCCCCACCCGCGCTACCCTATCCGCCCCATCCCCACCCCAGCACGGAGGCTACCACCCATGCTCATCCTCACCCGCCGGA
>CALMKJ010000114.1 GCA_937867305.1 uncultured Ectothiorhodospiraceae bacterium | reverse complement strand
GTGTTAAGCATGCCGCCAGCGTTCAATCTGAGCCAGGATCAAACTCTTCAGTTTCAAGCTTTTCGGCCGCTTGCGCGGCCTAACCAGGCTCGACGGAAATGACTTTAGCGTGTGCTAAGTCACTCTGCGTCGATGATCGATGCACGAAGCTGACCACCGGCGCGAGCGCCCACACAGATTACCTGAACTGGTTATTAGAGATCCCGTCGGGCGTCAGTGGCCCACCGGAGATTTCGAAGTATGGGAGGTTCGAAAGACTTCGTCAACCCCCTTCGCTTCGCCCCTGTCCGTCGTTGCTGTCTGCCGTCCAGAGGAGCGGCGTAGTTTAGACATCCGCCGGAGGGTGTCAACCCCCCCGAAAAGATTTTTTTCGCCCCTCCCGGCCGTCCCCGTCAGGCCCCGTCCAGGAGCTCGCGCACGAGGGCCAGCGTCACCCGCCGGCGCGCCGCGAGGGAGCCCTCGTCCAGGCGGTCCAGCAGGCCCACGAGCGTCGGCAGGTCCCGGGGAAAGCGGCGCAGGAGGTAGTCCACCACGTCGTCGGGCAGGAGGAAGCCGCGCTCCCTTGCGCGCACCCGCAAGGCCTCGGCGCGCTCGCCGTCCGAGAGCGGCGCCAGGTGGAGCACCAGGGCGGCGCCCACGCGCGAGGCGAGGTCGGGGAGCGCGAGACCGAGCGCGCCCACGGGCGCGCGGCCCGTCAACAGGAGACGGCCGCCGGTGGCGCGCAGGGCGTTCATCAGGTGGAAGAGCGCCTCTTCCCACGCCGCCCCCCCGGCCACCGCCTGGAGGTCGTCCACGCAGACGAGCGCGGCACTCTCGAGCCCCCCCAGCAGGGCCGGCTCCAGACGCTCCGGTCCGGCAAGGGGCACGCAGGCGACGGGCTCGCCCCGCCCGGCCGCCTCCCGGCAGGCGGCCTCGAGCAGGTGCGTCTTGCCCACGCCCGGGCCACCCCAGAGGTACAGGGCCTCCGGGCCCTCCCCCCGGGCGAGGAGCTCCACCCAGTGCAGGGCCTCGGTGTTCGCCCCGGGGACAAAGTTCGCGAAGCTCGGGGCCGACCGCAGGCCGATGGGGAGCCAGAGCTGAACCGCCGGGGACGGGTCGCCGGCCTCACGCCGGACGGGGCCCCCGGTCGCTCCGGGACCCGGTGGGGGAGAGAAAGGCCGCTCGGCCACTGCCCGCCTCGGCTGGGGCGGCGAACGGGGCGCTCAGCGGCCCCGGGACGCGGCGATGGCCCGCTGCGCCCAGCGGTAGACGTAGTCGACGCCGCTCCACAGGGTCACGGCGCCGGCGATCCCGATCAGCGTCACGACGAGCCCCTCGGGCAGGGGCACCCCCGCCAGCCGGCCAACCACCACGCCGAGCAGCAGGAGCTGCGCCGCGGTGGTCGCCTTGCCCGCCACGGTCGGCTCCATCTTCAGCCCCCCGACCAGGACCTGATAGGCGATGGCGCCGACGACGATGACGACGTCGCGCAGGACCACCAGGGCCGTGAGCCAGAACGGCAGGAGCCCCAGCCAACCGAGGGCGAGGAACAGGGACACCAGCATGACCTTGTCGGCCAGGGGGTCCAGGACGGAGCCGACCCTGGACCCCCACCCGAAGCGCCGGGCGAGAAAACCGTCCAGGGCATCGGTGAGGGCCGCGAGCACGACCAGGGCGAGCGCGGTCCGGTAGCGAGCGGCCCCCAGCGCCCAGACGGTCGGCGGCACCAGCGCGATGCGCAGGACACAGAGGGTGTTGGGCAGGAGGCTCCAGCTCACGGCGCCAGCTGGAAGGTCCAATCGGGGCTCCCCTCGACCGGCGCCAGCGCGCCCCCCGCCGAGAGCGAGCGCGAGACCGCCTCCCGGTCCCCGCTCGGCTTGACGTGGAAGGTCACGCGCCCCGGGTCGAGGCGCAGGGGCTGCGCGCTCGTCACCCCGCCCGAGGCCACGAGCTCCCTGCGCGCCCGCAGGTACGCCGTATAGCTGTCCACGCCGGTCACGACGAGGTCGGGCGGGGCTGGGCCGTCGGCCGCGGCGGTGGCCGCACCGGTGGCGGTGGCGGCGGGCCCGCCCCTGGCATAGCGGGTGGCGACCGCGTCGCCCACCCGATCGAGCCCCTCCTCCACCACCTTCTCGAGCCGATCGCCGTCGACGTTGAACTGCTCGGACGCGCCGCCCGAGACCACGGTCCAGCGGCTCTCCCACAGGCCCGGCACACGCTCGCGCGCCTGCCCCAGCACCAGGACTTCCGCGTGATAGCGCCGGGACGCGGCAGTGACCCGGTCGACCGCGCCGGAGGATACGTCGGCCGCACTCACCCGGCTGCGGTCCTCGCCGTCGAGCGAGGGCAGCGCCAGGGGCAATCCCCGCGCCCGGGAGCGGGACCGCACCACGGAGTCGACGGCGGCGGACTCACCCGCGCCGAGGAGCTCGGGCTGTCCGTCGCGCTCCACCGCGAGCCACACCAGCGTCTGGGGCCGCGCGTCTCCCCACACCGGGAGCCCGGCCTGGCGCACGAGCTGATTCACGGTGGCCGGGTCGTAGCGCGCCCAGAGCCGGCTCGCGGCACCCGCCCCGGCGCGTGCGCCAGCCCCCGCGTCCGCGGCCGCCCCCGGGCGTGCGCCACCACCCGCGACCGGGGCCGCACCGTAGCCGTACTCCCGCACGTAGCGCGAGGGGCTCTGCAGGGCCCCGCTCAGGACCCCCGTGGGCGGCACCCGGCGCTGGCCCGAGACCCGCACCACCACCTCGAGCAGTCCCCGGCGCAGCGCGCGGTCGCGCTCCGCCGCCGCCTGCCCGGCGACGGGCACCTCCGCATCGTAGAGCCCGCTCACGGTGGCCGCCGGCGGCGCGGCGCTCCACGCCAACCCGAGAACGGCCAGCACCCCGCCTGCCAGAAAACGACTCACGCCCGCGTCCCGTCTTTCGGAATGATGCCGCAAGCTATGCAAGCCCCCTCGGCAAGTCAAGGTTTGCGCGGTTTCGCGCGGGGCGACTAGCATATCCTTCAGGACCACGAGCGAGCCGACGGCATGACCACTTCCGACCCGACGGGCCTCACCTACCGGGACGCCGGTGTCGACATCGACCGGGGCAACAGCCTGGTCGAGCGCATCAAGCCCATCGCCGCAGCCACTCGCCGTCCCGGCGTGCTCCAGGGCCTCGGGGGGTTCGGGGCGCTCTTCGAGCTGCCGCTCGGGCGCTACCGCCACCCCGTGCTCGTCTCGGGCACCGACGGGGTCGGCACGAAGCTCAAGCTCGCCATCACGAGCGGCCAGCACGACGGGATCGGCATCGACCTCGTGGCGATGTCCGCCAACGACATCGTGGTGCAGGGCGCCGAGCCCCTCTTCTTCCTCGACTACTACGCCACCGGCCGGCTCGACCTCGAGGTCGCCACCCGGGTCATCGCGGGGATCGGCCGCGGGTGCGAGATGTCCGGCATGGCGCTCGTCGGCGGGGAGACCGCTGAGATGCCGGGCATGTACGCGGACGAGGACTACGACCTCGCGGGCTTCGCGGTGGGGATCGTGGAGCGCGACGCCATCATCGACGGCAGCCGGGTCGTGCCGGGCGACGTGGTGCTCGGCATCGCCTCGAGCGGCCCGCACTCCAACGGCTACTCCCTCATCCGGCACGTGCTCGAGGTCTCCTGCGCGGACTTCGAAGAGGACGTGGAAGGCGCGCCGCTCATCGACCGCCTCATGGCGCCGACCCGGATCTACGTCAAGCCGCTGCTCGAGGCGATCCGCCAGGCCGACGTGCGCGCGCTCGCCCACATCACCGGCGGCGGGATCACCGAGAACCTTCCCCGGGTGCTCCCGCGCGGGACGCGGGCCGCGATCCGGGTCGACGCCTGGCCCCGGCCCGCGGTCTTCCAATGGCTGCAGAGGACCGGCCGGATCGCCGAGGGCGAGATGTTGAGGACCTTCAACTGCGGCGTCGGCATGCTGGTCGTCGTGCCACCCTCCGCCGTGGACACCGTCACCCGGATCCTCAGCGCGGCGGGCGAGACCGTCTGGCCCGTGGGCGTCATCGAGGCCGACGACGGCCCGACGCCCCACGTGGTGTACCGGTGAAACCCGACCGGCTGCCGGTCGTCGTCCTGATTTCCGGGCGCGGAAGCAACCTGAAGTCCATCCTCGACGCGGTGGCCGCCGGGCTGCCCGCCGAGGTGTGCGCGGTCATCAGCAACCGGCCGGGCGCGGGCGGGCTCGCCCACGCCGCCGCGGCCGGCGTGCCGACCGAGGTGGTGGACCACACCCGCTTCGCCACGCGGGAGGCGTTCGAGGCGGCCCTCACCGGGGCCATCGACCGCCACGCCCCGGGCCTGGTGGTGCTCGCCGGCTTCATGCGCGTGCTCGGGCCCGAATTCGTGCGCCACTACCGGGGCCGCCTGATCAACATCCACCCGGCGCTGCTGCCGGCCTTCCCCGGCCTCGACACCCACCGGCGGGCCATCGAGGCCGGCGCGGCCGAGCACGGGGCGAGCGTGCACTTCGTCACCGAGGAGGTGGACGCCGGCCCGGTCATCCACCAGGCCCGGGTCCCCGTGCTCCCCGGCGACACCCCCGAAGCCCTCGCCGCCCGCGTGCTGGAGCAGGAGCACCGGCTCTACCCCGAGGTCATCGGCTGGATTGCCGAGGGGCGGGTCCGCCTGGAGGGGGATCGGGTCGTTCGGGAGAAACGCGCCGCGGGGTGAATCGAGGCGTGGGGCGTGGCCCCGACCCCCTACTCTCCCTCGCCGCGCCTCGCCGCCAGCAACACCGCCTTCAGGAAACCCCGGAGGATGTTCACCTCCGTGCGGTCGAGCCGCGCCCGCTGGAAGAGCCGCCACAGCCGCCGCATCAGGTAGCGGGGCGCCGCCGGGTCGAGGAAGCCGATGGCCCTCGCGGTCTCCTCCATGTGCGCGAGCAGCCCGTCCATCTCCGCCGCCGTCGCGGGGGGGGCGGCCTCCGGGCCACGGGGCGGTCCGGCGTGTAGCCCGCCCTGCAGGCCGCCGGGCAGTCCATCGGGCACCCTGCGGGGCAGTCCACCGGGCGACCCACCGGCCATCGCCGCCACCCGCAGCTCGTACGCCACCACCTGCGCGGCGGCCGCCAGATTGAGCGACGAATACTCCGGGTTCGCCGGGATCCGCAGCAGGTGCTGACAACGCTCCATCTCCGCGTTGGTGAGCCCCGAGCTCTCCCGCCCGAAGGCGACCGCCACGGGTCCCCGCGCCGCCGCCTCGAGCAGCACCGCCGCCGCCTCGCGGGGCGAGAGCTCCGGCCACTCGAGGGTCCGCCGCCGGGCGCTGGTGCCCACGGTCAGCACACAGTCGGCGACCGCCGCCGGGAGGTCCGCGAAGAGCGCCGCGTGATAGAGCACGTCGTCCGCCCCCGACGCCCGGGCGGTCGCCTCGGCGCTCGGGAACACCTCCGGTTTCACCAGCGCGAGCCGCGAAAGCCCCATGGTCTTCATGGCCCGGGCCACCCCCCCGATGTTGCCGGGGTGGCTCGGCTCCACCAGGACGAAGCGCACCCGGGCGAGGAGGTCGGCTGAGGGGGACTCGAGCGACATGGGCCGGCACTTTACCGAATCGGCGCCCGCTGGGAACTCCCTCAGCCCGCGACCGGGTTCCCGCGGCACAACGGATGGGCGAGCCGCCGCGCTGGTACAATGCCCATTGCACCCGACGCGAGCGCCCTCCCCGTGCACCCCTTACTGAACATCGCCGTACGCGCCGCCCGCGAGGCCGGCAAGGTCATCGTCCGTGACATCGACCGCGTCGACACCCTCGACGTCTCGGCGAAGGGCCACAACGACTTCGTGAGCGAGGTGGACCGGCGCGCCGAGCACGCCATCATCTCCACCATCCGCCGCAGCTACCCCGACCACGCCGTGCTCGGCGAGGAATCCGGCGCGGACGGCACGAGCGACCACGTCTGGGTCATCGACCCCCTGGACGGCACCACCAATTACCTGCACGGCTTCCCCGTCTTCTGCGTGTCCATCGCGGTCAAGTACCGGGGCAAGATCGAGCAGGGCGTGGTCTACGACCCCCTGCGCAACGAGCTCTTCACCGCGACCCGGGGCCGCGGCGCCCAGCTGAACGACCGCCGCATCCGGGTCAGCCGGCGCACCGGGCTCGAGGGCGCGCTGCTCGGCACCGGGTTCCCCTACCGGGACCTCAGCCAGCTCGACGAGTACCTCGCGGTCTTCCGGGAGCTCATCACCCGCACCGCCGGCATCCGCCGGCCGGGCTCCGCCGCCCTCGACCTCGCCTACGTAGCGGCCGGGCGCATGGACGGCTTCTGGGAGTGCGGGCTCAAGGAGTGGGACGTCGCCGCCGGCACGCTCTTGATCCAGGAGGCCGGCGGGACGGTCACGGACTTCCACGGCGGGGAGGACTACCTGGCCACCGGCGACATCGTGGGCGGGAACCTGCGCGTGCACGGGGCGATCCTGGAGGTGGTGAGGAGGCTCGGGGCCCGCCCCTCCGTGGTCGCCGGCGCGGAGACCGAGTCAGTGGTCAGCGCGAGTCCGGCCTCGGAAGACAATGCCGAGGAGGCTGCCGCGGGAGCCGCGGGGGAGCAGCCCAGGGCCCGCAAGAGGCCGAGGATCCTCCACAAGCCCGCGAAGGCGGCGAGCAAACCCGAGGGGGCCTAGGGCAGCGAGGGCCGGGGTGCGGCCCACCCTCAGGCCAACGCGGGCAGGGCAGCCGACAGCACGCGACAGGCAGTCGCCATCGTCACCCTTCAGCCTCTGCCTCCGGCCACAGCCTGGGGAACAGGAAGCGCAGGCTGGCCAGCGGCACCGCGAAGGCGACGGGGGCCCTGGACGTCGCCGAGGTCAGCAGCCCGAAGTCGATCAAGCTCGCCAGGACCCGCCGGGCGGCGCGCTCCGGCAGGCCAGTCATCGCCATGAACCGGGCCCGATCCACCGGCCCGGCGATCGCCGTGTAGTGCACGGCCTCGAGCGCCTCGAGCTTGACCACCGACCGCTCGCTGCCAACGGACCAGGGGTGAGCGGCCAGGTAGCCGAGCAGGTCGGCCATCCGGGCGCGCAGCCCGCCCAGCTCGAGCATCCCCCGCATGAAGCCAACCTGGTCGAGACAGGTATCCAGGAAGTAGGCGGCGAAGGCCACCAACTCCTCCTGGGACAGGGGTCCGCGGCCGTCCAGGTCGTTGCGCCGGGGGAGGTCCGCGTTGCTCAGCCGGGCGTAGTAGGCCTCGTGGGTGCGGGCGAGGCCGCGCATCGGCGACCACAGGCCCCCGCTCAGGCCGAGGGCATGGAGCACCAGGTGGGAGTGGAGGCGCGCCGTGCGGCCGTTGCCGTCGACGAAGGGGTGGACCCAGACCAGCCGATGGTGGGCGCAGGCGAGCCCGACCACAGCCAACTCCGTACCGGGCAGCGACCGGTAACGGGCACCCCACGCCGCCATCAGCGCTGCCACCTCGTCTGGCGGTGGCGCCAGGTGCCGCCCCGCCGTCACCTCCTCCGTACGCCACGCGCCGGGCGCGACGGTTTCGCCGTCCTCAGTGACCCGCTCGGTCTCCGGCAGCCGGCGGTACAGGGCAGCGTGAATGCCGCGGATGAAGTCCGGCTCGTAAAGGGTCTCCACGGGCAGCGTGGAGAGGGCCTCCCCCGGCATCGCAGCGTGGGCCTCCCCGGGCATCGCAGCGTGGGCCTCCCCGGGCACCCCGGAAACTCGCCCTTCCAGCTCGGCCTCGGCCTCCATGTGCGCCAGCGCAAGCCGCTGCTTGCGGGCCTGGCGGGCGTCGGCGTCGAAGACCCGGGCGAGCGCGCGCTCGATGTCGGCGGGCCGCGTGTGCTGGCCTTCGATCTTGTTGGTGTAGTAGGAGCTCATCGCCCGCAGGCGCGGGCGCAGCGCAGCACCGAGGCTTTGCCCGGCCTGCCCCGAGAGCCGGTGACCCTCCGTCACGAGGGAGGCAGCCCGCTCCAGCAGGGGCGCGAGCGCGCGCCCCTCCGGAAACAGCGGCTGAAAGACCTCTGGACCGCTCATAACGCCATCCCACACCGCCCGTCCTGGACGGTTCCATGGACGGTTTCATGGACAGTTTCACGGACACGGGAGAATTGTGCAACGCGTTGTACTGCCGGGGGTAAGCTTGCGGAGTCGGAGACGTCTGTGGACACTAC
>CALMKJ010000113.1 GCA_937867305.1 uncultured Ectothiorhodospiraceae bacterium | reverse complement strand
GAAGAGAAGCGCCACGCCGCCGAGGAGCAGAAACGCATCGCCGAAGAGAAGCGCCACGCCGCCGAGGAGCAGAAACGCATCGCCGAGGAGAAGCGCCGCGCCGAGGAGGAGCAGAAGCGCATCGCCGAGGAAAAGCGCCACGCCGCCGAGGAGCAGAAGCGCATCGCCGAGGAAAAGCGCCAGGCCGCGGAAGAGCAGAAGCGCATCGCCGAGGAGAAACGCCAGGCCACCGAGGAGCGGCGCCTCGCCGAGGAGGAGAAGAAGAAGGCTGAGGAGGCGCGCGCCCGGGCCGAGGGGGAACGCCGCAAGGCCGAGGAGGCCCGGGAGCGCCAGCGGGCAGAGCAGGCGCTGCAGAACGCGATCGCCGAGGAGGAGGCCCAGCTCGGCCGCCAGCGCCAGCAGCTCCTCTCCCAGGCCTTCAACGAGTACGTCGCCCAGATCCAGGACAAGGTCCAGCGCCAGTGGCTGCGGCCCCAGGGCGCGTCGAAGGGCCTCAGCTGCAAGGTGCGGGTGCGCCAGATCCCCGGAGGCGAGGTGGTCGAAGTGCGGATCGTGCAGAGCAGCGGGAACACGGCCTTCGATCAGTCGGTCGAAAGGGCTGTGCTGAAGGCTTCGCCCCTGCCGCGGCCGCGGGACGCCTCGTTGTTCGCCCAGGAGATCGAGTTCAGCTTCGAGCCGGAGAAATGAGAGTGCGCAGACCCCTACTGCAAGTCTTGTGGGCCGTGGCCCTGCTGACCACGGGCGCGCGGGATGCCGCGGCGGTTCTCACCATCCGCATCACCCAGGGCACCGAGGGGGCGCAACCGATCGCCATCGTGCCGTTCGCCGTCAACGGGGCGCTGCCCGTGGACGTCGCGGAGGTCGTCGCAGCGGACCTGGCCCGCACCGGCCGCTTCGCGCCCATCCCGGAGAGCGACCTGCCGGCGCGGCCCGCCGAGGCGAGCCAGGTGGATTTCGGCGACTGGCGCAAGCTCGGCACCGAGAACCTGGTGGTCGGCCGGGTGCGGCCGGAGGGCAGTGCGTACAGCGTCGAGTTCCATCTCCTCGACGTGTTCAAGGGGCAGCAGCTCGCCGGGTACGCCATCCCGGCGCGCAACGACACCCTGCGCCGCGCCGCCCACAAGGTGGCCGACCTCATCTACGAGAAGCTGACGGGAGAGCGGGGCGCCTTCGCCACCCGCGTCGCCTACGTCACCGAGTCCCGCGGGGCGACCGGCAACCGGCGCTACTCGCTCGAGGTCGCCGACAGCGACGGGGCCAGCCCCCACACGGTCCTCGAGTCGGGCCAGCCCATCCTCTCTCCGGCCTGGTCCCCGGACGGGCGCCGGATCGCCTACGTGTCCTTCGAGGACGGCGGCTCGGCCGTCTACGTCCAGGACCTGGCGAGCGGACGACGCGAGCGCGTGGCCTCCTTCGAAGGCATCAACAGCGCCCCGGCGTGGTCCCCCGACGGGACGCGCCTCGCCCTCACGCTCTCGCGTGACGGCAACCCGGACGTCTACGTCCTGGACATCGCCACCCGCCAGCTCCTGCGCCTGACCGACAATCCGGCCATCGACACCGAGCCGAACTGGGCCCCGGACGGCGGCTCGCTCGTCTTCACCTCCGACCGGGGCGGCAAACCCCAGATCTACCGGGTCGCGAGCGGGGGCGGGGCCGCCCGGCGAATCACCTTCGAGGGCGATTACAACGCGCGCGCGGTCCATTCGCCCGACGGCAAGCGGGTCGCCATGATCCACGGCGCGCGCGGGAGCTACCGCATCGGCCTGCTGGACCTCGACACCGGGGCGATGCGTGTGCTCACCGAAACCCGGCTCGACGAGTCGCCGAGCTTCTCGCCGAACGGCTCGATGGTGCTCTACGCCAGCGGCGGACGCGGCGGGACCCTGGAGGCCGTGTCGGTGGACGGCCGTGTGCGCCAGCGTCTCAGCGTCAGCTCGGGCACCGTGCGCGAGCCCGCGTGGTCCCCCTTCCTCGACTGAAAACCAAATCCTGCAGGAGAACCCCATGTCTGCGAGACCCTGGAAACCGTTGTTGATCGCCTCCTTGCTAATCCCCCTGGCCGCGTGCCAGACCGTGGGCACCCAGGACGACGAAGGCATCGCCGTGGAAGACCGGGCGGCGGGGTCGTCGGTCTCGACCTCCGGCCTGGACGATGCCGGGGGCCGCGTTCGCGGAATCGGCGGAATCGGTGGTGCCGGCGGGGCCTCCGGGCTTGCGGGGAGCTGGCGCGGCAAGTCGGTCGACGACCCCACGAGCCCGCTCTCCAAGCGGGTCATCTACTTCGACTACGACAGTGACGAGGTACGGGACGAGTACCGCGCCACGCTGGAGGCCCACGCCGCCTACCTGTCCGAGAAACGCGCCGCCGCGACCCTGGAAGGGAACACCGACGAGCGCGGCTCGCGCGAGTACAACCTCGGTCTCGGCGAGCGCAGGGCCCAGGCGGTGCGCCGGCTCATGACCGCCTACGGCGCCGGGGGCAACCAGCTGCGCGCGGTGAGCTTCGGCGAAGAGAAGCCCGCCGCCGACGGCGGCGACGAGTCGGCCTGGTCGCTGAACCGGCGGGTCGAGATCGTCTACGGGTCGCGCTGACGATGGCTCGCGGGATCCGCTACGGGGTACTGCTGCCGCTGTCCGCTGCGGTGCTGGCCGCCCTGGCGCCCGGCCTCGCGCCGGGCCAGGGCCGCATGTCGGTCGAAGACCGCCTCGGGCGCCTGGAGCGCCTGCTGGACAGCAACACGCTGGTGGACATGCTGGACCGGCTCGACCGGCTCACCCGTGAGGTACGCGAGCTGCGCGGGGAGGTCGAGGACCACTCCGGCGCCGTGTCTGACCTCTCCCGGCGCCAGAAGGAGCTCTTCCTCGACCTCGACCGCCGCCTGAAGCGGCTGGAAGGGGGCGGGGCGTCCGCCACACCTGCGGGGGCGGCCTCCGCTGCCGCAGGGGGCGCCGCGGCTTCGGGGTCTGCGCCCTCGCAGCGGCCAGGCGCGGGGACTGGAACCGGGGGTGCAGGGGCTCAGACACCGTCCGCGGGGGCCGCTGCGGGACCCTCCGCGGGGCCGGCGGCCTCCGCCGGGCCGGCTCCAGGGGCGGCAGCTCCCGCGGCAGCGGCCGCCGGTGCCGACCCGCTGAAGGAGCAGAACCAGTACCAGCAGGCCTTCGGCCTGCTCAAGGAAGGCCGCTACGACCAGGCCGCCAAGGCCTTCGGCGCCTTTCTCAAGACCTATCCCTCCGGGCCCTACTCGGACAACGCCCAGTACTGGCTCGGCGAGAGCTATTACGTGAATCGCCAGTTCCAGCCGGCGATGGCGGAGTTCAACAAGCTCGTGCAGTCCTACCCCGACAGCGCCAAGGTGAGCCACGCGAAGCTGAAGGTGGGACTCATCTACGCGGAGACGGGCGAGACCGAGCGCGCCAGGAAGGCACTGGAGGAGGTGGCGACCCGCTACCCCACCACCCCCCAGGGCCGCCTCGCCCGGGAACGCCTGGAGAAGATGAAGGCAGAGGGAAAATAGGCCTTCCGCCCGCCCCCGCGGTGCTCATCGCGGGGGTGTCACGCAAGCTCCCGGTGGCGGAGGATGACGGACCAGCGCGCGTCCTGGCGGAACCGGTCGGCGAGCTTCTCGGCCATGTACACGGAGCGGTGCTGGCCGCCCGTGCAGCCCAGCGCCACCGTGAGGTAGGGCCGGCTCTCGGCCTGGAAGCGTGGGAGCCAGGTCTCCAGGAAGGACGCGATGGACGCCTCCATCTCCGTGACCAGGGGATCGCGGGAGAGGTATTCGACGACCGGCGCGTCACGCCCGGTGAACGGGCGCAGGTGCGGCTCCCAGTGCGGGTTGGGCAGGCAGCGCAGGTCGAAGACGAAGTCCGCGTCCCGCGGCACGCCGTGCTTGAACCCGAACGAAACGAACAGCACCGACAGCGTCCCCGGCGGGCTGCTCGCCAGGCGCAGGCGGATGATGTCGCGCAGCTGGTGCAGGCTCGTGAGGCTGGTGTCGATGCGCAGGTCGGCCGAGCTGGCGAGCGGCTCCAGCAGCTCACGCTCCCGGCCGATCGCCTCCGCCAGCGAGACCTCGCCGCTCGTCAACGGGTGGCGCCGGCGCGTCTCGCTGTAGCGCTTGATGAGGATGGGTTCCTCGGCATCGAAGAAGAGCAGCTGGCACTCCATCCCCTTCGCGCGCAGCTCGCTCAGGATGCCGGGCAGCCGCTCCAGCGACCGCGAGGGGTTGCGGGCGTCGATGCCCACCGCGGCGTTCTCGTAGACCGGCCTCTCGGGGCTCGCCATCTGCGCGGCGAAGGCGGGCAGCAGGTCGGCGGGCAGGTTGTCGATGCAGTAGTAGCCGAGGTCCTCGAGCGCGTGCAGGGCGACGCTCTTGCCGGCGCCGGACAGACCGCTCACCACCACGAGGCGCACCCCTCAGCCCTCCCCTGCGCGCCCGGCCATCAGCGCCTCCTGGCGCCGCGTGAAATCGGCATAGGCGTCGTAGCCGGCCCTGCGCAGCCGGTGACTGCGCACCAGCATCTCCACGAGGACCGCGAGATTGCGCCCGGCGCGCGACCACAGCCGCACCGCCGGGACCGGGACGCCGAGCACCTCCCGGGTCTCGTAACAGAGTCCGAGGCAGGGACCCTCGTCGACGATGCCGCTCGCCGGTGGGCGGCGCAGCTCCACGATCAGCTCCAGCCGGCCCCGGGAGCGGACAGCCCCCGCTCCCAGCAGCTCCCGCACGTTCAGGATCCCCAGCTCGCGGTGGGCCAGGAAGTCCCCGAGCCCCTCCTCGGGACAGGAGCCCTCGAGGGACGAGTCCTCCAACCGCCGGAACTCCGGGGCGTCGTCGACGACGAGCCGCGCCCCCCGGCTGACGAGCTCGAGGGCCAGCTCGCTCTTGCCGACTCCGGAGGCCCCGGTCAGCAGGACCCCCTCGCCCAGGACCTCGACCAGCACACCGGGGACCGTGACGACGGGGGCCGACACGCCTAGTCCCCGTCCTTCGCGCGCGTGATGAGCTCGAAGAGGGCCTGGCAGCGGTCGGTCGCCCGCAGCCGCTCCCTCAGCCCGGAGTCGTCGAAGAGCTCCGCCAGCGAGGCGAGCAGCTCGAGATTGGTCTCCGGCGCGCCATCGGGCAGGAGCAGCCCGAAGAGCAGGTCCACCGGCTCCCGGTCGACGGCGTCGTAGTCCACGCCGGAGACGAGCCGCACGAAGGCGCCGATCGGCTGGGTGAGCTGCTTGAGCCGCCCGTGGGGAAGGCCGACGCCGTGGCCGAGCCCCGTGCTGCCCAGGCGCTCCCGGGCGAGGAGGCAATCGAACACCGGGCCTGCGCTGAGCGCGGGGTCGGCGGACGCGATCAGCTCGGAGACCTTCTCGAGCGCGCGCTTCTTGCTCGCGACCTCGACCTCGCAGGCCGTCCGGTCCGCGGTGAGGATATCCGAGACCCGATGGGACATGGAGAGAGGCCGGCGGGCCGAACGGCCCGCCGGCGTCCGAGACTCAGGCTTCCGGGGCCTTCGCGCCGGGGGTGGCGCGATGCTCGGTCTTGCGCTCCTTGTGGCGCTTGACCTGCCGGTCGAGCTTGTCGGCGAGCGCGTCGATGGCCGCGTACATGTCGTCCTCGATCGCGTCGGCGAAGAGGTTGGCCCCCGCCAGGTGCAGCGTGGCCTCGGCCTTCTGGCGGAGCTTCTCGACGCTCAGGACGACGTGGACAGTCGTGAGGTGATCGAAGTGCCGCTCCAGTCGCTGCAGCTTGCTCTCGACGTACTCCCGCAGCGAAGAAGTCACCTCCACGTGGTGTCCACTCACCGTGATCTGCATAGCCGCACTCCTTTCTGGCCCGCCTAGGCCAGCCGCTTGCGTTCACTCGAAGGAGGGATGGCCATCCCCTCCCGGTATTTGGCGACGGTCCTGCGGGCCACCTGGA
>CALMKJ010000112.1 GCA_937867305.1 uncultured Ectothiorhodospiraceae bacterium | reverse complement strand
ACGTCCAGTATCTCTTCCTGAACGGGCGCCCGGTGCGGGACCGGGTGCTGGTGCATGCCCTGCGCGAGGTCTATCAGGACCGGGTATACCCGGGCCGCCACCCTGCCTACGTGCTGTACCTCTCGGTGGACCCCGAGGAGGTCGACGTCAACGTGCACCCCACCAAGCAGGAGGTGCGCTTCCGGGAGCCGAGGCTGGTCCACGATTTCGTCGCGCGGGCGGTGGCGCGGGCCCTGGACGGCGCCCCGGAGGCGGGGGACGAGGGCACCGGCCGGCCCGGCGCACCCGCGGGACCCCCGCTCGTCGGCGCGGTGCTGCGCGAGGCGGCGCCCGCATACCCTCGGGGAGTCTCCGAGTCCCGGCTGCGGCAGTGGCTGCCGCCGGGCGAGGGCGTGCCGCCCGCGCCCCGGCGGGTCCTGGGTGTCGTCCTCGACCGCTTCCTGCTTGCCGAGGACCCCCGGGGTCTCTCCCTGGTGGACCTGCGGGCCCTGGCCGTGCACCTGGCGCGCCGGGGGGTGGAGGCCGCGCTGGCAGCGGACGAACCGCCCTCCCGTCCGCTCCTGGTCCCGGTGTCGGTGAGCGTCGGGCCGGAAGAAGCGGAGGCCGCGGAGTCCTGCGGGGCGCTCTGCGCCTCCATCGGGCTCGACCTGAGCCGTTCGGGACCCGCAGTGGTGCTGGTGCGCCGGGTGCCCGCGGCGGTGCACGACGCCGACCCCGCCCGGCTGGCGATGGGGGTGCTCCGGGCGCTCGCGGACGCCGGGAGGTCGGCGCCGCGGGAGCTCCTGGTGGGTGCCCTGGTCGAGTCCGCCGCGGCGGCGGGGACCGGTTCCTTGTCGGCCCCCGGGCAGGTGGACGCGCTGCTGCGGGCCCTCGACGCCCTCCCCGAGCACGAACGCCCACCCGGGCTGGTCGCCCAGGTGACCGCGCAGGCCCTGGAACGCCTGCTCGGCGCCCCCGACGGGGGCCGCGGACCGTGACCCCCGGCCCCCCGGGGGCGGCCGCCCCGCCCGTCGTCTTCCTGATGGGGCCGACGGGCGCGGGCAAGACCGACCTGGCGGTGCACCTCGTGGAGCGCCTGGGCTGCGGGATCGTCAGTGTCGACTCGGCGCTCGTCTACCGGGGAATGGACATCGGCACCGCCAAGCCCGGCCCCGAAGTGCTGGCACGGGCTCCCCACCGGCTCATCGACCTGCGCGACCCGCGGGAGTCCTATTCGGCCGCCGAGTTCCGGCGCGACGCCCTCGACGCCATCTTGGCCGTGCGCCGGGAGGGACGGCTGCCCCTGCTGGTGGGTGGCACCGGCCTCTACTTTCGCGCCCTCGAGCGGGGGCTCTCGGCGCTGCCACCCGCGGACCCGGAGGTGCGCCGGCGCCTCGCCGAGGAGGGCAGGGCGCACGGCTGGCCCGCGCTCCACGCGCGGCTGGCCGCGCTCGACCCCCCGGCTGCCGCCCGCATCCACGCCAACGACCCCCAGCGCATCCAGCGTGCCCTCGAGGTCCGGGAGCTGACGGGGCGGCCGATGAGCGAGCTGCTCACGCAGTCGCCCGGTTCCGTGCTGCCCTACCGGGTCGTCAAGGTCGTGCTCGAGCCGGTCGACCGCGCGGCCCTGCACGCGCGGATCGAGGCCCGCTTCCGGGCAATGCTCGAGGCCGGCCTCGTGGCCGAGGTGGAGCGCCTGCGGTCCCGGGGGGACCTGTCGCCGGACCTGCCGTCGATGCGTGCGGTCGGCTACCGCCAGGTGTGGGCCTTCCTGGCGGGGGAGACCGACCGGGAGACCATGATCGCCCGAGCCGTGGCGGCCACGCGAGGCCTCGCGAAGCGCCAGCTGACGTGGTTGCGGGGGGAGACCGGGGCCTTGCGGGTCGACCCCTTTGCGCCTGGCGCCTGGGACCTCGTCCTCGGTTTTCTCGCCCGGCAGGGCCTTTCCTGACGCACCTGCGCTTCTCATCCTCCGTGCCAAGAGGAGCGTTTATCCTCCTTCGGTGGTAAACTAATTCGGTGGCGCGGTTCAGGCCGGCAGAAAGACACAGAAGGACAAGATACGGGGGCACGTTTCCATGAGTAAGGGCCAGTCGTTGCAGGACCCGTTCCTGAACCAGCTTCGCAAGGAGCGGGTGCCGGTGTCGATCTACCTGGTCAACGGCATCAAGTTGCAGGGCCAGATCGAATCGTTCGACCAGTTCGTCGTGCTGCTGCGCAACTCCGTGAACCAGATGGTCTACAAGCACGCCATCTCGACGGTGGTCCCGGCGCGCAACGTCAAGTTGCCCCGGGGTGCGGACGAGGCCCCGGAGGCGGAGGAGGAAGAGGGCTGATCACGACGCCTGCCAGAGGGTCTCGAGCGCTTGTTTGAGCGACCCCGGGGGGGAGACCGCGCGGTCCTCGTGCACGTCCGGTTCCCGGACGGGGAGGCGCAGGGCGAAGACCTCGAGGAGTTGCGCTCGCTCGCGGTCTCGGCGGGCGTCGAGGCGGTTGCCGAGGTCAGCGGGGTGCGGGAGCGCCCCGATCCCCGTCTCTTCGTTGGCAGCGGCAAGGCCGAGGAGGTCAGGGCGGCCGTCGAGGCCTCGGGCGCCGACCTCGTCCTCGTCAATCACGCGTTGACCCCGGGACAGGAGCGCAACCTCGAGCGCTTCTTCTCCTGTCGCACCGTCGACCGCACGGGCCTGATCCTCGACATCTTCGCGCAGCGCGCCCGGTCCTTCGAGGGCAAGCTGCAGGTCGAGCTGGCCCAGCTCCGTCACCTCTCGACCCGGCTGGTCCGCGGGTGGACCCACCTGGAGCGCCAGCGCGGCGGCATCGGCCTGCGCGGGCCCGGCGAGAAGCAGCTCGAGACGGACCGGCGCCTGGTCTCGCTGCGCATCCAGCAGATCAGGCGCGAGCTCGAGCGCCTGGAGCGCCAGCGCTCCCAGCAGCGGCGGGGCCGGCGCCGCGCCGAGCTGCCCACCGTGTCGCTGGTGGGCTACACGAACGCGGGGAAATCCACGCTCTTCAACCGCCTGACCGGTGCGGGCGTTCTGGTGGCCGACCAGCTCTTCGCGACCCTCGACCCGACCCTGCGCCGCCTGGACCTCCCCGGCGGCCGCGCGGTGATCCTGGCCGACACGGTGGGCTTCATCCGCCACCTGCCCCACGACCTGGTGGCCGCCTTCCGCTCCACCCTGGAGGAGACCCGGGAGGCGGACCTGCTTCTGCTCGTCGTCGACGCCTCCGACCCGGAGCGTGAGGTGAAGGCCGAGCAGGTCCGGCGGGTGCTCGAGGAGATCGGAGCGGGGGACGTCCCCCAGCTCGAGGTGCTGAACAAGGTCGACCGCTGCCCCGGGGTCGAGCCCCGCGTGGCCCGGGACGGGGAGGGGTTGCCGCGGCAGGTCTGGGTCTCGGCCACCGCAGGCCTCGGGCTCGAGGCCCTGCGCGAGGCCATCGCCGAGCGCGTCCTGCCCCCGCGCAAGCTCCTGAGCGT
>CALMKJ010000111.1 GCA_937867305.1 uncultured Ectothiorhodospiraceae bacterium | reverse complement strand
CTCCGAATGGACCCGGCGCAACGGAGCAGCCATGTGGGACGACCTCCTTGCCGCGGTGGCCCTCGTGTTCGTCTTCGAGGGCCTGATGCCGTTCGTCAGTCCGGCGACCCTGCGCAGGACCCTGGCCAGGGTCGAGGGGATGAGTGACGGCGCCCTGCGGTTCACCGGGCTCTCCAGCATGCTGCTGGGCCTCCTGATCCTGAATCTGGTCCGCTGATGAGCGCCCGCGACCGCTGGCTGCTGCCCGAAGGCATCGCCGAGGTGCTCCCGGCGGAGGCCGCCGCGCTCGAGCGGGCCCGGCGTCGGTTGATCGACCTCTTCGAGCGCTGGGGCTACGAGCTCGTCGTGCCCCCCTTCGTCGAGTACCTGGAGTCTCTGCTCACGGGCACGGGCGGGGACCTCGACCTGCAGACCTTCAAGCTCACGGACCAGTTGACCGGCCGGCTGATGGGGGTGCGGGCGGACATGACGCCCCAGGTGGCCCGCATCGACGCCCACAGCCTGCGCCGGGCGGGGCCGGTGCGCCTGTGTTACCTCGGCACGGTGCTGCACACCCTCCCGGACGGGCTTGCCCGCAGCCGCAGCCCGATCCAGGTCGGCGCGGAACTCTACGGGCACGGCGGGATGGAGAGCGACGTCGAGGTGCTCTGCCTGATGCTGGAGACGCTCGCCGCCGCCGGGGTGCGCCAGGTGCACGTGGACCTCGGGCACGTCGGGGTGTTCCGGGGGCTCGCCCGGGAGGCGGGCCTCGACGCCGAGCGGGAGCGGCAGCTCTTCGACGCGCTCCAGCGCAAGGCGGTCCCGGAGGTGCAGGAGTGGCTCGCGCGCTGGGAGCTGCCCGAGCCGGTGCGCGCGCGGCTGGCCGCGCTGCCCCTGCTGAACGGCGGCCGCGAGGTCCTCGGCGAGGCGGCCGCAGTGCTCGCCGGGGCAGGGGAGGCCGTGCGAGCCTGCCTGAGCGACCTCGACCAGGTGGCGCGGGCGATGGCCGCGCGCATGCCCGACGTGCCGCTCCATTTCGACCTGGCGGAGCTGCGGGGGTACCGTTACCACACGGGCCTGGTGTTCGCCGCGTTCGTCCCCGGGCACGGCCAGGAGGTGGCGCGTGGCGGGCGCTACGACGAGGTGGGCCGCGTGTTCGGCCGGGCGCGGCCGGCGCGGGGCTTCAGCACGGACCTGATGACCCTGATCGCGCTGGGCGACGTGCAGGCGCCCGCCCCGCGCCTCGGGGTGCTGGCGCCCTGGTCGGACGCGCGCGCTTTGCTCGCCGCGGTGCGGGACCTGCGGGCTGCCGGCGAGCGGGTCGTGAGCGCCCTGCCGGGAGCGCCCGCCGACCCGGGAGAGCTCGGCTGTGACCGCGTGCTGGTGGAGCGCGAGGGGCGCTGGGTGGTCGAGGCGCTGTCTACCCCTTTTGTCCGGGAGCCCGGCTGAGGTCTCGGTGTGGTGCGAAGGCCTGAGGAAAGGTGGAGGTCATGGGAAAGAACGTCGTAGTCGTCGGGACCCAGTGGGGCGACGAGGGCAAGGGTAAGGTCGTCGACCTCCTGACGGAGCGCGCGCAGCACGTGGTGCGCTTCCAGGGTGGGCACAACGCCGGCCACACGCTCGTGATCGGCGGGGAGAAGACCGTTCTGCACCTGGTGCCCTCGGGCATCCTGCGCCCGGGGGTCACCTGTTACGTGGGGAACGGGGTGGTGCTGGCCCCGGACGCCCTGCTCGGCGAGATCGGGCGGCTCGAGTCCCGGGGTGTCCCGGTGCGCGAGCGGCTCAAGGTGAGCGACGCCTGCACCCTGATCCTGCCGTACCACGCGGCCCTGGACCGGGCGCGCGAGAATGCCCGGGGCACCTCGGCCATCGGCACCACGGGGCGGGGCATCGGCCCCGCGTACGAGGACAAGGTGGCGCGCCGGGCGCTCCGCTTCGGTGACCTGTTCCACCGGGAGCGTTTTGCGGCCCGGCTGGGGGAGGTGCTCGACTATCACAACTTCGCGCTCCAGCACTACTTCAAGGCCGAGCGAATCGACTTCCAGCGCGTGCTGGACGAATCCATGGCCATGGTCGACGAACTGGCGCCGCTCGCCGCCGACGTTCCTCACTTGCTCCACGAGGCGATCGCCCGGGGCGAGAGCATCCTCTTCGAGGGCGCCCAGGGGGCCTTCCTCGACATCGACCACGGGACCTACCCCTTCGTGACCTCCTCGAACACGACCGCCGGCGGGGCGGCGACGGGGAGCGGGGTCGGGCCGCGGGAGATCGACTACGTGCTTGGCATCACGAAGGCCTACACGACCCGCGTCGGTGGTGGCCCGTTCCCGACGGAGCTCTTCGACGAGACGGGCGTGCGGATCGCGGAGCGCGGCCGGGAGTTCGGGGCGACGACCGGCCGGGCGCGCCGCTGCGGCTGGTTCGACGCGGTGGCGCTGCGCCGGTCGGTGCGCGTCAACAGCGTGACCGGGCTCTGCGTCACGAAGCTCGACGTGCTGGATGGCCTGGAGTCGATCCAGGTCTGCGTGGGCTACGCACACGCGGGGGAGGTGCGGGATACGCCCCCGAGCGGTGCGGAGGCCATGGCGGAGGTCGAGCCGGTCTACGAGGAGATGCCGGGCTGGAGCGAGTCGACGGTCGGGATCACCCGCTACGAAGACCTGCCGGCGGCGGCCCGCGCGTACCTCGGTCGGCTGGCGGAGCTCTCGGGCGCGCCCCTGGCCATCGTCTCCACGGGTCCCGATCGCAACGAGACCATCGTCCTGCAGCACCCCTTCGACTGACGACTGGCGACTGACGACTAGCGACTGGCGAGTGGTGACTGGGGCGTGGCGGCCAGGGAGCGTCGCCCAGCGACGGGCGACCAGGGCAGGGGGTGGGCAGGGGCTTGCGGGACACGCCGCAAGTACGTCCCTGTAGGCTCGTCT
>CALMKJ010000110.1 GCA_937867305.1 uncultured Ectothiorhodospiraceae bacterium | reverse complement strand
AGAGCGGGCCCCGCGAGACCACGAAGCCGCCCACGTGCTGGGAGAGGTGGCGGGGGAAGCCCACGAGGTCGCGGAGCACGCGGGCCAGACGGACCAACACGGGACTTCGTGGGTCGAGACCCACCTCGGCGAGCCGCTCGTCCGCCAACGTCTTGCCGTCCCACCCGTGCAGGGACTTCGCCAGCTGGTCGACCTGCTCGGCCGCCAGCCCGAGCGCCTTGCCCGCGTCGCGCACCGCGCTGCGGGGCCGGTAAGTGATGACCGATCCCGTGAGCGCGGCCCGGTCCCGGCCGTACTTGCCGTACACGTACTGGATCACCTCTTCCCGCCGCTCGTGCTCGAAATCGACGTCGATGTCGGGCGGCTCGTCGCGCTCGCGCGAGATGAAGCGCTCGAACAGCATCTGCGAGCGCGCGGGGTCGACCTCGGTGATCCCGAGGCAGAAGCAGACCGCGGAGTTGGCCGCCGAGCCCCGGCCCTGGCACAGGATCCCCCGGCCCCGGGCGAAGCGGACGATGTCGTGCACCGTGAGGAAATAGGGCTCGTAGGCGAGGTCGGCGATGAGGGCAAGCTCGTGCTCCACGAGCTCCCGCACCCTTCGGGGCGCGCCGTCCGGCCACCGGGCGTGCATCCCCTCCTCCGTCAGTCGGCGCAGGTGACTCGTCGGTGTCTCGCCCGGCGGCACCAGCTCCTCCGGGTACTCGTAGCGCAGGCAGTCGAGGGAAAAGTCGCAACGCCCGGCCACGGCAACGGATTCGGCCAGGAGCGCGGGCGGGTAGATGCGTTCGAGCACCTGCCGCGGGCGCAGGTGCCGCTCCCCGTTGGGGTGCAGGGCGTATCCCGCCTCGGCCAGCGTCACCCCCAGACGGATGGCCGTGAGCGTGTCCTGCAGTTCCCGGCGTCCCCGCTCGTGCATGTGCACGTCGCCCGCGGCGACCACCGGCAGACCGGCCGCCCCGGCGAGGGCCTGGCAGTGCGCGAGCCATTGGTGGTCGTCGGGACCCCGGGAGAGCTCGACCGCAAGCCAGGCCCGGCCGGCAAAACGCCCGGCCACCCGCCGGGCCTCGGCCACGGTCGTGCCCGGGCCGGGAAGCAGCAGCGCGAGGCAGCCCGGGAGCCCCCCGGCGAGGTCCGCCCACTCCAGTCGGTAGCCTCCCTTCACGGACTGGCGCCGGCCTAAAGTGACGAGCTGCGACAGGTTGCCGTAGCCACCCCGGTCGGTGGCGAGCAGGACCAGCGCCGGTCCGTCGGCAAGCCGCACCTCGCTGCCGATTAGGAGCTTCAACCCCCTCGCCTTCGCCGCTCCGTGGGCACGCACCACACCGGCGAGCGAGCACTCGTCGGTCAGGGCAAGGGCCTCGTAGCCGAGCTCGACCGCCCGCTCCACCAGCTCCTCGGGGTGCGAGGCCCCCCGCAGGAAGGTGAAGTTGCTGAGGCAATGCAGCTCGGCGTAACCCAGTGACACGGCAATCGCTGATTTGCGTCTCTGCGCCTCTGCGCCCCTGCGGTAGACCCGGCAATCGCTCAACCGAACAGTCCGTGCAGGAACCAGCCGTGGGGCGGGGAACGGTCACGGTAGACCCAGAGACGCTCACCGGCCTCGCTCTCGGCCACGTAGTAATCGCGGGCGACGTCCTCGCCGTCCCACCAACCCCCTTCGATGCGCTCCGGTCCCTCCCGCAGCACGAGCGCCCCACCCCAGCGGGGCCGGCCCTCCGAGGTTTCCAGGGCCCGCGGAGCGTCCAGGAGCCAGAGGGGCCGCCGCCCGGGGCGGGGTCCCGCCGTCTCCCCTTCCCCCGCGCGGGGACACCAGGCCCGCTCCGGACGATGGTCCGGGAGCGCGGACAGGCCGTGGACGGCCTCGGGGCCCAGGCGCACCCGGAGACGGTCGACCAGCTGCTGCCACCCCTCCTCGGAGCGCTCGGTTGCATCGAACAGGTCGAGGCTGCTCCCCGCCAGCTGAACGACGCGGTCCGCCTTCAGGGCAAGACCCTCCACCGGGGAGGGCAAGAGCACCTGCCGCACGCGCTCGCGCAGGAGCAGCTGCAGGTGAGGGGCGCTCCGGGAGGGACCCGCCAGGCCGATGTCCAGGCAAGTGGCGGGACCCCTGGCGTGCTCGAGCACGACGGTCACCCGCTCGACCGCCCCCGCCACGGCCCGCAGGTAACCCGCGAGGTCCAGGATCAGCCGGTTCAGCGGGAAGAGGAGCTCCTCGGCGTCAGCCGCCTCGCCCGGCA
>CALMKJ010000109.1 GCA_937867305.1 uncultured Ectothiorhodospiraceae bacterium | reverse complement strand
CCGGACTACCGGACTACCGGACTACCGGACTACCGGAAGGGTATCAGACCCTCGCGGCCACACCCATCCCGGCGTCCGGGCCCGCTCCCTCCTCCAGTCGTCCGTCCACCATGTGCAGCACCCGGTCGGCACGGGCCGCGATGGACTCGTCGTGCGTCACCACCACCAGGCTGGTCCCCGACTCGCGGTTCAGCTCGAGCATCAGGTCGTACACCTGGGCCGCCGTTGCCCGGTCCAGATTCCCCGTCGGCTCGTCGGCGAGAACTGCCCGCGGGGAGGTCACCAACGCCCTGGCGATCGCGGCGCGCTGGCGCTCCCCACCCGAGAGCTCGCCCGGCTTGTGCTCCAGGCGGTCGCCGAGCCCCACGCGCGACAGCATGTCGCTGGCCGCCTCTGCGGCCGCGGCCGGCAACGCGCCGCGGATGAGCAACGGCATGGCCACGTTCTCCAGGGCGGTGAACTCGGGGAGCAGATGGTGGAACTGGTAGACGAAACCGAGCGAGCGGTTGCGCAGCCGTCCCCGCTCCACCTCCCCGAGCGCGGCGAGATCGCGCCCCTCCAGCCAGACCCGCCCCCGGGTCGGTGTGTCGAGTCCGCCCAGCAGGTGCAGCAGCGTGCTCTTGCCCGAGCCGGACCTCCCGACGATGGCGACCCGCTCCCCGGGCTCGATCACGAGGTCCAGCCCCTTCAGGACCTGCACCGAGAGTCCGCCCTCGGTGAAGTCCCGGGTCAGACCCCGGCAGGCGAGGACGGGCTCACTCATAGCGAAGGGCCTCCGCCGGCTGGGTGCGCGACGCTCGCCACGCGGGGTAGAGGGTCGCGCCCAGGCTGAGCACGAGTGCGACCAGGGCGATGCGTGCCACGTCGCCCCAGTGCATGTCGGACGGCAGGTCACTGATGTAGTACACGTCAGGCGACAGGAACTTGACCCGGAACAACTGCTCGATGCCGGCGACCACCGTCTCCACGTTCAGGGCGAGCGCCACCCCGCCCACGACGCCGAGGACGGTCCCCACCACGCCGATGATCGAGCCCTGCACCATGAACATCCCCATGATGCTGCGGGGGCTCGCCCCCAGGGTGCGCAGGATGGCGATGTCGGACTTCTTGTCGGACACGACCATGACCAGCGTCGAGACGATGTTGAACGCGGCCACGGCCACGATCAGCGTGAGGATCACGAACATCACCGTCTTCTCGGTGCGCACCGCGCGGAAGAAGTTGGCGTGCTGTTGGGTCCAGTCGGAGACCCAGTAGCGCCCGGGAAGCTGCGCCGCCACCTCCCGGGCCACGCGGGGCGCCGCGAACATGTCGTCGATCCGCAGCCGCAGGCCGCTCACTGCGTCGCCCAGGCCGAAGAGCTTCGCCGCGTCCTCGATGTGGATCAGGGCGAGGCCCGCGTCGTACTCGTACATCCCCACCGCGAAGACGCCGACCACGGTGAAACGCCGCAGGCGCGGCAGCACCCCCGCCGGGGTGACCCTTGCCTGGGGCGCCACCAGGGTGACCCGGTCGCCCACCCCCACGCCGAGCACCCGCGCGAGGTCCCTCCCCAGCAACATTCCGAACGCTCCGGGCACCAGGTCCTCGAGCCTGCCCTCGATCATCTGGGACCCGACGGTGGAGACCTGAGGCTCGGCCTCGGGGAGTATTCCCCGGACCCGGGTCCCCCGGACCGTGTCGCCCTCGGTGAGCATCCCCTCCGCCTGGACGTAGGGCGCGAGACCGAGCAGCCTCGGCTGGCCCGCGAGCCGCTCTGCAACCTCCCGCCAACCCTCGAGCCGCCCCTCGGGCCCGGACACCGTGGCGTGCGCCGCCATGCCGAGGATCCGCTCCCGCAACTCCTTCTCGAAACCGTTCATCACGGACAGCACGGTGATGAGCGCCGTCACCCCGAGCGCGATGCCGAGCATCGAGGTGAGGCTGATGAACGAGATGAAGTGGTTGCGCCGCTTGGCCCGCGTGTAGCGCAGACCGACGAAGAGCTCCAGGGGCCTGAACATGGTACCTCGGTCTAGAGATGTCTCCGGGCCATGCTACACGTGCACGACCCGATCGCGAAGGTACAGGGGCAAGGCGGCCGCCGCCGGCACGCCTGCGCCGCGCCTCAGGATGTCGGCACCGATGTGCGCCACGTCCCTCGCCCTCGGCAGACGCGCGGGAAGCTCGCGGGACACGCGCCCCCCGAGGCCCGAGCGCAGGATCTCCGAGTACGCCGCCCAGCCGTCTCCCGCCACTGCCCACGGTCCGGGCGCAGCCAGGGAGACCCGCTCGGGTGCGCTCAAGGTGTCCTCGACGACGACCTCCATCCGCCCCGAGCCCGCCCGCCGGTAGGCACCCCAGTACACCTCCCCCATCCGCGCGTCGAGCACCGCCAGCACGGACTCCTCCCCGGTCTCGCGCGCGACGCCCTCCGCCAGGGCCTGCAGCGTCGACACCGGTGCGACCGGTAGTCCCGTGGCGAACGCCACCCCCTGGACCACCGCAGCGGCGATGCGGACCCCCGTGAAGGAGCCGGGTCCGCGCCCGAACGCGACCCCGTCGAGGTCCCCTGGCCCGAGCCCCGCCTCGGCGAGCAGGCTCTCGGCCATGGGGAGCACCAGCTCGGCGTGGCGGCGGGGGGCCTTCTCGAAGCGCTCCCGCGTCTCTTCCCCAAGTCGCAGGGCGACCGAGCAGGCGTCCGTCGACGTCTCGAAGGCGAGGATCTTCACGGCGCACTCCCGAAAAAGGCCTGCACGTCTGCCAGCTGCCGGGTCAGGGGGAAGGGCGGCAGGCTCTGCAGGAACACCTGGCCGTAGCTTCTCTGCAGCAGCCGCGGGTCGCAGAGCACGAGCACGCCCCGGTCGTGAACGTCACGGATCAGGCGCCCGACCCCCTGCTTCAGGGCGAGCACCGCCTGGGGCAACTGGAGCTCGAGGAAGGGATTTCCCCCGGCCCTCGTGAGGGCCGCCGCGCGTGCCCGCGCCACCGGGTCGTCCGGTACCGCGAAGGGCAGACGGTCGATCAAGACACAGGAGAGCGCCTCCCCGCGCACGTCCACGCCCTCCCAGAAGCTGCTGGTCCCCAGCAGGACCGCGCCCGGAGATTCCGTGAAGCGGCGCAGCAGCTCCGAGCGGGGCGCCTCGCCCTGTACGAGCAGCGGGAAACGGCCCGCCTCCCCGAGCCTCCGGGCCGCCTCCCGCAACGCACGGTGACTCGTGAAGAGCAGGAACGCCCGCCCACGGCTCGCCTCGAGGACCGGCAGAGCGGCCTCCGTGCAGCGCGCCGTGTACTCCGGGGCATTGGGGTCCGGCAGGCCGGGCGGCACGTAACAGAGCGCTTGCCTGCGGTAGTCGAACGGGCTGCCCCACAGAGCCTCGTCGCGGTCCGCGAGACCGAGGGTGCCGGAGAAGTGCTCGAAGCTGCCTCCGACCGCCAGCGTCGCGGAGGTGAAGACCCAGGCCGAGCGCCTGGCGCGGGCCCGCGCCGCGAAGACGGGACCGATCTCGAGCGGGGTCGCGTGCAGCACGAACGCGCGGGGGAAGACCTCCAGCCACTGCACCCGCTGCCCGGGCGCCGCCTCCGTCATGTACTCCAGACGCTGACGGAAGCGCTCGGCGCGCCGATGACACTGGCCCAAGGCCGGTCCCCTCTCCGCAGCGGACTTCAGGGCCTCTTCCAGACGCCCGAGGGCCCCTGCGAGCGAACCGATGCCCGTCCCAGCATCTGCCTGGAGGATGGCCTCCCACGGCACGCGGCGGGACTCCGCACCGAGGGTCACCCTCAGGCGGTGCACCGCGTCGTCCAGGGCCCCTGCGGCAGCCTCCAGTCCCGGGAGGTCTCCTGCCTCCCGGGCGTGGGCGCGGCTTGCGTCCCGGGCGAGCTCGAGGAGCTGCCGGCTTCCGAGGGTCTCGCCGAAGAGCTCGCTCACGAGCTCTCCCAGTTGGTGGGCCTCGTCCACCACGACCACCTCTGAAGGAGGAAGGACCTCCCCGAGCCCGTCGTGGCGCAGCGCCAGGTCCGCCAGCAGCAGGTGGTGATTCACCACCACCACGTCCGCCCCCGCCGCGGCATGCCGCGCCCGGAGCACGTGGCAGTCCGCGAGGTGGGGACAGTCCTGGCCGAGGCAGTTGTCGGTCGTCGAGGTCAGCTCCCGCCGCAGGGGGGAATCCTCGGCCAGGTCCACCAGCTCCGCGAGGTCCCCGCTGCGGGTGGTCCGGGACCACTCACGCACCCGGGCCAGGGCCGCCAGCTCGCGGCGGCTGGCCCCCACCGGGGCGAGGTCCCCCCGCTCCAGGCGATCGAGGCAGAGGTAGTTCTGCCGCCCCTTCAGCAGGGCCACGCGCGCGGTGGCGCCGAGGGCGCGCCGCACCAGGGGGATGTCCCGGTGAAAGAGCTGCTCCTGCAGGTTCCGGGTCGCCGTCGAGAGCACGACCCTCCGCCCGCAGAGAAGCGCCGGGACGAGATAGGCGAAGGTCTTGCCCGTGCCGGTGCCCGCCTCGCAGACGAGGGTCCGCCCCGTCTTGACCGCATGGGCCACGGCGCGCGACATCTCGACCTGTTCGGGGCGCACGGCGAAGCCGGGAACGAGCCGCGACAGCGACCCTCCCGCGCCGAGTTGCTCGGCCACCAGAGCCTCGAGCTCGTCCCCCACCGGCGCGGCCCCTAGCCGCTGGCCCGGTTTTCCCAGTAGCCGTCGTCCTCCAGACCATTGGCCCGGGACCAGACGAGGCGGCCGATGGCCTTGAACCGGGCCACCGACAACGGGCCGCGGCGGCTGCGCCGGCTGTCCCGGGACTCGCCCACGGCCTCGAGCACGGTGTCCCGGTCCGCCTCGTGGATCTCGAAAGGCTCGAAGCCCTCGTCCAGGAGCACCAGCATCAGCACGTCCCAGTCCTGTCCGGACTTCACCTGCCCCAGACGCTGGCCCGGCTTCCCTTCGTCGAAGATGGCTCGGCCCTTGACCTGGACCCGGAGGCCTTCCCACCGGCCCCGACCCAGGGCGTCGTAACCGACTCCCTCCTGCACGGGAACGAGCTCCAGGCCCAGTAGCCTCGCGGCATCGTAGCGGGCGATCTCGCTCGCCAGGCCGAGGGACTTGCCGGTCGCCCGGCGGTACTCCGCGGCGAGCCGGCGGGCCTCGGTGATGAGCTTTTCGAGGGAGTAGACCTCCATGGACGCTCCCGCACGGTAATCAGGACAGAATGGGCCCGCCCAGTCTACTCCGTCCTGTCTGCACGGACATCGGATGATTGGCCTAAGCGCCCCGCGTCCGGCCGCAGGCTGAGCCGAACGCGTAACCGGCGGTGGGTGTCCGCGTCGAGCGCGTCGGGGGCGATCGGGAGGGACCAGCGCCGACCCCCTGTCCTCTCCCTGAGGTGCAGCACCACCAGCCAGGGGTGTGCCAGGCTCCCGGGGAGTTGATCGACGGTGACCCTACGACCGTCCGCGAGCGCGAGCGTCCAGTCCCCCGCGGAGCCCGCCGCTACGCCCACCACGGCGCGCGACCCCCGGCGCAGGACATGACGGCGCAGGTGACGGCCCAGGTTTACGGCCAGGACGAGGAGGCCGGCCCAACGCACCCCGCCCGGCAGCGACGCCAGGCACACACACGCGGCGGCCCCCCCGTGCAGTGCGACGAGGAACAGGGCAAGCCCGCGAGAGGCACGCAGAGGCAGGTGCAGGGGGTCGTCGGGTCCCGGGCGACGCATCGGCGAGGTCCTTCTCGTCGGGGGCAAGCGCCCTCGAAGCAAGCATAGCCGAGTCGGGTGATACCATTCCCGCAACCGCCGGGCGCTGGCGTCCGGTCCCCATGACCCGGAGCCGGTGAGCGTGAGCGAGTCGCATCCCAGTCCCGAACTCCCGCCCGCCCCTCTTGGGACGGCCCGGCCCACCCGCCGGCGCCTGCCCGCCGAGTGGGAGCCCCAGGACGGGGTACTGCTCACCTGGCCGCACCCGGCGACGGACTGGGCGCCCCGGCTGGCGGAGGTCGAGGAGGCCTACGTGGCCCTGGCGGCCTCCATCGCCGCATGGGAGCCCGTCGTCATCGCCTGCGCCGACGAGCGGCTCGCCGGGCACGTCGCCGGACGCCTCTCCCGGGCCGGCGTCGCCCGGGAGCGAGTCCGTCTACCGGTCGTCCCCAGCAACGACACCTGGGTGCGCGATTACGGGCCGATCACGGTCTTCGAGGCCGGCAGGCCCCTCCTCCTCGACTTCACCTTCGACGGGTGGGGCGGGAAGTACGCCTCGCGCCTGGACGATTCCCTCACCCGCCGCCTGCACGCCGAAGGGGTCTTCGGCGAGAGCCCGCTCCTGACCCCGTCCATCGTCCTGGAGGGCGGCAGCATCGACTCCGACGGCGCCGGGACCGTGCTCACCACGCGGCGCTGCCTGCTCGCCCGGGCCGCACCGGGCGCCACCGAGGCAACGGTCGGGGCCGAGCTGCTACCGCTGCTCGGGGCGGAGCGCATGCTCTGGCTCGACCACGGCGGTCTCGAAGGGGACGACACCGACGGCCACGTCGATACCCTGGCGCGCTTCTGCAGCCCGGACACCATCGCCTACGTCCGCTGCCCGGACCCCGGTGACTCTCACTTCACGGAGCTCTCCGCCATGGAGGCCGAGCTGCGCGCGCTGCGCCGGGGGGACGGGCAGCCCTACCGCCTCGTGCCGCTGCCCTGGCCTGCGGCCCGCCACGACCCCGAGGGCGCGCGGCTGCCGGTGACCTACGCCAATTTCCTGATCGTGAACGGGGCCGTGCTCGTACCGACCTACGACGACCCTGCCGATCGCGAGGCCGTCGAGCGGCTGGCACGCTGCTTCCCGGACCGTGTGGCGGTGGGCGTGCCCTGCCTGCCGTTGGTCCTCCAACACGGCAGCCTGCACTGTGCCACCATGCAGATCCCACGAGGAGTCTGGCCTTCATGAACCGCACGTTGACGCTGGGCCTGGTGCAGCACGCCTGCGGCGAGGATCCTGCCGAGAACTTCGAGCGGTGTCGGGAAGGCGTGCGGGAGGCCACCCGGCTCGGGGCGCGGCTGGTCCTGACCCAGGAGCTCTTCCGCACCCGGTATTTCTGCCAGCAGGAAGACCCCACCGCCTTCGACCTCGCCGAGCCAGTACCCGGCCCCGGGACCGCGGCCCTCGCGCTCCTCGCCGCGGAGCTCGACGTGGTCATCGTGGCCTCGCTCTTCGAGCGTCGCGCAGCGGGGCTATTCCACAACACCGCGGTGGTGCTGGACCGCGACAGGGGTCTGGTGGGGCGCTACCGCAAGATGCACATCCCGGACGACCCGGGCTATTACGAAAAGTATTACTTCACGCCCGGCGACCTCGGCTTCGCCCCGGTGGACACCTCGCTCGGACGGCTGGGAGTGCTCGTCTGCTGGGACCAGTGGTTCCCGGAGGCGGCCCGGTTGATGGCGCTTGCCGGCGCCGAGATCCTCCTCTACCCGACGGCCATCGGCTGGGACCCGGCGGACGAGCCCGAGGAACAGGCCCGCCAGACCGACGCCTGGCGCACGGTGCAGCGGGCCCACGCCATCGCGAACGGCCTCCCGCTCGCGGCCTGCAACCGCGTGGGCCTGGAGCCCGACCCGGGGGCACCCGGACAGGGACAGCGTTTCTGGGGCGGGAGCTTCGCGTGCGGGCCCCAGGGAGAGGTGCTCGCCGGGGCCCCGGCCGACCGGCCCGCGGTGTTGGTGGTACCGGTCGACCTCTCGCGCACCGAGCGGGTCCGGCGCGCTTGGCCGTTCCTGCGGGACCGCCGTATCGACGGATACGGGGGACTCACGAGCCGGTACCTGGACCTGCGGCCGGGCCCGGATCCATGATCGAGGCACCCCCGCATCCCGACGGGACCAAACCGTTCCGCCCGGCGTGGTGGTTGCCTTCGCCCCATCTGCAGACCCTGTGGCCCGCCGTGGCCCGGAGGCTTCCCCGGGTCCCGCTGGTCCGGGAGCGCCAGGAACTGCCGGACGGTGACTTCCTCGACCTGGACTGGGCGGGGCCAGAGGGGGGGACAGGGCGCGCGGAGGAAGGCTCCCCGCTCGTGCTGGTTCTGCACGGCCTCGAGGGGTCGTCGAGCTCGCACTATGCCCGGGGACTCCTGGCCCGTGTGCACGCGCAGGGCTGGACGGGGGTGCTCATGCACTTCCGGGGCTGCAGCGGGGAGCCCAACCGGTTGCCCCGGGGTTACCACTCCGGAGACACGGGGGACCTGGCCCACGTGGTATCCCTCCTCCGTGCCAGGCACCCCGGCCAGCCCCTGGCGGTCGTGGGCTACTCCCTGGGCGGCAACGTCCTGCTCAAATGGCTCGGCGAGACGGGGCAGTCCGCCCCCGTCGACTGCGCCGTCGCGGTCTCGGTGCCCTTCGACCTGGCCGCTGCCGCACGCCGTCTGGAGCGAGGGTTCTCGCGCTTCTACCAGTGGTGGTTGATGCGCAGCCTGACCCGCCGGGTGCGTGAGAAGGTTGCGCGCGGCATCTTACCCACGGCCTTTGCCGCGCACGCCCGGGCGCCCGATTTCCGCACCTTCGACGACCTCGTCACCGCGCCCCTGCACGGCTTCGCCAGCGCCGACGACTACTACGCGCGCTCGAGCAGCCGCCGCTACCTGACCGGGATCCGTGTGCCCACGCTGATCCTGCACGCGGTGGACGACCCGTTCCTGACCCCCGCGGCCGTGCCCGGCCGCGACGAGGTCCCCTCCGCGGTGACGCTCGAGGTCTATCGGGACGGGGGGCACGTGGGCTTCGTCGGCGGCCCGTGGCCGTGGCAGGCGGAGTGGTGGCTCGAGGAACGGGTCACCGCGTCCATCGCGGCGCGCCTCACCCGACCGGGGTCTTCTCCGCTGTGAGCCCCCGCGCCCGATCGCGGCGCACCCAGTGCGCCGCCAGGCTCGCACCCGAGAGGTTGTGCCAGACGCTGAAGACCGCGCCGGGGAGAGCGGCGGCCGCGGTGAAATACTTCATCGCGAGCGTGGCGGCGAGGCCCGAGTTCTGCATCCCCACCTCGATGGCGAGCGTGCGGCACTGCGCCTCCCCGTAGCCGAGCCAGCGCGTGGCCCAGTAACCGGCGGCGAGCCCCACCAGGTTGTGCAGGACGACGACCGCCACCGCGGCCGCCGCCAGCTGCCCGATCTCCTCGCGGTTCGTCGCCACGACGATGGCGATGATGAGACAGATCGCGCTGACCGAGAACGCGGGGAACACGGCCCTCACCGTGTCCAGGCGCCGGCCGAGCCAGCGGTTCAGGAGCACCCCGAGGGCGACGGGCGCGAGCACCACCTGGACGACGCCGAGGAGCATCTCGGCGGTCGGCACCGGTACGGTGCGCCCCACGTAGAGCCAGGTGAGGGCCGGCGTGAGGACGACAGACAGCAGGGTCGAGGACGCCGTCAGGGTCACCGAGAGGGCGACGTCCCCGCGCGCCAGGTAGGTGATGACGTTCGAGGCGGTGCCCCCCGGTGCCGCACCGACCAGCACGACGCCGGCCACGAGCTGCGGCGGCAACCCGAACAGCAGGGCCAGGAGCCAGCCCGCCAGGGGCATCACCAGGAACTGCAGCCCCACCCCCAGGGCGACCAGCGCCGGCCGCCGGGCCACCGCGGCGAAGCTCTCCGCACTCAGGGTGAGCCCCATACCGAGCATGACGACCCCCAGGAGGGGGACGACGGCCTCCCGCCAGGGCAGGAACAGGTCGGGGTCCGTCACGGCCACGGCCGCCAACACGGCGGCGAGGTACGGGAAGGCGCGGGTCAGGAGGTCGGGATGCATATCAGAAAGAAGGGGCCACGGGGGCCCCTCTCTTCCGCAGTCAGTGGCCGGGCCGGTATCAGCCTTCGGCCTCCTGCTCGACCGCCTTCATGCTGAGGCGGATACGGCCCTGCTTGTCGACCTCGAGGACCTTCACGCGGACGATGTCGCCCTCGCTCAAGCGGTCGCTCACGTTCTGGACGCGCTCGTGGGAGATCTGGGAGATGTGCAGCAGCCCGTCCTTGCCGGGAAGGATCGTCACGAAGGCCCCGAAATCCATGAGCTTGACGACCCGACCTTCGTAGATCACCCCCACCTCGACGTCCGCGGCGATCTGCTCGATGCGCCTGCGCGCCTCGGCGCTTGCCGCGCTGTCCACGGACGCGATGCGCACGGTCCCGTCGTCGCTGATGTCGATGGTGGTGCCGGTCTCCTCGGTGAGGGCCCGGATCGTCGACCCCCCCTTCCCGATCACGTCGCGGATCTTCTCCGGGTTGATCTTCAGGGTGATGATGCGCGGGGCGTAGTCGGACATCTCCTGCCGCGGCTCACGGATCACTTCCTCCATCTTGTCGAGGATGTGCAGTCGGCCATCACGCGCCTGGCCGAGCGCCGTGTCCATGATCTCGCGGGTGATCCCGTCGATCTTGATGTCCATCTGCAGCGCCGTGACGCCCTTGCGCGTCCCGGCCACCTTGAAGTCCATGTCCCCCAGGTGGTCCTCGTCGCCCATGATGTCCGAGAGGACCGTGAAACGTTCGCCCTCCTTGACCAACCCCATGGCGATGCCGGCGACGCCCGCCCCGATGGGCACCCCGGCGTCCATCAAGGACAGGCTGGTGCCGCACACGGTCGCCATCGAGCTCGACCCGTTCGATTCGGTGACCTCGGAGACCACCCGCACGACGTACGGGTACTCTTCCATGTTCGGCATGACCGCCTGCAAACCGCGCTTGGCGAGCCGCCCGTGACCGATCTCGCGGCGCTTCGGGGCACCGACCCGCCCGATCTCACCGACGCTGTAGGGCGGGAAGTTGTAGTGCAGCATGAAGGGCTCGCGCCGCTCGCCCTCGATGGCGTCGACGATCTGGGCGTCCCGCCCCGTGCCGAGCGTGGTGATGACCAGGGCCTGGGTTTCCCCCCGCGTGAAGAGGGCCGACCCGTGGGTGCGCGGCAGCACACCGACCCGGATGCTGATGGGACGAACGGTCTTGCGGTCGCGCCCATCGATCCGAGGCTCGCCCGCGAGGATACGCCCGCGCACGGTCTCCCGCTCCAGCTTGCCCAGCGCCGCCGCCACCTGTTGGGTGGTCCACGCAGGCGCATCGCCCTCGCTGAGGGCCTTCACCACATCGGAGCGCAGCGCGTCCAACCGCCCATAGCGGTCCATCTTCTCCGCGATGCGGTAGGCTTCCCGCAGCGCCGCACCCGCCCGGCCTTCCACGGCCTGCATCAGTGCGTCGGTGTGAGCGGCCGGCGGCTGCCAACCCCAGGGCTTGGGGGCGACCTCCGCGGCGAGCTCCCGGATCAGCCGGACCACCTTCTGGGACTGCTCGTGCCCGAACATCACGGCGTCCAGCATGACCGCTTCGGGCAGTTCGTGCGCCTCGGACTCGACCATCAGCACCGCGCTGTCGGTGCCCGCCACGACCAGGTCCAGCTGGGAGGTCTTGAGCTCGCTGAACGTCGGATTGAGCAGGAGCTGCCCGTCCTTGTATCCGACCCGGGCCGCGCCGAGGGGGCCGTTGAACGGAATTCCGGCCAGCGCGACCGCCGCGGAGGCCCCGATCATGGCCGGGATCTCCGGATCGACCTCGGGCTCGAGGGACATCACCGTCGCGATGATCTGGACCTCGTGCGTGAACCCCTTGGGGAACAGCGGCCGCATCGGCCGGTCAATCAGGCGGGAGGTGAGGATCTCCTTTTCGCTCGGCCGCCCCTCACGACGGAAGAAGCTGCCGGGGATCCGCCCCGCGGCGTAGGTGCGCTCCTGGTAGTCGACCGTGAGCGGCAGGAAGTCCCGTTCAGGCGACGGCTCCTTGGAGCAGACCACCGTGACGAGCACCGAGGTATCCCCCAGCGCGGCCATGACGGCACCACTGGCCTGTCGGGCGATCTCGCCGGTCTCGAGCGTGAGTGTGCGTGAGCCGTATTGAACGGACTTCTTGATCACGGGCATGGTTTTTCCTGGCCTGAATGGGGTCGTCGGGGCGACGTGCTAGCGACGAAGACCGAGGCGGCCAATCAGGTCCCGATACCGCTCCACGTCCGTGCGTCGCAGGTAATCGAGAAGCTGACGGCGCCGGCTGACCTTCCTCAGCAGACCCTGCCGCGAGTGGTGGTCCTGCAGGTGCACCTTGAAGTGCTCGGACAACTCGTTGATCTCCGCGGAGAGGAGCGCCACCTGCACCTCGGGCGAGCCCGTGTCCGCCGGTCCACGCTGGTACTGGGTGACAATCTCCGCCTTGCGCTGCGCTGTGAGGGGCATCGAATTCCTACTCCCGGGTCGTCGTTCTGGCGAGCGGGCTATTCTAGCCGCGCCCCCGTGGTGTCACAAGGCCGAAGGCTCCCCACGGCCTTGTGGAAACAGGTGATTTCCTGGTCCTGGGGCCTCACGCCGGCGGGTGGAAGAGCCGCCGTGGCGCGATACGCCCATCGTCGAGCACCTCCCCCAGACCCAGCAGGCGGGCGTCCCCCCCGTAGAGGCGAACCCAGCCCCGCGTGGGAGCGCGCGGCACCAGGACCGCCTGCCCCTGGCGCAGGTAGTAGGCCATGTCCTCGGGCACGCGGATGCCCGGCCAGTCCTCGAGCGCCGACTCCACGGGCAGGATGACCTCGTCGAGCGCAGCGGTCCCCTCGGCGGCCAGGGCCTCGAGCCGCTCGAGGGTCACCATCGCAGGCGACTGGTAGGGGCCGGACCCGAGCCGCCGCAGCGCCGCCACGTAGGCCCCGCAGCCGAGCGCCTCGCCGACGTCCTCGGCCAGAGTGCGCACATAGGTCCCCTTGGAACAGCGAACCGAGACCTCCGCATCGCGGCCGTCGAAGCCCAGCAGGTCGAGGGCGTGGATGACCACCGACCGCGGCTGGCGCTCGATCTCGATGCCCTGATGGGCCAGTTTGTACAGGGGCTTGCCCTGGTACTTGATGGCGGAGTGCATCGGGGGCACCTGCTCGATCGGACCGATGAAGCGCGCGAGGGCCGCCTCCACCGATTGCCGGGTCACCCCCTCGAGGGGGCGCTGCTCCAGCACCTCGCCCTCGGCGTCCCCGGTCGTCGTACGCTCTCCGAGCCGGAAGGTCGCGAGGTAGTGCTTGTCGGCGTTCAGCAGGACCCCGGAGATCTTCGTGGCTTCCCCGAGGCAGATGGGCAGCAGTCCGCTGGCGAGCCGGTCCAGGCTCCCCGTGTGCCCTGCCTTGCGCGCGCCGAACAACCGCTTCGCGCGCTGCAGGGCGTCGTTCGAGCTGAGGCCGACCGGCTTGTCCAGCAGGACGATGCCATCCAGGTCCCTACCCTTCGCCCGCTGCCTCGTCATCTCCCTCTCTCTCGTCTGCCTCTTCGCGGGCGGCAGCCTGCTCGATCAGCGCGGCCACGCGATTGCCCTCCGCCAGGGAGGTATCCGGAGCGAAATGCAGCTCCGGGACCATGCGCATCATCAACCGCCGGGCGACGCCCCGGCGCAAGAACCCGGCGGCCCGGCGCAGCGCCCGCAGGGCCTCCCGCGCCGCGGCCTCGTCGTCGGGCAGGACGACAAAGACTTTGGCGTTCGCGAGGTCCCGGGACACACGCACGCGCGACACCGTCAGGTGGCTGATGCGAGGATCATCCACCTCCTGCAGCAACAACTCGGCGACGACCCGGTGGATCGCCTCCTCCACCCGGTCGACGCGGCTGAATTCCCTAGCCAATCAGGGACACCTTCCGATGCGGGACAGACTCATCTCGCCCCCGTGGGGGCCCCGAGCGATACCGGACCTGCCGCCATGCCTCAGCCGAGCGTGCGCATCACCTCGACGCGCTCGAAGACCTCGATGTGGTCGCCCACACGCACGTCGTTGTAGTTCTTCACGCCGATACCGCACTCGGTGCCGGCCTTCACCTCCGACACGTCTTCCTTGAAGCGCCTGAGCGACTCGAGGCTGCCTTCGTAGATCACCACGTTGTCCCGCAGGACACGGATGGGGTTGTTGCGCTTGACCACACCCTCGATCACCATGCAGCCGGCGATGGCGCCGAACTTCGGCGAACGGAACACGTCCCGGACCTCCGCGGTCCCGATGATCTGCTCCCTCACCTCCGGGGCCAGCATCCCCGTCATCGCTTTCTTGACGTCGTCGATGATGTCGTAGATGACGCTGTAGTAGCGCACGTCCACACCGCCCGACTCGATGACCCTGCGGGCCGCCCCGTCCGGGCGCACGTTGAAGGCAAGCATGATCGCGCGCGAGGCGATCGCGAGATTCACGTCGGTCTCGCTGATCCCACCCACGCCCGTGGCCAGGATCCGCACCTTGACCTCGTCCGTGGAGAGTTTCTCCAGTGCGTCACGCAGGGCCTCCGAGGAACCCTGGACGTCCGCCTTCACGATGAGATTCAGGGTGTGAACCTGCCCCTCCTCCATCTGGGAGAAGACGTCCTCGAGCTTCACCGCCTGCTGCTTGGCCAGTCGAACCTCGCGGAACTTGCCCTGCCGGAACAGGGCGATCTCGCGGGCCTTGCGCTCGTCGGGAACGACCACCGCCTCGTCGCCCGCGTTGGGCATCGCGGAGAGCCCCAGCACCTCGACGGGGATGGAGGGACCCGCCTCCGCCACCTCCCCGCCGCTCTCGTTGAACATGGTGCGGACGCGGCCGAACTCCTGGCCGGACAGCAGAATGTCGCCGCGGCGCAGGGTGCCCCTCTGGACCAGCATGGTCGCCACGGGGCCGCGCCCCTTGTCGAGCCGCGATTCGATGATGACGCCCGCGGCCGGTCCCTCCGCCGGGGCGGTCAGCTCGAGCACCTCGGCCTGCAGCAGGATGGCCTCGAGCAGTTGATCCACACCCGCCCCGGTCTTCGCCGAAACGTGCACGAACATCGCGTCGCCGCCCCACTCCTCGGGCATCACCCCGTGGTTTGCGAGGTCGTGCCTCACCCGGTCCGGATCCGCCTCGGGCTTGTCGATCTTGTTGACGGCGACCACGATGGGCACACCGGCGGCGCGCGCGTGCTGGATGGCCTCCACGGTCTGCGGCATCACGCCGTCGTCCGCCGCGACCACCAGGACCACGATGTCCGTCGCCTTCGCGCCGCGGGCGCGCATGGCCGTGAACGCTGCGTGGCCGGGCGTGTCCAGGAAGGTCACGGTGCCCTTCGGCGTCTTCACGCAGTACGCCCCGATGTGCTGGGTGATGCCACCCGCCTCCCCGGCGGCGACCCGGGTTCGCCGCACGTAGTCGAGGAGCGAGGTCTTGCCGTGGTCCACGTGCCCCATGATGGTCACGACCGGCGGCCGCGGCAGCATGTCGCGGTCCTCCTCGGCCGCGCCGAGCACCTCTTCCTCGAGCGCGTTCTCCTTCAACAGCTTCGCCCGGTGTCCCATCTCCTCGACCACCACTGCCGCGGTCTCCTGGTCGATCACCTGGTTGATGGTCACCATGCTGCCCAGGCGCATCATCGCCTTGATCACCTCGGTCGCCTTGACCGACATGCGCTGGGCGAGCTCGGCCACGGTGATGGTCTCGGGGATGTTCACCTCCCGCACGATCGGGGCCGTCGGCCGGGCGAACCCGTGCCGAGGCGCCGCGGGCGTGACGACCCCGCCCCGCGGACGGGTCTTCTTCTTCGGGCGGCGGCCACTCTTGTCGCTCGCCACGTGCAGCTCACTGCGGGCCGCCGGGACTTCCTGAAGGTCCTCGACCGCCACCTCGAGCACGCGCTGCTCGCGCGTCGGGCGCGCGCTGCGCTCCCGGTGGCGCTCCTCAGCCGCCTCGCGTGCCCGCACCTCCTCCTCGGCCTTGCGCCGCGCCTCTTCCTCAGCCTTGCGCCGGGCTTCCTCTTCCGCAGCCCGCTGAGCCTCTTCCAGCTGCCGCGCCTCGTCCTCCCGGCGGCGCCGTGCCTCCTCCTCCATCTCGACCCGCCGGCGCGCCTCCGCCTCGCGGCGCTCGACCTCTTCGACGCGCAGCTTCTCGCCGACCTCCTCGTGGCGGCGCCGCGCCTCTTCCAGCAGGGCCTGTTTCGCCACGTCCATCTGGCGACGCATGTCCTCGTCGTTCAGGCCGCGCTCGAGGCTCTCGATGGTGGGCGACTCCGTCCACCGGCCGGGGGCACGCTTGGTGCGGACCTCCACCGTCACGGTCTTACGCGTGGGCGGCGCAAACGTGCCACGCGCCTTCTTTTCCGCGCTGACGGAGATCTCGCTGACGGTCTTGCGCTTGAGCGTGATGGGATGCGCAGCGGGCTCTTCGGTCGAAGCAGGCTTGCCGCGGCGACCCCGCAGGTGGTCGAGGAGCTGAACCTTCTCTTCCTCGCTGATGCGGTCCTCGCCCTCCTTGTGCGCCAGGCCCGCTTCCCGCAGCTGCCCGAGCAGCCGCTCCACCGGGACCTTCAGCACCTCGGCAAACTGTCTTACCGTCACACTCGCCATAATCCTGAACCTCGACTGCCTAACTCTCCTGCGCCGCCTGTTCTTCGGCGAACCAGCTCGCTCGTGCAGCCATGATGAGCTTGCCCGCCTCTTCGGGGTCCATCCCGACCAGCTCCACCAGCTCGTCCACCGACTGCTCCGCCAGGTCGTCCCGCGTCGCCACGCCGCGCGAGGCGAGCGAGCGCGCCAGGTCGACCGTCATCCCTTCCACGGCCAGCAACGTCTCGTCCAGGTCCGCGGCCGTCTCCTCGCTCGCGATCGCTCGAGTCAGGAGCACGTCACGGGCACGCGACTGCAGCTCCCTGGCGATGTCGCCGTCGAATTCCTCGACCTTCAGCATCTCGTCCAGCGGGACGTAGGCGACCTCGTCGACGGTGGTGAAGCCCTCCTGCACCAGGATGGCCGCGACCTCCTCGTCGACGTCGAGCTGATCCATGAACGAGCGCTGCAGCGCCTGGGCCTCGGCCTCGCTCTTCTCGTCGGCCTCGCCCTCGGTCATCACGTTCAGCGTCCAGCCGGTGAGTTCGCTGGCGAGCCGAACGTTCTGGCCGTTCCTGCCGATCGCGAGCGCAAGCTGGTTCTCCGCGACCGCAACGTCCATGCTGTGCGCCTCCTCGTCGACCACGATCGAGGAGACTTCCGCGGGCGCCATCGCGTTGACCACGAATTTCGCAGGGTTCTCGTCCCACAACACGATGTCCACGCGCTCGCCGGCGAGCTCGTTCGACACGGCCTGAACCCGCGAGCCCCGCATGCCGACGCACGCCCCGATGGGATCGATGCGCTGCTCGCG
>CALMKJ010000108.1 GCA_937867305.1 uncultured Ectothiorhodospiraceae bacterium | reverse complement strand
AACGACCGAGACGTCGGGCACCACTCAACCGAGGAGAGCTCCATGGGCAAATTGTTCGGCACCGACGGCATTCGGGGCGAGGCCAACCGCTACCCGATGGACAGCGCCGTCGCCTTTTCCGTCGGCCAGGCGATCACCCACGTGCTCCGCAAGAGCGATCGCCGCACGCGCGTGATCATCGGCAAGGACACGCGCATCTCCGGCTACATGCTGGAGAGCTCGCTCGAGGCGGGCATCACGTCGATGGGCGGCGACCCCTATCTGGTCGGCGTGCTGCCGACGCCGGGCATCGCCTTCGCGACCTTCAGCATGCGGGCCGACGCCGGCATCGTCATCTCCGCCTCCCACAACCCGTTCCAGGACAACGGCATCAAGATCTTCGGGGGCGGGGGCTACAAGCTGTCCGACGACCTCGAGGCCGTCCTCGAGAACCTCGTCCTGGGCGGACAGCTGCCGAAGCTGGTGCCGGGCGTGGCGGACATGGGCCAGGCGTACCGTCTGCACGACATGCACGGGCGCTACATCGTCTTCCTGAAGAACACCTTCCCGCGGGACCTCTCCCTGGAAGGGGTCAAGGTCGTCCTGGACACCGCCAATGGCGCCACGTACAAGGTCGCGCCGGAGCTCTTCTGGGAGCTCGGGGCGAAGGTCGAGACCATCCACAACAACCCGAACGGCCTCAACATCAACGACAACTGTGGCTCCCAGCACACGGCGGACCTGCGCAAGCGCGTGGTGGAGACGGGCGCCGCGGTGGGACTCGCGTTCGACGGCGACGGAGACCGCCTGATCGCGGTCGACGAGAAGGGGCGCGAGATCACCGGCGATCAGATCCTGCTCGCCTGCGCCCTCATGCTGAAGGAGCAGGGCCGCCTGAAGAACGACCTCGTGGTCAGCACCGTGATGAGCAACATGGGGCTGCGCGTCGCGTGCCGCAAGTACGGGTTCCAGCACCACGCGTCGAAGGTGGGCGACCGCTACGTGCTCGAGGACATGCAGCGCCTCGGCAGCGTGCTCGGCGGCGAGGACTCGGGGCACATGATCTTCCTCGACCACCACACCACCGGGGACGGCATCCTCACCGCGCTGCAGCTCCTCTCGGCGATAATCCGGGCCGGCAAGCCGCTCTCCGAGCTCGCGGCGCAGATGGACGTCTACCCGCAGAAGCTCATCAACGTGGACGTCAGCCGCAAGCCGGACCTCGCCACGGTGCCGGAGGTGGCCGAGGCCATCCGCCAGGTGGAATCGCAGCTTCAGGACGAGGGGCGCGTGCTGGTCCGTTATTCGGGCACCCAGAACATGTGCCGCGTCATGGTCGAGGGGCCGAGCGTGGAGCTGACCGAGAGGTACTGCACCCTGATCGCCGACGAGCTGAGGAAGGCGCTCGGCTGAGCGGACAGCCCCACCGTCCGCTCCCACCCGCTACCACAAAGGATCAAATCCATGCCGATCAAGATTCTCGTCACCCACGACTTCGAGCACATGAGCCGGGTGGGTGCGGACCTGGTCGAGGACCACATCGTGCGCGCCCTCGCCCACAAGCCGGAGATGGTGCTGGGACTCGCCACCGGCAACTCCCCGACCGGCGTCTACCGGCACCTGGCCCGGGCGGCGAACGCGGGCGAGTTCGACGCGACCCGTATCCGCAGCTTCAACCTCGACGAATACGTGGGTCTGCCCGGCGAGAACGCGCAGCAGCGCGTGCTCCATCGGGAGAGCTACTGCACGTTCATGATCGAGCAGTTCTTCAGCCGCCTCGAGCGCAAGTTCATCGAGACCGGCGTCCCCTACGGCTGCCTCATCGATCAGGCGCGGCTCGTGGCGGAGCTCGCCGCGCATCCCGGCGACTGGCGGGAGGACGGCACCGACGCCGGCCGGTCGATCGTCATCGAGCCCACCGCGTCCTCGGAGTACCTGACGTGGGTCCGCAGGGAGGTCCTGGAGGCCTACGCCCGCAAGATCGAGCGCGCCGGTGGCATCGACCTGCAGATCATCGGCGTGGGGGGGCGCGGGCACGTGGCCTTCCACGAGTCGGGGATCCCCTTCGAGGGCAGCCAGGTGATGCTGGTGAAGCTCGACGACAACACGGTGGCCAACGCAGTGGCCGACGGCCACTTCGCCTCGGTCGAGGAGAGCCCGCGCTACGCCGTCAGCATGGGCGCCGAGCTGGTGTACCGGGCCCGGGCCGTCGTGCTCCTGGCGAACGGTGAGCGCAAGGTCGAGCCCATCGCCCGGTCGCTCCTCGGCGAGCCGACCCCCGAGGTGCCCATCTCCTACGGCCAGCTGTACTCCGCCCGCGGCGGCAACCTCTTCTACGTCCTCGACCGGGTCGCCGCTCGGGACCTGCTCGCCTCCCGGTCCGCCCTCGAGGCCCGGGGCGTAGAGTTCTCCCTTGTTCCGTAGGGCAGGCCCCGCGCCCGGCCGCTCGCCCCGGAGGACGCCATGAGCCCGCTCGAGAGGGCTGTCGTGGACCTCGTCCGGGCCGCGGGTCCCCTCACGGGGATCGAGCTCCGCGACCGCCTGCGGGGCGAGGGCCCGCTCGCCCTCTGGCAGGCGTGCCGCACCTCCCCGGCGCTGGAAACGAGGACGGTGGGCCAGCGCTACCTGCGGCTCGACCGGCAGGTGGAGGGATTTGCCCGCCTCTCCCCCTCCATCCTGAGGGAGTTCCTCACCTACTCGGTCATCGGCCTGGCGGGAGACCCCGGGGCCCTGGAGGCGCGGGCGCAGGAGGTCCGCTCGCGCATCGAGGAGACCAGCCGGCAGAAGGAAGGGCTCGCCCGCGATTTCGTCGAGGGCATCCGCAGGGAGCTCGCGGGGTCCTGGCCGGAGGACGGGGTCTGCGTGATCCTCGCCGGCGACATCGTCTATCGCATGGCGCACCGGGTCCCGCGCCCGGAGCGCAGCACCGGCGAGCTCGTCCACGGGTCCGACATCGACCTCGTCGCGGTCGCGGCGGACGATGTTCCGGACGATTTCGTGCGGCGGCTCGACGAGGCCATCTACCGGCACAAGCACAGGGCGCTCGTGACCCCCTCGGTGCGGGAGGAGATCGACTACGTCGTGAAGAAGATGGCGCGCGTGCGCGAGCAGTTGCGATTCGACGACTTCAAGCGCATGGTGGCCTGCAAGATCCTCTACGAGGGCACACTGCTCTACGGCAGCCAGCCCCTCTTCGCCGAGATCAAATCGCTCCTGCGCGAACAGGGCGTGACGGGAAAGCTGGAGGAGCTGGAGGATCGGGCGCGAGCCGCGCGCGCGAGCGGAGAGGCCCACCTCCTGCACTGCGCCCCCGGGAAGATGGGGAGCGAGGAGCGCGTTCTCTTCTATTCCGCGGAGGAGTCGGAAGAGTTCGAGTGAGGGAGCACAAGTGAGGCCGCTCGAGTGAGGGAGCACGAGTGAGGCGGCTCGAGTGAGGGAGCACGAGTGAGGGAGGAGGAAAGAATGAAGGCACACCGGATCGCCGTGATCGCCGGGGACGGCATCGGCAACGAGGTCATGCCCGAGGGGTTGCGCGTGGTGGAGGCGGCGGCCCGCAGGTTCGGCATCCCGCTGGAATTCACCACCTTCGACTGGGCCCACTGCGGCTATTACCAGAAGCACGGGCAGATGATGCCCGCGGACTGGCGCGAGCAGCTCTCGGGCAGCGACGCCATCTACTTCGGCGCGGTGGGGTGGCCGGAGACCGTGCCCGATCACATCTCGCTCTGGGGCTCGATCCTGAAGTTCCGCCGCGAATTCGATCAGTACGTCAATCTGCGCCCGGTGCGCCTGATGTCCGGCGTGCCCTGCCCGCTCGCCAACCGGAAGGTGGGGGACATCGATTTCTACGTGGTGCGGGAGAACACCGAAGGCGAGTATTCCGCGATCGGCGGGCGCCTCTTCGAGGGCACGGAGCGCGAGACCGTCTTCCAGGAGTCCGTCTTCACGCGCAAGGGCGTGGACCGCATCCTGAAGTACGCCTTCGAGCTGGCGAGCAAGCGCCCCAAGAAGCACCTGACCTCCGCCACGAAGTCGAACGGAGTGGCCATCAGCATGCCGTACTGGGACGAGCGGGTTGAGGCGATGGCCGGGTCCTACCCCGACGTGCGCTGGGACAAGTACCACATCGACATCCTGACCGCCCGCTTCGTGCTGAGCCCCGAGCGGTTCGACGTGGTGGTGGCGTCCAACCTGTTCGGCGACATCCTCTCGGACCTGGGACCGGCCTGCGCCGGCACCATCGCCATCGCGCCGTCGGCCAACCTGAACCCGGAACGGGCTTTCCCCTCACTCTTCGAGCCGGTGCACGGGTCGGCGCCGGACATCTACGGCAGGAACATCGCCAACCCGATCGGGATGATCTGGTCCGGCGCCATGATGCTCGACTTCCTCGGGAACGGCGACGCCCGGTACACCGCCGCCCACGACGGCGTCCTCCGCGCCATCGAGGCGACGCTGGCCGAAGGCCCGCGCACGCCCGACATGGGCGGCAAGGCCAGCACCACCGACGTCGGCCGGGCCGTCGCAGAGGCGATATGAAGGGGCTCGTGCTGACGGTTCTAGGTCTGGCGACGCTCGGCCCCGCCGCCCACGCGGCGGGTGACCCTGCCGCCGGCAAGCAGAAGGCGACCGCCTGCATCGCCTGTCACGGGGCGAAGGGCGAGGGCAGGTCCGGCAACCCGCGGATCGCGAACCTCGGCGAGGAGAAGATCATCGCGGCGCTGAAGGCCTTCCAGGACGGCAGCCGCCCCAGCCAGACCATGCAGCGGTTTGCCCGGGGCAGCCACCAGGACTTCGCCGACATCGCGGCCTACTTCGCCTCCCGGAACTGAGGGTGCCCCTCAGCGGGCGCCCTCGGAGGCGCCGGTCAGAGGGCACCCACGGAGGGTTCCGGTCAGAGGGCGACCGCGTGCCCCTTGCCGCGCAGGTACTCCTTGACCTGCCGGATGGTGAGGAGCCGGTAGTGGAAGACCGAGGCGGCGAGCAGGATGCTCGCGCCGCCCTCGGTGACGGCCTCCTCGAAATCCTCGAGCTTGCCGGCCCCGCCGGAAGCGACCACGGGCACCCGGACGGCCTGGGAGATGGCCCGGGTGAAGGGGATGTCGTAGCCCTGCTGCGTGCCGTCGCCGTCCATGCTCGTGGGCAGAATCACGCCGGCCCCCAGCGCCTCGCACTGCCGGGCCCATTCCACGGCATCCTTCCCCACGGCCCGGGTCCCGCCGGAGACGACCAGCTCGAACCCCGAGGGCATGGCCGCGTTGCGGCGCGCGTCGATCGCGACGGTGACACGCTCCGGCCCGAACGCCTTTGCGGCGTCGCTCACCAGCTCCGGCCGGCTCACCGCCGCGCTGTTCATGGAGACCTTGTCCGCGCCGGCCTCGAACAGCAGCTCGATGTCCTGCAGGGTCGAGATGCCGCCGCCGACCGTGAGTGGGATTTCGATGACGCCGGCGACGTTGCGCACCCACTCGAGGCGGGTCTTGCGGTTGTCCAGGGTCGCGGCGATGTCCAGCATGGCGAGCTCGTCGGCGCCTTCCTGCTGATAGCGGGCGGCATTCTCGGCGGGGTCTCCGGCGTCCTTGATGTCGACGAAGTGGATCCCCTTCACGACTCGTCCGTTCTTCATGTCCAGGCAGGGCATAATCTTGATCATTGGTTCGGTGCACCCCAGTCTTGTCGACGCGTTCTGGCCGGTAGGCCCCCCTTCACCGGGAGCGCGGCAGGCTCGCGGCAGGCTCCCACCCGCGGGGCCGGCGGCAGGCTCCCGCCCGCGCGGCGCGCGGTAAGCTCCCGCCCGGCGGGCGCGCTGTTTTACCACACATGGACCGCGGCATGAGCGGACAGGACACGAGGCTGCTTCTCTTCGGCGGAAAAGGTGGCGTCGGCAAGACCACCTGCTCGGCGGCCGTGGCCGTCGCGCTGGCCGCCCGGGGGGTGAGGACGCTGCACCTCACCTCGGACGCCGCCCCCTCCCTCGCCGACATCTACCGCGTGGAGATCGGGGGGACCACGACGCCCATCCTCCCCGCGCTGGACGCGATGGAGATCACCCAGGAGACGGTCGCGCGGGTCTGGAAGGAGAAATTCGGCCCCGATTTCCTGCACATCCTCTCCCACATCATGGACGTGGAGGGGATGCTCGAGGAGGGCAGACTCGACCTCCTCGATTACATCGGGACCGCCCCGGCGCTGCGCGAGGAGACCCTCCTGGACATGGTCCGGGAGATGGCCGAGGGGGGCCGATACCAGAGGATCATCTGGGACACCGCCCCGGCGGGGGAGACCCTCAAGCTCCTGGGGATGCCGAAGCTGATGCGCCAGCACCTGCGGGCAGGCGCCAGGGTCTACGAGGCGGTGGACCGGCTGGCGGGCATGGTCTCCAACCGCAAGACGCTCGCCACGGTCATGGAGGAGTGGGTGCTGCGGTCCGAGCAGCTCGCGAGCTTTCTCGTCGAGCGGACCCGGTTCTTCATCGTGGCCAACCCCGAGGCCCTGGTGGTCCACCAGGCCGAGAGGATGCTCCTCGCCCTGCGGGAGGCCGGGTTCGAAGTGGGGGGCCTCGTCGTCAACCGGGTCGCGGAGCGGGACGGTTCCGAGGTCCTGGCGGGCATGCACGCGCGCCAGGAGCCGTACGTGCGCCGCCTGCTGGAGCTCGCGGGGGGAATGCCGGTCGCGAGAGTCCCCCTCAGCGGGGAAGAGCTCCGCGGCGTCGCGCCGCTGCGGGAGCTCGGGGCGGTCCTCCTCGAGGGGCTCGGGCTCGACGCAGGACTCGGCCTCGAGGGGCTCGGGGTCGAGGGGCTCGGGGTCGACGCGGGGCCCCGATGAAGATGGGCCTCGGCCGCACCTGGCCCGGTATACTGGCCTGGCGGGCGCAGGCCGATGGGGAGCCACGCCCGTGCCGTCCCGACCCGAGCCGTCGCGACCCGGACCGTACCGTACCGTGCCGACCCGGACCGACCCGTACCGACCCGTACCGTACCGTGCCTCCCGGAGACCTATGGAAGTCCGACTGACGCAACTCGCCACCTGTGCCGGTTGAGCGGCGAAGCTCGGCCCCGCCGAGTTGTCGCAGGTCCTGCGCAAGCTGCCGCTCTACAAGCACCCGGACGTGATCGTCGGCGTCGGCGCGCCTGACGACTGTGGTGTCGTGCGCCTCACGGACGACCTGGCGCTGGTGAGCACGGTCGACGTGTTCACCCCCGTGGTCGACGACCCCTACGACTACGGCGCCATCGCCGCAGTCAACAGCCTCTCGGACGTCTACGCCATGGGGGCACGGCCCGTGTCGGCCCTCTCCATCGCGGGCTTTCCCGACTTCCGGCTATCCCTCGACGTGCTCGCCGAGGTGCTCCGGGGGATGATGGACGCGGCCGCCGCCTGCGGCGTGCCCGTCGTCGGCGGCCACACCGTGAAGAACTCCGAGCCGCTCTTCGGGCTCGCGGTGAACGGGGTCTGCCACCCGGACCGCCTGATCCTCAAGGGCGGCGCCCGCGTCGGCGACGTGCTGGTGCTCACCAAGCCCCTCGGCGTCGGAGTCATGACGACCGCGCTGAAGAACGAGAGCCTCTCCGCGGAGGGCATCCGGGACGTGACCGCGTCGATGCGGAAGGCGAACGACCGGGCCGCGGCGGTGATGGTCGCGCACGGGGCGAGCGCGGCGACCGACATCACCGGCTTCGGGCTCCTCGGCCATCTGCACGAGATGGTGACGGCCGCCGGGGTCGTGGCCGAGCTCGACTGGGGCGCGATCCCCGTACACCCCGAGGCCGTGGCCCTCGCCCGCAAGGGGATGTTCCCGGGCGGGGCGCTCAGCAACCTCGAGGCCTACGCCGACCACGTGCGCTTCGCCCCCACCCTGGCCGACTGGCAGCAGCTCCTGCTGGCAGACCCGCAGACCTCGGGCGGGCTGCTGGTCGCCTTCGCGCCCTCCCGTCTGGAGGGGGCGCTCGCCGCCTTCCGCGAGGCCGGCGTGCCCGCCGCCGTGGTCGGACGGATGGTCGCGGGGCCCGGGTCTGCGACCACAGGTCCGGCCACGTCTGCAGCCGCGACCGGGGCCGGGGCCGGGGCCGGGGCCGAGACCTGGACCGAGACCGCGACCGCAACCGCGCCGCGCATCGTGGTGTTCGCGGGGTAGGGCGCCGCGGCACCGCCCGCCCCTGCCGCGGCACCGCCCGCCCCTGCCGCGGCACCGCGTCACCGCCGCAGGTCCCCTTGATCCCCTCCTCACTCGCCATTCCGGGCGCGGGCGGTTAGAATTTTGTGACCAGCCCCCGAATGGCTGGCTCAATTTTTGTTTTATAAGTGGTTTGTGCGGGAGGAATTGATGAAGATCAAGACACCCTTCGTGCGTTCTCTCGTCACGGTCGCTATCGCGGCGGCAACGGTCGGGGCCTCCGCCGCGGAGCCGATCGAGCCCATCGCGCCCGTGAAGGAGATCAATCTGGCCCTCGTGGAGCTCGGCAAGAAGCTCTACTTCGACCCCCGCCTCTCCCAGTCCGGTTTCATCTCCTGCAACTCTTGCCACAACCTCAGCATGGGCGGGACGGACAACCTGAGGACGTCCATCGGCCACAAGTGGCAGCAGGGGCCCATCAATTCACCCACCGTGCTGAACTCCAGCCTGAACGTGGCCCAGTTCTGGGACGGACGCGCAGCGGACCTGAAGGCCCAGGCCGGCGGCCCCATCGCCAACCCGATGGAGATGGGCTTCACGCCTCAGGGATCCCCTCATATTGAGTTGATGGGGGCATAAGGAGAACTGATCGCCA
>CALMKJ010000107.1 GCA_937867305.1 uncultured Ectothiorhodospiraceae bacterium | reverse complement strand
TCAGATCACCTCGCCCATCTTGAAGATGGGGAGGTACATGGCGACGACCAGCCCGCCGATGACGACGCCGAGGACCGCCATGATGATCGGCTCCATCAGACTCGAGAGCGCGTCGACCAGATTGTCGACCTCCGCCTCGTAGAAATCCGCGACCTTGCCGAGCATCTGATCGAGCGAGCCGGACTCCTCGCCGATGGACACCATCTGCACGACCATGTTCGGGAAGAGCCCGCTCTCGCGCATCGTCGCCTGCAGCTGGGTGCCCGTGGCGATGTCGTCGCGCATCTTCAGGATCGCCCGCTCGTAGACGACGTTGCCCGAGGCGCGGGCGACGGACTCCATCGCCTCGACGAGCGGCACGCCGGCCGCGAACATCGTGCTCAGCGTGCGCGCGAAGCGCGCGATCGTCCCCTTCATCTGGAGCTCGCCGAAGAGCGGCACCTTCAGGGACAGCCGGTCGAGCACGTCGCGGAAGCCGCGCGAGCGCCTGCGGCCCTGGAGAAAGGCGAAGACCCCGATCCCGAGGGCTCCGAAGATGGCCCACCAGTACGCGACGAAGAAGTCCGAGACCTTGATGACCATCTGGGTCATCGCCGGCAGGTCGCCGCCGAAGCTCGTGAAGAGTGAGGCGAACTGCGGGATCACGAAGATCATCAGGATCGCCGTGATCACGAAGGCCACCACCATGATGGCGGCCGGGTAGAACATGGCCTTCTTGATGCGCGCCTTGAGCGCCTCCGTCTTCTCCTTGTAGGTGGCGATCTTGTGCATCAACTCCTCGAGGATACCGGCGTGCTCGCCGGCCCGCACGAGGTTGACGTAGAGGTCGTCGAATTGCAGCGGCCGCTTCGCGAGCGCGTCGGCGAGGTTGTTGCCGGCCTCCACGTCGGACTTGACCCCGAGGATCAGCTCCTGCATGGACGGGTTCTCGTGGCCGCGACCCACGATCTCGAAGGACTGTACCAGCGGCACGCCCGCCGAGAGCATGGTCGCGAGCTGGCGGCTGAAGATGGCGATGTCCTTCGGGGTGATCTTCTTCTTGCCCGCGAGGGAGAGCAGCGAGCGGGGCTTGCGACGGACCTTGATGGGGTTGACGCCCTGGCGGCGCAGCAGCGCCTTCACGAGGGCGTCGCTGCTGCCGGACATCTCGCCCTTCACCCGCTTGCCCGCGCGGTCCGTCCCTTCCCACAGGAACATGTCCTGCTTGAGCGCCTGTTGGGCCATGGCTCGCTACTCCAGGGTCACGCGATTGATTTCTTCGAGGCTGGTGATGCCGTTGCGCACCTTCAGGAGCCCGGACTGGCGGATGTCCCGGATGCCCTCACGGCGCGCCTGGTCCGCGAGCTCCATGGCGTTGCGGTTCTCCATGATGAGCCGGCGCATGCCCTCCGAGACCGGCATCACCTGATAGATGCCCACGCGCCCCTTGTAGCCCTCGTTGCAGCGGTCGCAGCCGACGGCGCGGAAGACGGTCATCCCGCTCTCCACGTCCTCCTGCGGGAAGCCTTCGGCGAGGAGCCCGTCGCGGGGGATGTCCACCGGCGCCTTGCAGTGGGGGCAGAGCCGGCGGGCGAGCCGCTGGCCGATGATCACGTTGACCGCCGTCGCCACCGCAAAGGGTTGGACACCCATGTCCACCAGACGGGTGAGGGTCTGGGGGGCGTCGTTGGTGTGCAGGGTGGAGAGCACCAGGTGGCCGGTCTGTGCGGCCTTGACCGCGATGGACCCGGTCTCGAAGTCGCGGATCTCGCCCACCAGGATGACATCCGGGTCCTGGCGCAGGAAGGCCTTCAGGGCCTTGGCGAAGGTCATCCCGGTGCGCTCGTCCATCTGCACCTGGTTCACGCCGGGCAGGTTGATCTCGACCGGGTCCTCGACGGTGGAGATGTTGCGGTCGGCGGTGTTCAGGATCCCCACCCCGGTGTAGAGCGACACGGTCTTGCCGCTGCCGGTCGGGCCGGTGACCAGGAACATCCCGTAGGGCTTCATGATCTGCTCGAGGAAGATCTTCTTCTGGTCCTCCTCGTAGCCGAGCATGTCGATGCCGAGGAAGGCGCTCGACGGGTCCAGGATACGCATGACCACCTTCTCCCCCCACAGGGTGGGGCAGGTGCTCACGCGGAAGTCGATGGCCTTGTTGCGGGAGAGCTTCAGCTTGATGCGCCCGTCCTGGGGGACGCGGCGCTCGGAGACGTCCAGGCGCGCCATGACCTTGATGCGCGCCGCGATCTTTCCCGCCAGCGCGATCGGGGGCTTGCTCGTCTCGTGGAGCACGCCGTCCATGCGCAGGCGCACCCGGTAGTACTTCTCGTAGGGCTCGAAGTGGATGTCGGACGCGCCGCGGCGGATGGCGTCCAGCATCGTCTTGTTGACGAACTTGACGACCGGGGCGTCGTCGACCTCCGCCGAGGCGACCTCCTCCTCGCGGCGGTCCTCGCCGACCTCCAGCCCCTCCAGGTCGCCGAAGTCCTCGCCCGCGGTGAGGTCCTGGAGGCTCGTGTCGTTCGCCTCCATCGCCCGCTCGATGGCGCGGGAGAGCTTGTCCTCCTCGACCAGGATCGGCTCCGTGGTGATCCCCACGTGGAACTTGATCTCGTCCAGGGCCTGGATGTTGGTCGGGTCGGAGACCGCGAGGTACAGGCGGTTCGCCCGCCGGAAGATGGGCAGCGCGTGGTGCCGGGTGATGAGCTTCTCGTCGACCAGGCGCATCACGTCGGGGTCGGGGTCGATGGCCTGGATGTCCACCAGCGGCACCCCGAACTCCTGGGAGGCCGCGTGCGCGATGTCCTGGGCGCTCGCGAGCTTGTGGGACACCACGTAGGCGACGAAGGGCATCTTCTGGCGCGCGGCCTCGTCGGTGGCGGAGACGGCCTCGGGCTCGCCGATGAGCCCATCCTGCACCAGCCTGCGGGCGAGTCCACCGAGGTGAAGCCGGGACGTGAAAACGGCCATGTTCTGGGGTGCCTGCCGGTGAGTAAGCTCTGGCTAATGGTAGTTGAGCGGTCCGGCGCCGCCAACGACGGCGCGGCCGATCCCGCTGGGAGATCGGCCGCTTGCCGCCCGGACTTGAGTCCGCGGGTGCGAAGGGGGCCTCAGCCCCCCTCGCGAGGGCCCCGCTCGAAGGTGAACTGCCCGCCCCGGACCTGCACCTCCACCGTGTCCCCGGGGACGAAGCGCCCGGCGAGGATGGACTGGGCCAGCGGGTTCTCGATCTGGCTCTGGATCGCCCGCTTGAGCGGCCGCGCCCCGTACACCGGGTCGAAGCCCGCCTCGGCGATGCGGTCGAGCGCGGCCTCGGAGACCGCCAGGTCGAGCCGCGCGTCCTGCAGCCGCCGGCGCAGGAGCTCCAGCTGGATGCGGGCGATGTCCCGGACCTGCTCCCGCCCGAGGGGGTGGAAGACCACGATCTCGTCGATGCGGTTCACGAACTCCGGGCGGAAGTGGTGCGCGAGGATCTCGAGCACCGCCGCCTTCATCGTCTCGTAGCGCTCCTCGCCGGCCATCTCCTGGATCCGCTGGGAGCCCAGGTTCGAGGTCATCACCACGACCGTGTTGCGGAAGTCCACGGTGCGGCCGTGCCCGTCCGTGAGCCGCCCGTCGTCCAGCACCTGGAGCAGCACGTTGAAGACGTCCGGGTGGGCCTTCTCCACCTCGTCGAGCAGGATCACCGAGTAGGGCCGCCGGCGGATGGCCTCGGTCAGGTGCCCGCCCTCCTCGTAGCCCACGTAGCCCGGCGGGGCGCCGATCAGGCGGGCCACCGAGTGCTTCTCCATGTACTCGGACATGTCCACCCGCACCATCGCCTCCTCGGTGTCGAAGAGGAACTCGGCGAGCGCGCGGGTCAGCTCGGTCTTGCCGACGCCGGTCGGGCCGAGGAAGAGGAAGGAGCCGATGGGGCGCT
>CALMKJ010000106.1 GCA_937867305.1 uncultured Ectothiorhodospiraceae bacterium | reverse complement strand
CCTTCACAGGTGTCTCGCCAGCACCACAACGGCATCTTCTACCGTCGATGCAGGGCCAACGCCAGGAAGTGCGTTCCCGTATATCGTCCTCCACACCTCACCGAAGGCCCTCAGTTTCAGGGTAGTCGCGCCCCAGAGGCTCTCGCGGTCTGGCGGAACCCAGATCGTCTTCGCCCTGACCACCTCGTCCGGGTTCTTGTTGGCCTCCTCCACGACATAGGGGAATGGGGTCGTATTGAGCTCGGGTAACAGGTAGAGATTGTAGGCGAGCCGACCCACGTTGTGCGTGTAGATGTCACGCAGCAGCAGGATCAGCACTGCCTTTTGCGCGGGTTCCAGGCGGGCCCAGAGCGCGCCTTCAAGTCGCTCCTGATAGAGCTCCGAGTAGTAACGGGCTAGAAGGCATTCGACCTTGACGGCAAAGTCGTAATCCAGAATCAGCCGATAGGCAGCGGCGCGTGCAAACGCGGTCAGGTCATCACGATAGCGTTGGTAATACGTTCCGTCGACGGGTGCATGGGCGTATGGTTCGTCATAAGGTGCGCGAAGGGCATGGGATTCCAGCTTTCGGAATGCGGCGCCCAGTGGCTCGTCGTCCCGCCCGTCACGGTTCCGCAACTCGGGGAACTCGTCCGGATATTGCTTCAGAACCAGAAAGAGCTCTGAGTAGAGATTGGTCTCGAAGGGGTCTACGGATGCGTCATAGGTCGCTTTGTGGAAAGCGTAGCGCAATTTCCAACCCAAGGCGGGACCAAAAAGATTTTCGAGATGAGGCCCCCCGATGAGTGCTACCCGAAGAGGGTTCTCGATGAACCAGGTGGGCAGGTGGAGTTGCAGAAGGTCGCGGAACGTCTCTGCCGTCAAGCCAGCAAAGAAGGGCATCGGCCCCGAGACCGCCTCTCCGTAGAAACTCCCCACGTAACCACCAGACAGAATGAGGGCGGGCTCGACGGCGTAGGCCCTGCAGTATCTCCAGATCGGCTCGGCGATGGGCCTTCGGTCTAATACGCCAGGCCGATTAATGGCAATCCGCGCCAGCATCAGCGCGAAGTTCCGTTCGTCCGCCGATTGTGCGGCACCGCGAATTACCGCGAGGTCGCCAGTCTCACGTGCGCGCTCGATCGCACGGGCTATGGCGCTCTCTCGGTCCTGCTCGGTCACAAGCGCGCTTGCGATACGCACCGTGAGCGGTTCCTCCATGAACGTCCATTCGAGAAGCCACAGTACTGCGACAATCCATAGGGCAAGCAGCGCTTTGGTCACCAGGGCCGTTGGGCGTCGACTACTCGAGGCGATGACGGCTCCCCGAAGCGACACCACCACGGCCAGGACCAGCCCGGCGTTGAGGAGCAGGAGGAAGGCGAGACCCCTCCAGCCTAGAAGCTGGAGAAGCGGGGCATACTCAAAACGGTGCAGGTCGGCCAGGACATAGAGCTCGATGGCCAGCAGCAGGAGCCCGCCGATGAAGAATAGGCCAAGGCCGGTGCGCCTGACGAGAGTCCACATGGGGTGACCCTCAGGGGTCCTCAGGAGGGGGGTGAACGCGTGTCCACTGTTAGCGTCCGTTCCTGGGTACCGGTTAAGGGGCAGAACGTGTGAGTCGGAGCCGGTCAGTATTCGTGACCACAGCGTGGGTCAGTCACCCGCCTGACAACCTGTTGCTGTTGACCCAACTGAGGGTCCAGTCTTCGACCTGGGCGTGCCAAGCCACGGACGAGAAGGTGTGGTCTGCCTCTTGGAGCTCGCGGACGGTCACCGGCGACTGCGCCAACAGCCTGCGCCACCTCCGCGAGGCCCGCACCGTGTCCCGGAACTCATCGGCCGTCAGGTCACGGCCGCTCAGGATGATGAGTACACGCCCCCCGAAGCGCGCAAGCCCTTCCAGCATGCGGTCCGGGAGGGAGGGCCCGCTCCCCCGCGCTGCGGGCGGCTCACCGTCGGAAGTGGGGGCTGCGACACCCACGCCTCTTTTCTTCCCAAACGCCGCGGTCGCGTTCTCCCACAGGGAGCGCAGCGACGCCCGGTAGTCGAAGGCTCCGCCGAAGATCTTGCGCCACAACTCTGGATTGGCGAGGCGGCCCAGGTAGTAGTGCTTGACGTACGCCCGAGCGACCCCGGCCTCGGTGCGGACCCACGGGTTCAGCAGGACCAGCCCGCGGACTCGGGCGTCCGTGCGCGCATAGAGCAGTGCCGCCGAGGCCGCGTCGCACAGCCCCCAGACGACCACCTCGCGCAACCTCGGGAGCTCCCGCTGTAAGGCATCGATGGCCGCGCGCAGGTCATCTGCGACGCCCTCGAAGGTCCGCGCCTCGCCCTCGCTGTCGCCCATGCCACGGTAGTCGAAGCGCAGCACGGGGATGCCGGCCGCCGCGAGCGCCCGCGCGAGGAGCACGAACTGACGATGGCTGCCGACCCGGTACTGGGGCCCACCGACCACGACCAGTACGCCGCGCTCGGAATCGGGCGCGCCGGGGTGAAGGATCCCGAGGAGACGGTCCGTGCCGCAAGAGAATTGCACCGGGCGCTCGCCCGCGGGGCCCTCGCTCCGCGCGAGGGCGTTGGTCTCGCCGGAGGCAGCCACGCGCGACGTCACAGGGACCTCACAGTCGCCTGGATGAGCTCCGGCGCCACCGCGATCTCCTGCGTCGACCAGAAGGGCTCTCCGCCCACGACGGCGGAACGGACAGGCACACCACCCTGCGTCAGCGCGTCGGTCGTCCTGGCCGAAGCCGGTGGCAGCTCACGCCCCTCCCCTGAAGTCACCTCCAGCCAAGCCACGGGCCGGCCTGCCACCGTCAGGTCATCGGTCAGCGAACTGCCGAGCAGCCCCGCAGCCAGCGCTGGCCCCACCCGGTATCCGGCGACCTCCACGGTCTCCCCCGAGAGCAGCCGCCCCTGCAGGTCCTTCACGGTCTCCTTCTCGCCGCCCCGGAACAGGGCAGCGGCCGTGCGGAGCCGCAGGAACTGGCTGAGCCAGACCTCGCCGTTCAGAACCGGCTGCCAGAGCAATACCTGCGCGACCGCATCGCCGGCCTCACGGGCCGCGGCACCCGCGAGAAGCGCCCCCCCCCGCAAACCCCAGAGCGCCACCCGGGCGCATCGGGCACCGGCCCAGTCGAGCGCCACGCGCACGTCCGCCAGCCAGCCGTCCCAGGTGGCGTCACCGAAATCCCCGGCGCTGTCGCCGGTGCCGAAAAGGTCGAACACGAGCGTCCCGAGACCCTGCTCCACGAAGGCCCGGGCCTGGAGCGCGACCATGCGCCGGCTCTTGTTCATCTCCTCGGCAAACGCGGGACAGTGGACCACGATGGCCCGGGGCTCGCCGGCTAACGGGGGGTGGTACAGCGCGAAAAGCGGCCCTCCCCGCCCCTCCAGAAAGAAGGGCTGCATCTCAGGCGGTCTTCCGCGCGACGAACTCCGCGAGGCTGCCCACGGTCCGGAATACGTCCGCGTCCAACTCATCGTCGTCCGCGACGAACCCGAAACGCTCCTCCAGGCCCGTGACCACGGTCACGACGGCCATGGAATCGAACTCGGGAATTGCGCCGAGCAGAGGTGACTCGGCGTTCAGCAAGCCTGCCCGGTCGCCCAGCTGCAGGCTTGAAGCAACCACTTCGATGACCGCGGTGATCGTGTCCATCATTCGTCCCGAGTCTCCCTGACCGATGCTGTCTCAGAGTGCACTGCCCTGCCCAAACGGGACCGCGTGACCAGCCGAATGAAGCGTTTCGCCGCCCCGAGAAGGAGCCCCCTGGAGGAGCGCCGGAAGATCAGATGCGTCGTGTGCGCGCGAGCGTCGTCCGTCCAATCCCACTTATGCCTCATCGCATCCCCGAGGAAGTCATACTCGCAGAACCCTTCCTCCGCCGCCCTGCGAACCGACGCGACCGTGGCCAGAAAGCCAGGGCGCTCCTTCGCCAGACTTTCGTCATAGGACGTCTTCATCTGCCCAACCTGACCACCAGCCGCATAGCAGAGACTGTAGGCCACGGGACGCCCACCCAGACGCAGCACGTTGGCGAACAGGACCCCCGCCCGGGCCATCACGGGCAGGAGCAGCTCATAGTACTGGCGCTCCTGCGGGCGTGCCGCAATGTTCATTCCTTCCTGAACCTTCCAGCTTCGCTCATCAATCGCGACCATATGCG
>CALMKJ010000105.1 GCA_937867305.1 uncultured Ectothiorhodospiraceae bacterium | reverse complement strand
TCCCCCGGGGCGCGGCCGTGCTCGACCTTGGGGCGGGGACCGCCGTCCTCCACCCTTACCTGCGGGGAGCCCTGGGGCCCGCAGGGACGATCGTGGCCCTCGACCTCTCCCACGCCATGCTCCGGGTCGCGCGGGGCAAGCCCCTGGGGCCGCGGGACCTCCTGGTCCAGGCGACCGCCCTGGCACTCCCCTTCCCCGACCGGTCCTTCGACGTGGTGCTGTGCTTCGCGGCATTCCCCCATTTCCCCGAGCCCCGCCGGGCCCTCGCCGAGATGGCCCGGGTGGCGCGCCCGGGCGGAGAGGTGGTGGTCGCCCACCTCCTGAGCCGCGAGGAGTTGTCCGCGCACCACGGCCGCTACCAGGCCGTGCAGCGCGACCGGCTGCCCGACGAGGCGTCCATGCGCAGGCTGTTCGAGTCGGCGGGGCTCGGCGCGCCGGGGATCGTGGACCGCCCCGGGCGCTATCTCGCCCGCGGGCGCAGGCAGGCCCCCACGGCACCGTGACGCACCCGACCCTCGAGGTCGTGAGCCTGCATTGCGTGCGCGGACGCCAGATCGTGGTGGAGGACGCGAGCTTCGCGCTGCAGCCGGGCGAGCACGTGGCCCTCACCGGTGAGAACGGCTCGGGCAAGTCCACGCTGCTGCGCGCGGTCCTCGGCCTGGACCGCCCCCGGGAGGGGCGCGTCTACCTCCAGGGCAGGCCCCAGGTGCCCGGCTCGCCGGCGGTGCTGCGGCAGGTGGCCTGGATGCCCCAGCGCCTGCCCCTGGGGCGCTTCCCCTTCCGGGTCGACGAGCTGCTCGCCAGCAGCGGCAACCGGGCCGCCGCCCTCGAGTCCGCGGGCCGGCTCGGCGTACGCGGCCTCGTCTCGCGTCCCGTGGCCGAGCTCTCCGGAGGGCAGCTCCAGCGGGTCTTCCTCGCCCGGGCCCTCGGCTCGCTCGCCGCCCCCGGCCGGGCCCCGCTGCTGGTGGTCGACGAACCCACGGCCGCGCTCGACTTCGCCGGCCAGGCCGAGGTCGCCGATCTCCTCGTGGGCCTGGACGCCGCCGCCCTGATCGTGACCCACGACGAGCCCCTCGCCCGGCGCTGCGACCGCTGCCTCTCGCTCGCCCTGGGCCGGCTCCAGGACGCCCCGTGAACAGCGCCGACCTCCTCGACCTGCTCTCGCTCGCCCCCGTGCAGCGCGGGCTGGCGGCCATCCTCGTGTCGGGTGTGGGAATGCCCATCGTGGGCGTCTTCATCGTGGGGCTCGACATCCTGACGGCGCGCTTCGCGCTCATGCACACCGCCCTGCTCGGCGCGGCGATCGCGCTCCTGGCCGGGATCAACCCCCTCGCCGGCGCGCTCACGGCCTGTGCGGCGACCGGCGCCGCGCTCGTGCCGCTCAGCCGGCGCCCCAGCGGGACCTCCGGCGCCATGGGCTTCGTGATGACGGTGTCCATCGCCGTCGCGTTCCTGCTGCTCGCCGCCGCAGGGCTCCCCGCCTCGGCGGCGATGGAGCTCCTCTGGGGCTCGGTCCTGGCGACCCGGCCGGCGGACCTCGTGCTCCTCGCGGCCCTGAATGCCGCGGTGGCCCTGGCGTATCTCGCCCTGCGACGCCCCCTGGCCCTGGTCTTCTTCGACCGCGAGGTCGCGCTCGCCTCGGGCGTGGCGGTGGACCGGGTGCTGGTGGTCACACTGGTCCTCGTGGCCCTGGCCATCGGCGCCGTGATGCCGGTGACCGGGGCCCTGCTGGTGGACGCGGTGACCCTGCTGCCGGCCCTCGCGGCCCGCAACCTCGGGGGCTCCCTCGGCGCCACCGTCGGGCTCGCGGTGGCGTTCGGGCTGGCCGGAAACCTCCTCGGCTTCGGGATCGCCCTGGCCCTCGACCAGCCCGTGGGACCCGTGCTGGTACTGACGGCGGGGACCATCACCCTCGGGACGTTCCTGCTGCGGCGCGCGCGCGGGGGCCCTGCGTGAGGCGCACCGGCGCCGGCCCTCGAAAGGGCTGGGCAGCAGCCCTGGCCGTCTTCCTCGGGCTCGCATGGGCGCCGGCGGCGCTGGCGTTCGACGCGGCCCCGGTCCCGGCAAGCGCGGCGGCCGAGGCGGCCAGGGGAGCGCCGCCGGCCGACCCGGAGCCGCGGGTCGTCGCCTCCACCGCGTGGGCCGGGGCGGTTGCCCGGGCGGCTGGGGCGAGAAACGTGCGGGTGCTGAGTCCACCGACCCTGCAGCACCCCCCGGAGTACGAGCCCCGGCCCTCGGACCTGCTGGCCGTGGCCGAGGCCGAATTCCTGGTCCTCGGGGGCTTCGAGCGTTTCGCCCAGCGTCTACGGGAAGCCGTGGGCTCGCGCGGGCAGGTCGTGCAGGTGCGCCTCGACCACGACCCGGAGGTGACCGACCAGGAGGTGCGGCGGCTCGCCCGGCTCCTCGGGGACCCCGGGGAGGCCGAGCGCAACCTCTCCGCCCTGCAGCTGGAGCGCGAGCGCTTCACCCGCGTGGTTGCCGAATCCCTGGGCCCCGGGGCGCGACCCCGGGTCCTCGTCCATCGATTCCTCGAAGCCTGGGCGCGTCTCGCCGGACTCGACGTCGTCGCCACCTTCGCGATGGGTCCGGCGCGCCCCTCCGACCTGCTGCGCCTGCTGGAGCAGCGCCCCCAGATGATCCTCGACAACGCCCACGCCCCCGGCGGCGCGGAGCTGGCCGAGACCGCCGGGGTGCCGCGGGTCGTGCTCGTCAACTTCCCGGGCGCGGACCTGGACCTGGCCGGCGTGGTGCGGGAGAACGGGCACCGGTTCCGCGAGGCGCTCGCGGGGGGGAATGCCCCGAAACCCTAGGGGGCAGGGGCGGCAGTCTCCTCCTGCCCCTCGCCGGTCCGCGGGGCGCGCCCGATGTGCGGTTCCCTTGCGCCAGGACAGTGTTACTGGCCCGTCAACCGTAATATCATAGGACGCATGACGAGCGCGCGGGCATCGATCCTCCAACCGCCGGCACCACCGGGTCGCCCGCGTCTCCCGGGAGCGAGCCTGCCCCATGGCGCGCGCCCGCGCGCCGTGGCGGTTTCGTCGGCGCGGGTGACACCCCTGCGCCCCGACGTGGCCTCGGAGGCGGCGGAGGCACCGGTCCGGCTTTCCGGCCTCGACCGCCGGATTGCCCTGGCCCTCGGTCTGGCCGCGGTGGTGCACGCCGCCGCCCTCCTGCTGCTCACCGACCCGAGGGGCCTGTCCGGCGCGCGGGACACCGGCGCAGTCGACCGGATCGAGGTGGTACTGGCAGCCCCTGCGACGATTCCGGCCACGGGCGGCGGGGAACCCGCCACCGCGGAGCTCGCCCCCGCGCCCGAGCCGGGGGCCGTCCCTGAGGCCTTGCCGCCGGTGGCAGCGCCCGAGCCCCCGGCCGAGCCCACCCCAGCGGCGATCCTGGACGCCCCACGACCGCCCGAGCCTGCGCCGGCGGCCGTTCTGGACGCCCCGCCACCGCCAGCCCCCGAGGCGAGCCCGGAAAGACCGCGCCCCCCCGCGCCCGCCGAGCGGCGCCTGCGCAGCCGGACGCCGCGGGCCAACGCCGAGGTGGCCCGGCAACCTGCCGCACCCCGTGCGACCCGCGAGCTGGCGCCCGATGCACTCGCTCGCTCCCTTGCCGGCGAAGCCGGCGCGGCCGCGGCCGGAACCGCACCCGGCCCGGCGCAGGGCTTTTCCGGGACCAACGCAGCCACGGCCGGGATTGACACCGAGGCCGTGCCCATCGTGCGGGTGCCCCCGACCTATCCCCTGGCGGCGCGGTCCAGACGCATCGAAGGGACGGTGCTGGTGGAGTTCACCATCCGACCCGACGGCAGCGTGTCGGAACCGAGAGTCGTGCAGACCCCCGCGTCGGGGGTCTTCGACCAGGCGGTGCTGCGAGCGATCGTACAGTGGCGATTCACCCCCCGGATCGAGGGCGGGCAGCCCGTCAGTCGGCGGGCGCGCCAGACCGTACGCTTCTCCCTTTCCTCCTGATCGCCCCTCCGGCCCCGGGACCCACCCCGGCCTCCCGCCGGCAACCGCCCAACCGCTCCGGCGTCGCGTGCCAGGGGACGGGCCGGCCTTCATGCCCCGGGGACGCCCCCCCCTTCCTGCGCCGCCCGCTCCCGCAGCCGCGCGATCCGCGCGAGGCCAGCCAGGTCCCGGACACCCGCCGCACTGGCCTGGGCGAGGAGGACCAGGAACAGCTCGCCGGTGACCAGCGCGTCCGCCAGGGCCCGATGCCGGGCGTGGGGCCGCAGACCGAAGCGCTCCAGCCAGGGGTCGAGGCCCGCTCGATCCAGGCCGACACGGGGATTCAACGCCGGGGCGAGCCAGGCCACGTCGAGCCAGGGGTTCGGGATGCGCACCCCCAGGTTCTCGCTCGCCGCGCGCTCGAGGACCGCGCGGTCGAAGGGCGCGTGGAACGCCACGAGCGCGGACCGGCCCGCATACTCCAGGAACGACAGCAGGGCTTCGGGAGCGGGCTCCCCCCGCTCCCGCTCCCCGGGCGCGATGCCGTGAATCAAGACGGCCTCGTCGGCTGAGGCCCCCTCCTCCCGCAGGACCACCTCGAACCCGCGGCCCACGTCCAGACGCCCCCGGCGCAGGGCCACCGCCCCGATGGCGATCAGGCGGTCCCGGCGGGGGTCGAGGCCGCTGGTCTCCACGTCGACCAGGACGAAGCGGGTGTCTTCGAGCGGTGCACGGTCGTCCTCGGCGCCCAGGGCCTGCCAGGATCGCAGGCGGTCGGCCAGCTCCGGGGCCAGGGGGGGCGGGCGGCGGTACAGCCTCGAGAAGAGCCTCACGGGCCGTAGTCGCGCGCGATCCGGGCCTGCAGCTTCCTGGCCTGGCGAAGGGCCTCGCGCAGGATGCGCCGGTCCAGCTCGTTCAGCGTTTGCGGGTCCACCTGGTCGTCGGGCGCCAGGCCCGCTCGCTCCCGGGTCTGGCGGTGGCGCATGCGCAGGAGCTCGATGAAGGCGTAGGCATCGCAGAACGCCCCGGCCTCCTCCTTCCCGAGGACACCCTTCGCGGCGACCGCGCGCAATCGAGCCAGCGTGTTGGTCTCGGGAACCCTCGCGGCCAGCGCCAGGAGCCGAGCGCCGTCCACGAACACCGTCGCTCCCTGGCCCTTCAGGTCCAGGGCATCGGGTTGCCCTCCCCCCTCGGACTCGCCGGGCTCGCTCACGAGGCCCAGGGGCGGACGGTTGCGCAGGGCACTGGCGGCCATGGCGCGCAGGAACCCGGGGTGACCTGCGGCCCGTTCCAGCACCCCGCGTTGCAGCCGCTCCACGGCCCCCGAATCCCCGTAGACCGCGCGCAGGTCGAAGAAGACACCCACCTCCGCGAGTTGCTCGGGAGTCCCCTGGTCCACCCAGGTGGCAAACCGGTGCTCCCATTCTTCGGCGGTCAGGCAGAGCTCCGGCTGGCTCGCCAGCACCTGGCGCCGGCCGAGGGGATACCCGAGGTCCGCGAGCGCCTGGTTGACCTCCCGGGCGAACGCCAGCAGGCGGCCCCGCGCCGTCTCCTGGTCTTCCCCTGGCGGGGGGGAGAAGAGGATCCCGTTGTCCTGGCCGGTCCTGAGGGTCTGCTCGCCCCGCCCCTCGCTGGCGAAGGCGAGCCAGGCAAAGCGGGGCAGACCGTCCTCGTGCGACGCCCGCACCAGCTCGATCGCCCTCCTTGCGGTCTGGTCGCTCAGCAGGGTGACGATCTGTGCGAGCTGCTCGACCGACACCCCCTGGGCCAACATCTGGCAGATCAGCGTCTGGGTCTGGGGACCCACCCCCATCAGGGCATGCAGGTCGGGCGCCCGGCCGATGGTCCTCGACAGATTGGCGATCCCGACCCTCTGCAGGGAGAAGAGGTCGCGCTCGGAGACGACCCCCACCAGGCGGCAATCGTCCACCACGCAGACGTGCCGAAAGCCGTGGCTCGCCATCAGGAGCGCGGCCTCGAGCGCAAGGCTCCGGGACCCCAAGGACGCGGGCTCGGGCGTCATCACGGCATCGATCGGGGTGTCCAGGGGTACCTCGCGCAGGGCCACCCGGGAGAGCAGATCGTGCAGAGTGAAGATGCCGAGGGGACAGTGATTGCCGCCGGTGACGACCACGCTCCCGACGCGTTCCCGCTCAAGCGTCTCGAGGGCCTGGCGCACGGGCGTGCCGGGGGCGCAAGTCACAGGCTCGCGCCGGACCAGCGCCGTCAGGGGGGTGTTGAAGGTGCTGTCGGCGGCAAAGCGGTTTGCCACGCTGGCCTGCATCCCCCGCAGGGCCTGGTCGAGCAGGCTCGCCAGGCGCCGGGCGCAGAAGTCCTGGAACTCCGGGCTGCGGGCGCGAAGGGCGTCGAAGTCTTCAAGCGTGAGCTCGTAGCAGAACGTGTCCTCGACTGCCCGCTGGATCATGCGCGCAGGCCGCCTGCCGAGCAGCGCGCCGATCGGGAAGGACTCTCCGGCGAGGAGTTCCCAGGCGCCGTCCTCGGAGCCCGGGGTCCCGGGGGCGGCCTCCCCTCGGACGCGGCCCTGCTTGATGATGAAGAACCGCGAGGCGGGTCCGTCCTCGGGACTCACGACGGCGCGGTCTCGGGGGTAGAAACCGAGGGTCAGCCGGGCCGCCAGGAATTCCAGGTCGGCCTGCGCCATGTGGGAGAACGGGGCGTGCTTGGCGAGGAACTCCAGGACCGGGGCCAGCGTGGCCGCCGATGTCCCGGCCCGCGAGGAGCGAAGGGGAGGAACCATACGGTCTCCCTGCGCAGAGCCCCTCAGGGCTCCCGGGGCGCGGCCCGGACGGGCCGCACCCCGGTCTTCCGATCAGAAACGGCCGCCGCGGAAGCCGCCGCCACCGCCTGGACCACGGCCACCACCGGGGCCACGCCCGCCGCCACCCGGGCCACGACCACCACCGCCACCGCCGCCACCCCCGCCCGGTCCGCCGGTACGCGGGGCCTGGGGACGCGCCTCGTTCACGGTCAGGGCGCGCTTGTGGCTCTCCTTGCCATTCAGTTCGCGAATGGCCTTCTCGCCCTCGCTGCGGTTCGACATTTCGACGAACCCGAATCCCTTCGACTGCCCCGTAAAGCGGTCAGTGACGACCCGAGCGCTCTCGACGGTGCCAAACGGGGAAAAGAGCTCGGTCAGTTCGGCATCGGTCATATCGTACGAGAGGTTGCCGACGTAAAGCTTCATGGCCATGGTGCAGACTCCTCGAGTCGTTCCTGAATCCAATACGGCATGGGGGCGACGCGCTTAGTAACCGGGAACGGCACCCGAAGTGGCCAGCGTGCGCCAGGGCCAGCGCCGGAGGCGTCCCACAGGGTCGCCCCCGGCGTGGCAATCGGCAGTATAGCTTTTTTTATCTGGGGGAAAGCCTCACGACGGTTCCTGCCCCGCATACGGGCCGAGCCTCTCCGGAAAACCTCAAGGCATCATGGAGTTCGGTCGCTAACCGACGTGTCGATGGGAGGTCAAGGGCGTAACCCTCCGCCCTGACGAGCTTCGGCCCGGAAAGTGAGAAGGCCATGGCGACTTACAAGCTGTCGAAACACGCTGCCACCCTCAACCGAGACGTTCCCTCGCCCAAGCCGCGGCGCAAGGGGGCAGCGAGGCGTGGCGGTGTCGCAAGCCCGCCGGTGAAGCGGCCCGTGGTGCGGCGCAGGGGGATCCGGCTCGGCCTGAACATGGCGGCTCCGAGACTGGACCCCGGCGGGCACGAGGACACCTGAGGGCCAGCGGGAGGGTGGGGCTCCGGCCCCCCTTCCCTGCTCAGGACGGGGTCTCCCGGGACGGAGCGCTTGCCGGCCTGCCCCGCCGGCGGGGACAATCGGCATTCGGGGTCCGAGCCCGGCACGGGTGCCGCGGGGACCGCCGCACATCGAGACCGCCGTGAGCCCCAGCCCGGAATCCTTCGTCGCCTTTTTCCGCGCCGCTTCCCCCTACATCCACGCCCACCGCGGACGCACCTTCGTGGTGCAGTTCGGGGGCGAGGCCGTGGAAGACCCGCGATTCAACAACCTGGTCCAGGACCTGGCCCTCCTCTCGAGCCTCGGCATCCGCCTCGTGCTGGTGCACGGGGTCCGGCCACAGATCGACTCGCGGCTGGCCGCCCGCGGCATTCCCGCGCGCTTTCACCTGGGGCTGCGGGTGACGGACGACGCCGTCCTCACGGCCGCGAAGGAGGCCGCCGGGGCCGCACGGGTGGAGATCGAGTCGCTCCTCTCCATGGGACTCACCAACTCGCCGATGGCGGGCGCCCGTATCCGCGTCGCCTCGGGGAACTTCGTCACCGCGCGCCCCGTGGGCGTGCGCGACGGGGTGGACTTCGGCCACACGGGCGAGGTGCGCCGCATCGACCGCTCCGGGCTCGAGCACCAGATCGCCCAGGGAAACGTGGTGCTCGTCTCCCCCATCGGCTATTCCCCGACTGGCGAGGCCTTCAACCTGAGCAACGAGGAGGTCGCCACCGCGATCGCCGTGGAACTGCGGGCCGACAAGCTGCTCCTGCTCGGCGAGCGCGGGTGTCTCGGGAGGGCCGACGGCAGTCCGGTCCGCCAGTTCACGCTGGAGGAGGCCAACGCCCACCTCGCCGGCCTGAAGGGTGCGGGGGAGGGCCGCGAGAGCGAGCGCGTGAGGCACCTGGAGAGCGCCGTCTACGCGTGCCAGAGCGGGGTCCGCCGCGCCCACCTGCTCGACCGGCGCGTGGACGGCGCGTTGCTGCTGGAACTGTTCACGCGGGACGGCGTTGGCACGCTCGTGAGCGCCGCCCCGTACGAGCACCTGCGCCGCGCCAACATCGAGGACGTGGGCGGGCTGTTGGAGTTGATCCGGCCGCTCGAGGAAGAGGGGATCCTGGTCCGCCGGCCCCGGGAGAAGCTCGAGCGCGAGATCGAGCAGTTCACGGTGGTGGAAAGGGACGGCGCCATCATCGCCTGCGCCGCCCTGTACCCCTACGCGGGGCAGGTGCTCGCGGAGCTGGCGTGCCTCGCGGTGGACCCGGCCTACCGCAATCTTGGCCTGGGGGCGCGCCTGCTGGAGAGCACCGAGCGTGACGCGCTCGACCTCGGCGCGCGGGGGCTCTTCGTGCTGACGACCCGCACCTCCCACTGGTTCCGGGAGCGGGGTTTCGAGCCCGGTTCCCTCGACGACCTGCCCGTGGAGCGCCAGACCACCTACAACTTCCAGCGCGGATCGAAGATCCTGGTCAAGTGGCTTCAGGCGTGATCTCGGCCTCGATGGCGGCGAGCGCCTCCATGGGGTCGGTCGCGCCCGTGATCGGCCGCCCGATCACGAGGTAGCTCGCACCCAGGGCCAGCGCTTCGCGCGCTCCCAGCACCCGCTTCTGATCACCGGTCGACCCGCCCCCCGGCCGGATCCCCGGGGTGACGAGCGCAAACGGCGAGGGCAGCGCCAGGCGCAGGGGCGCGATCTCCCGGGGCGAGCACACCACCCCGTCCAGGCCGCAGTCGGCGGTCAGCTTCGCGAGGCGCAGCACGAGGGCCTCGGGCCCCTCGGAAAACCCGAGGGCCTGCAGATCCCCGGCGTCGAGACTGGTGAGCACGGTCACCGCGATCAAGCGGGGCGGCCGGCGGGAGGCTGCCACGGCCTCCCGGGCCGCCTCGAGCATGCGCCGCCCGCCGAGGGCGTGGACGTTGACCATCCAGACGCCAAGCTCGGCCGCAGCCCGACAAGCCCCGGCCACGGTATTGGGGATGTCGTGGTACTTCAGGTCAAGAAAGACCTCGAAGCCAAGGGAGGACAGGTCCTCTACGACCCGCGGCCCGGCCGCCGTGAAGAGCTCCTTGCCCACCTTCACCCGCACCCTCGCGGGGTCCAGGCGCCCGGCAAGGGCCAGGGCCGGACCCGCCTCGGGATAATCCAGGGCCACGATCACCCGCGAATCACTCACCCTCCACCCCCACGATCGGTTTCACGGTGCCCCACAGCTTGCAGCTGGGGCACTGCCAGTGCAGCACCCGGCCATGGAACCCGCAGTGCCCGCACCGGTACACGGAGCGGCCTTCCAGCAGCTTGCGGGTCAGGTCCTTCAGGCTCAGCAGATTCTCCCGGGCGGCGCCGTCGGCGTGGGCGAGGGAGAGCTCGATCAGGCGGTCGAGCCCGCGCACGGACGGGCGCAGGCGAAGCTGTTCGGTCAGGAACCGGACCGCTGCCTCCCCTCCTTCACGCCGGGCGCGAAGGTCCGCCATCGCCAGCGCGGGGGAGACCCCGCCGTAGCGCTCCAACAGATAGCCGAGATAGTCCTCCATCTCCCGGGACCGGCCGATGGCCTCGTGGCAGCGCCCCAAGGGCTCGATCACCTCCGGCACATAGGCGGGGTCCTGTTGCTCGACCCGCTTCAGCGCCCGGATCGCGCCCCGGAAGTCCCCGCCATGCTCGAGCAGGGCCCCCTCGATCATGCTGGCCCGCACGCACTGACTGCTCGCGTCGAGCGCGCGTTGGACGCGGTCCAGGGCACCCTCCAGGTCCCCGGCCCGGCCCCGCTCCTCCGCCTGCTCGCAGTAGAAGTGCGCGATGACGCCCCCGTGGGGTCGGCCCGACAGTCCCTCGAGCTGGCGGGCCGCGTGGGCGGCGCGGTCCCAGTCCTTTTCCTGCTGATAGATGTCCACCAGATGCTGGAGGGCGCGCGCCCCGAACCGCGCGCTGCGGACCAACTCCTGGAAGAGACCCTCGGCCCGGTCGAGGAGGCCCGCACGCATGTAGTCCTGGCCGAGCTCCAGCAACGCCTCGCCCCGCTCGCCCTGCCCGAGCGCGGGACGCGCGATCAGGTTCTGGTGGATCCGGATGGCCCGATCCACTTCACCGCGGCGGCGGAAGAGGTTGCCGAGGGCAAGGTGGGTCTCGACGGTCTCGCTGTCGACCTCGAGGACCTTGACGAAGAGCTCGATGGCCTTGTCAGGCTGCTCGTCGAGGAGGTAATTGAGACCGCGGAAGTAATCCGAGCGCAGGGGGGGTGGACCGGGAGGCGCCGCCGCACCGCGCGCACCGTGCGTTGCCGCAAGCCATCCCGAGGCAGCCGCCACGGGGAGCAGGAGCCAGAGCAGCTCGTACATGCGCTACCCCCGATCCCGACCGGGATGCCCGAAGGCCCCTGCCCGGGCGGGCACCGCCGCACGGCCGGGCCCGCGCGGACGCTCGGCCCCGGCTAGCGAATCACTCGGCGTCCCGAAGCGGAGGCGGCCGCCAGGGCCGCCGCCTCCGCCGCCTCCGCCGCAGCCGCGGCGGCATCGACGCGATCCCGCAGCTCCTTGCCGGGCTTGAAGTGTGGAACGAACTTCTCCGGTAACGACACCGGCTCGCCGGTCTTCGGGTTACGGCCGACTCGCGAGGGCCGATGGTGCAGGGAAAAACTGCCGAAACCGCGGATCTCGATCCGCTCCCCGCTGGCGAGGGTCTGGGCCATGAGCTCGAGGATACTCTTGACGGCGAGCTCCACGTCCTTGTAGCCGAGCAAGGTCTGCCGCTCGGCGATCCGCTCGATCAGCTCCGACTTGGTGAGAGTCCCCTTGTTGCCGCCCTCTGACAACGCCATAACCCTTCCCCCGCACTAGCCTCCGCCCGGCCGCCGACCTCGCCGCCTCACTTCCGGTCGAGCTGCTGACGCAGCAGGTCCCCGAGAGTCGCCATGCCGCCGGTGGACTCCGCGCTGTAGTCGCTCAGCACAGCGGCCTCCTCGTCGGACTCCTTAGCCTTGACCGACAGGGAGATCACGCGCTTCTTGCGGTCCACACCGACGAATTTCGCCTCGATTTCCTCGCCGACGTTGAGCACGTTGCGCGCATCGTCGACCCGGTCGCGGGTCACTTCGGAGGCGCGGATGTAGCCCTCGACCCCGTCGTTCAGCATGATCGCGGCGCCCTTGGCGTCGACCTCGGTGACCTTGCCCCGCACCACGCTGCCCTTCGGGTTCTCCACCAGGAAGCGCGAGAACGGGTCGTCGGCGAGCTGCTTGACACCCAGCGAGATCCGCTCGCGCTCGGCGTCGACCGCGAGCACCACCGCCTCGATCTCCTCGCCCTTGCGGAAGCTGCGGATGGCCTCCTCGCCCGGCGTGTTCCAGGAGATGTCCGAGAGGTGCACCAGGCCGTCGATACTGCCGTCGAGCCCCACGAAGATCCCGAAGTCGGTGATCGACTTGATCGTCCCGACGACCTTGTCGCCCTTGTTGTGATTGGCCGCGAACTCCTGCCAGGGGTTCGGCTGGACCTGCTTGATGCCGAGCGAGATGCGGCGGCGGTCCTCGTCGATGTCGAGCACCATGACCTCGACCTCGTCGCCGACCTGCACGACCTTGCTCGGGTGAATGTTCTTGTTCGTCCAGTCCATCTCGGACACGTGGACGAGCCCCTCCACCCCCTCCTCGATCTCCACGAAGGCACCGTAATCGGTGAGGTTCGTGACCTTGCCGAAGATCCGCGTGCCGACGGGGTAGCGCCGTGCGATGTTCTGCCACGGGTCCTCGCCGAGCTGTTTCAGGCCGAGCGACACGCGGTTGCGCTCGCGATCGAACTTCAGGACCTTCACGTCCATCTCGTCGCCGACGTTGACCACTTCGCTCGGGTGCTTGACGCGCTTCCACGCCATGTCGGTGATGTGCAGCAGACCGTCGATGCCGCCCAGGTCGACGAACGCGCCGTACTCGGTCAGGTTCTTCACCACGCCGCGCACGACGGAGCCTTCCTGCAGGTTGTCCAACAGGGCCTGGCGCTCCGCACTCGTCTCGGCCTCGACGACCGCACGGCGGGACACCACGACGTTGTTGCGCTTGCGGTCGAGCTTGATCACGCTGAACTCGAGCGGCTTGCCCTCCAGGTACGCGGTGTCGCGGACCGGCCGCACGTCCACCAGCGAGCCCGGCAGGAAGGCGCGGATGTCGTTGATGTCGACCGTGAACCCGCCCTTCACCTTGCCGGTGATGATGCCGGTGACCGTCTCGGCCTTCTCGAATGCCCGCTCGAGGTCGCCCCAGGCCTGGGCGCGCTTCGCCTTTTCCCGCGACAACACCGTCGTGCCGTAGCCGTCCTCGACGGCGTCCAGCGCGACCTCCACGAGGTCGCCGGCCTTGACCTGGAGCTCGCCCCGCTCGTTGTAGAACTGGGCGGTCGGGATCACGCCCTCCGATTTCAGCCCGGCGTTGACGACCACGACATCCGGACCGACGGAGACGACCAGCGCTTTCACGATAGCGCCGGGGCGCATCTTCTGCTCCACCTGACTCTGCTCAAACAGCTCTGCGAAGCTCTCGCTCATTACACCCTTACCCTGGCCGCGAATTCCGCCGCGACACCGTCCGTTGAGCGGGCCGAGGACTGCCCGCACCTCACCCTGTACACCCACCTCGCCACCGTTCGGCGCGAGGACCCTTCAGCAGGTCTCCCTGCTAACCCTTCACCTCGGGGAAGGCCGTGCGCACCACTGCGAGCACGCGTTCGACCACCGCGTCCAACGCCATCGACGTGGTGTCCACGACCACCGCGTCGTCAGCCGCGCGCAACGGCGACACGCTCCGCCCGCGATCGCGCGCGTCGCGTTCCGCCACCTCCCTCTCGAGCTCCGGAAGGCTAGCACGCAACCCTTTTCTCTTCAACTGGTTATAACGTCTCAGGGCCCGTTCCCCGACGCTGGCGTCGAGGAAGACCTTGGCCTCGGCGTCCGGAAACACCACGGTTCCCATGTCACGGCCGTCCGCGACCAGCCCCGGCCCCTGGCGGAATGCCCGCTGACGCTCGAGCAGCGCCGCGCGCACGGCCGGGAGGGCCGCGACCCGCGACGCGTCGGCGCCGGCCTCCTCCGTGCGCAGCTCGAGCGACACGTCGCGCCCCTCGAGCCACACCTGCGGCTCCTCGCCGTCCTCGCCGCCCGTGAAGCGCACGTCCAGTTCCAGGGCGAGCCGCGCCAGCGCCATTTCGTCCCCCAGCTCGACCCCGCGCGATCGCGCGGCAAGCGCGAGCAGCCGGTAGAGCGCCCCGCTGTCCAGGAAGTGCCAACCGAGCCGCGCAGCCACCAGACGGCTCACGGTGCCCTTTCCGGACCCGCTCGGCCCGTCCAGGGTGAGGACCGGGGCCTCGCGACTCCTGCCGCCGCCCACGGTCATCCCGGCTCACCCGTCAGGACTTCGATGCCGAGACCCGCGCCCCCGGACAGCTCGGGGAAGCCGGGGAAGGAGGTCTGGACGTTGGCGCAGTCCTCGACGAGGACATCGCCCTCGGCGGCCAGGGCCGCCATCGCAAAGGCCATTGCGACCCGGTGGTCGCCCCGGCTGTCGATGCGCCCCCCCCGGATGCGCCCGCCCCGGACGACCATGCCGTCGGGCGTCGGCCGGGCGTCGACGCCGAGCGCCTGCAGGCCGTCGGCCATCACCTGGATCCGGTCGCTCTCCTTGACCCGCAGCTCGGCGGCGCCGCTGACCACCGTCTCCCCTTCCGCGCAGGCGGCCGCCACGAACAACGCGGGGAATTCGTCGATGGCGAGGGGGACCAGCTCGGGCGGGATGACCGCCCCCCGCAGCCGGGCGCTGCGCACCCGCAGATCGGCGACCGGCTCGTGACCGGCCACCCGCTCGTTCTCCACCGTGATGTCGGCCCCGAGCAGGCGCAGGGCATCGATCACGCCGGTTCGCGTGGGGTTCATGCCCACCTGCTCCAGCACCACGTCGGAGCCCGGTGCAATGCTCGCACCGAGCAGAAAGAAGGCCGCAGAAGAGATGTCGGCGGGGACCTGCACCTCGCATGCCGCGAGCCGCCCCCCGCCCGTAAGGCACACCCGCCCGGGCGACCTCCGCAGCCGATAGCCGAAGCCTTCGAGCATGCGCTCGGTGTGGTCCCGGCTCGGCGCAGGCTCCCGCACGCAGGTCTCGCCCCGGGCATAGAGGCCGGCCAGCAGCAGGCAGGACTTCACCTGCGCGCTCGCCACCGGCATCGCGTAGTCGATCCCCCGCAGCCCGGGCACGGGGTGAATCACCAGGGGCGGCGTGCCCCCCGCGCCCGTCTCGACCCGCGCCCCCATCGCCGCGAGGGGCTCGGTGACCCGGCGCATGGGGCGCCGGGTGAGCGAGGTGTCCCCCACCAGCGTGACACCGAAGGGCTGGGGGGCGAGCAGGCCCGCCAGGAGCCGCATGGAAGTGCCGGAGTTGCCGAGGTCCAGCGGCCCGTCGGGGGGGCGCAGGCCGTGTAGGCCCACCCCGTGGACGACGACCCGGCCCGCGTCCGGGCCCTCGATGCGCACCCCCATGCGCCGGAAGGCCTCGAGGGTGGCCAGGCTGTCCTCGCCCTCGAGGAAACCTTCCACTCGCGTGACGCCCTCGGCCACCGATCCCAGCATGACGGAGCGGTGGGAGATCGACTTGTCCCCCGGGACGCGCAGACACCCCCGGAGGCGGCCGCCGTGTCGGACCGCGAAACGGATCGGAGAGGAGACAGTCATGGGGTGAGGCCGGGAGATGAAAACGGCCCGGAAGGATAGCGGCCCCGGTGCCCCACCGCAAATGGGCGCGGCCGGGGCTGCGGCCTCACTCCGGACTCGGGACGCCGCCGTCGACGTAGCGGTCCCGCGCCCGCTTGGCGCGGGCGAAGATCTCGAGCAGTCTCTCCCCGTCGCCGCCCTCCACCGCCGCGGTCAGCTCGGCGAGCTCCCCCGAGAAGCGGCCGAGCATCCGCGCCAGGGCCTCGCGGTTGGCGATGCAGATGTCCCGCCACATGACGGGGTTGGACGAGGCAATCCGGGTGAAGTCCCGGAACCCGCCGGCCGCGTAGCGGAAGACCTCGTCGTGCTCCTCGAGCCGGGCCAGGGAGTCCACCAGGGCGTAGGCGAGCATGTGGGGCAGATGGCTGGTGGCGGCGAGCACCTCGTCGTGGTGCCCCACCGTCATGTAGCTCACCTCCGCCCCGCACGCCCGCCACATCTCCTCGACCCGGGCGACCGCGCCGGGGTCCGTCTCGTGCAGGGGGGTCAGGATGACCCGGCGGCTGCGGTAGAGCGTCGCGAAGGACGCCTCCACCCCGTTCTTCTCGGTCCCGGCGATCGGGTGGCCGGGAACGAAGAAGGGAGGAACCGCCCCGAAGACGGCCCGGGCGTCCGCCACCACGCTCGCCTTTGCGCTGCCGCCGTCGGTGACCACCGCCCCCGGGGCCAACCGGTCCCGCAGGGCCTCGAGGGCCGGGCGCATGGCCCCCAGGGGGAGCGCGAGGAACACCAGGTCGGCCCCCGACACCGCCTCGCCGACGTCCTGGGTGAAGCGGTCCACCACGCCGAGCGCCACCGCGCGCTCCAGGTTCGCCCGCCCCCTCCCGCAGCCGACCACCTCGCGGACCGCGCCGGCCGCGCGCAGGGCGCGCGCGAGCGAGCCGCCGATCAGGCCGACGCCGACGACGCAGAGGCGCTCGATCACCGCTTCGCCAGGACCTTCTCCAGCGCCACGAGGAAGCGCCGGTTCTCCTCTTCGAGGCCCACGGTCACCCGCAGGTGCTCGGGCATGCCGTAGTTCTCGACCGGCCGGACGATGACCCCCTCGCGCAGGAGCCGGTCGTAGACCGGCCCGGCAGGGCCGCCCACGTGCACGCAGACGAAGTTCCCGAGCGAGGGGATGTGGTCGAGGCCCATCCGCCCGAAGGCCTCGGTGAGCTGACGCATGCCCTGGCGGTTCATCCGGACGCCCCGCGCCACGTGCTCCTCGTCCTCCAGGGCCGCCTCGGCCGCCGCCAGCCCGACGCTGTTGACGTTGAAGGGCTGGCGCACGCGATTCAGCAGGTCGGCGACGGCGGGATGCGACACCGAGTAGCCGACGCGCAGCGCGGCGAGCGCGTAGATCTTCGAGAAGGTGCGCGCGACGACCAGGTTCGGATAGCGGGCGACCCACGGCACGCAATCCGGGAGCGACGGCTCCTCCACGTACTCGATGTAGGCCTGATCGATCACCGTGACGACGTGCGCCGGCATGGCGTCGAGGAACGCCGCGAGCGAGGCGGAGTCGTTCCAGGTACCGGTCGGGTTGTTCGGGTTGGCGATGAAGACGAGGCGCGTGCGCGGCCCCACGGCCCGGCGCATCGCCTCGAGGTCGTGCCCCCAGTCACGCGACGGCACGGCGATGGCCTTCGCACCCACGGCCCGGGCGACGAGCGGGTAGACGGCAAAGGCCTGCTCCGAGAACACGACCACGTCGCGCGGCGTGGCGAAGGCCCGGGCGAGCAGCTCGAGGACGTCGTTGGAACCGTTGCCCAGCGTGATCTGATCGACGGTGACCCCGAGCCGGCGTGCGAGGGCTTGCTTGAGGGCGAAGCCGTTGCCGTCCGGGTAGCGTGCCAGCTCGGCGAGCGCGGCCTCGGCGGCCTTGCGGGCGTGGGGGCTGGGGCCGAGGGGATTCTCGTTCGAGGCCATCTTGATGGCGTTCGAGATCCCGAGCTCGCGCTCGAGCTCGGAGATCGGCTTGCCCGGCCGGTAGGGGGTGAGCCCGCGCACGCCGGGCGCGGCGAGCCGCAGCATCGGGTTGGCTCTGGCAGACGGTCGTCTCGAAATCACAGGATCATCCTCGGGTAGGAACCCAGCACCTTGAACACCGCCGAGCGCTCGCTCACCTCGCGCAGCGCGCCCGCGAGATTCGGGTCCTGGGCGTGGCCGTCCACGTCGACGAAGAAGACGTAGTCCCATTTTCCGCGGCGCGAAGGCCGCGACTCGATCCGCGTCATGTTGATGCCATGGCGGGAGAACGGATCGAGCAACTCGTAGAGCGCGCCGGGCTGGTTGCGGGCAGCCAGCATGAGGGAGGTCTTGTCCGCCCCGGTCGGCGGCACGGCGCGCCGCCCGACCACCAGGAAACGCGTCGTGTTCTCCGGCTCGTCCTCGATGTTGGCAGCGAGGGTCCCGAGGCCGTAGAGGTGGGCCGCGACCTCGCCGGCGATGGCCGCGGTGCCAGGCTCCACCGAGGCGAGGCGGGCGGCCTCGGCGTTGCTCGCCACACCCACCCGCTCGGGCCGCGGCAGGTGCTCGTCGAGCCACTTCCGGCACTGGGCGAGCGACTGGTAGTGGGAGTAAACGCGGCGCACGCCCGCGAGGCTCGCCTCGCGGGAGAGCAGGAAGTGGTGGATCGGCAGCCCGATCTCGCCGCAGATCTGGAGCGAGGACTGCATGAACATGTCGAGGGTGTGGCTCACCACCCCCTCGGTCGAATTCTCCACCGGCACGACCCCGTAGTGCGCCGCTCCCGAGGTCACTTCCCGGAACACGCCCTCGATCGTGTCGAAGGGCAGCGTCCGGGCGGAGTGGCCGAAGTGCTTCAGCGCCGCCTCCTGGGTGAACGTCCCGGCGGGGCCCAGGAACGCGACGTGCGGCGGCTTCTGCAGGGCGAGGCAGGCGGAGATGATCTCCCGGAACAGCTGCACGAGAGTGCCGTCGTCGAGCGGTCCCGCGTTGCGCTCCACGACGCGCCGCAGGATCTCCGCCTCGCGCTCGGGGCGATAGAAATCCTCCTCGGCGCCCGCTTCGCGCTTGGCGCGCGCCACCTCGAGGGCGAGCGCAGCGCGCCGGGCGATGACCGCCTGGATCTCGCGGTCGGCCTCGTCGATGCGCGAGCGCAGCTCGTCGAGACCCACGGGCGGCGGGAGACCGCCGCCCACGGGGGGAACGCCGTCGCCGCCCGCGCTCACGGCCGCACCCTACAGCGACCGAACGGCGAGCACACCCTGGGTCGAGGCAATGTCCGCGATCACCTCCTGAGGCAGCTGGGACTCCACGTCGGCCAGCGTGTACGCCAGCTCGCCGCGGGACTTGTTCAACATGTCCACGATGTTCAGGCCGGCGCTCGCGAGCTTGGTCGAGATCTGGCCCAACATGTTCGGGACGTTCGCGTTCACCACCGCGAGGCGGTGGCTCCCGCTGCTGCGCGCCATCTCCACTTCCGGGAAATTCACCGAGTTGTGGATGGTCCCGTCCTCCAGGTAGGCCCGCACCTGGTCGGCCACCATCACGGCGCAGTTCTCTTCCGCCTCGGCGGTGGACGCGCCGATGTGCGGCAGCATGATGACGCGCGGGTTCCCGCGCAGGGTGTTGCCCGGGAAGTCGCACACGTAGGCGCGGACCTTGCCGTGGGCGAGCGCGTTCGCCACCGCGTGCTCGTCGACGATCTCCTCGCGCGCGAAGTTGAGCAGCACGACCCCGTCGCGCATGGAACCGAGGCGCTTCGCGTCGATCATCGCCCGCGTCTTGTTCGAGAGCGGCACGTGCAGCGTCACGAACTCCGACCGGGAGAGCAGGTCGTCGAGGCTGAGGGCCTGCTGCACCTGGGAAGAGAGCTCCCAGGCCCTGGCCACGGTGATGTCCGGGTCGTAGCCCACCACCTTCATGCCGAGGGCAATGGCGGCGTTGGCCACCCGGACCCCGATGGCCCCCAGACCAACCACGCCGAGCGTGCGCCCGGGGAGCTCGAAGCCGACGAACTGCTTCTTGCCGGCCTCTGCCGCCTTGCGGATCTCCACGTCGGTGCCCTCGAGCCCGCGGGCGAAGTCCCACGCCTGTACGATGTTGCGGGCCGCCAGCAGCATCCCCGCGATGACGAGCTCCTTCACGGCGTTGGAATTCGCCCCGGGCGCGTTGAACACCACGATCCCCCGCGCGCTCATCTTGTCGACGGGGATGTTGTTCACTCCGGCCCCCGCGCGACCCACCGCCTTCAGGGTCGGGGGGATTTCCATCTCGTGCATGTTGAAGGAGCGCACCAGGATCCCGTCGGGATGCTGGATCTCCGAGGCGACCTCGTAACGCTCCCGCGGAAGCCTGCGCAGACCGGATACGGAGATGTTGTTGAGCGTCAGGATCTTGAACATGGTCGCCTCAGCCGTTGCGCTGCTGGAAATCGCGCATGAACGCCACCAGCGCGTCCACGCCGGATTCCGGCATCGCGTTGTAGATGCTCGCGCGCATCCCGCCGACCGAGCGGTGGCCCTTCAGCGTCACGAGGCCCGCCGCCTTCGCCCCCTTCAGGAAGGGCTCGTCGAGCGCCGGGTCGGCGAGCGTGAACGGCACGTTCATCCACGACCGGCAGTCCTTCGCCACCGGGTTGCGGTAGAAGCCGCTCGCGTCGATGGCCCCGTAGAGCTTCTCCGCCTTGCGACGATTGACCTCCGCCATGGCAGAGAGCCCGCCATTCTGCAGGAGCCACTCGAACACGAGACCCGCGATGTACCACGAGTAGGTCGGCGGCGTGTTGTACATCGACTCGGCGTCGGCGTGGGTCTTGTAGTTGAGCATCGCCGGGACACCCGCCCCCGCGCGCCCGATCAGGTCCTCGCGGACGATCACGATGACGAGCCCCGCCGGCCCGATGTTCTTCTGCGCGCCGGCGTAGATGAGGCCGAAGCGGGAGACGTCGACCGGCCGCGAGAGCAGGGTCGAGGACATGTCCGCCACGAGCGGGACACCGCCCGTCTCCGGCACCCAGTGGAACTCCACGCCGCCGATGGTCTCGTTGGGGGTGTAGTGCACGTAGGCCGCGTCCGGGTCGAGCTTCCACTCGGCGCGGGGCGGGATGGTGGTGTACTTGGACGCCGCGGCGTCCGCCACCACGTTGACCTGGCCCTGGCGCTTGCCCTCGCCGATCGCCTTCTTCGACCACTCGCCCGTGTGGACGTAGTCGGCCTTGCCCTTCTCACCCATCAGGTTCAGCGGGACCATGGCGAACTGCTGGCTCGCGCCGCCCTGCAGGAACAGCACCTTGTAGTTGGAGGGGACCCCGAGGAGCTCGCGCAGGTCGGCCTCGGCCTTCTGGGCGATGGAGAGGAAGTCCTTTCCGCGGTGGCTCATCTCCATGACCGACATGCCCGAGCC
>CALMKJ010000104.1 GCA_937867305.1 uncultured Ectothiorhodospiraceae bacterium | reverse complement strand
TGGGGCTGCTCCTGTTCATCGTGGGAGTGCTGGTGACCCGCACGAGCGCGGTCGTGCGCCGCCACGGGCTGGCGCTCGACGAGGCCTGAGGCAGCGGGGCTCGCGGGGTGACCACGCAGACCTCCCCCCCCGAGCGCGAGCCGCTGCGGGCGCGGGTACAGCGGGTGGGGCAGATCATCGGACGGGTGGTCCGGGAACAGGCGGGGCCCCGGGTCTACGACACCGTCGAGGCGCTGCGCCGGGGGTTCCTCGAGGCCCGCCAGGGCGGGGACGGCGAGCGCCGGCGGGCGCTGGGCGAGCTCATCGGCAGTCTGGACCCCGAGACCCTGACCCAGGTCATCCGCGCCTTTTACCTCTACTTCGGCGTCATCAACGTGCTCGAGGAGGGGGAGCGGTACGAGACCCACCGGGACGGGGCCTGGCCCGGGTCCTTCGAGGAGACAGTGGCGGAACTGGCGGCCCGGGGGGTCGGCCGGGAGGGGATGCAGTCCCTGCTCGACCGCCTGAGCTACATGCCCGTGTTCACCGCGCACCCGACAGAGTCCCGGCGCCGCACGGTGCAGGAGGCGCTGCGCCGGGTCGCCGACACCCTCGGCGAGCGCCATGCCCCCGGCCGCACCGAGGCCGAGCAGCGGCGTGCCGATACGGTCCTGGAGCACCAGATCCGGCTCCTGTGGCTCACCGACGAGGTCCGGGGCAGCACCCTGCGGGTGCAGGACGAGATCGACAGCGGCCTCGCCCACTTCCCCAACAGCCTGTTCGAGGCGGTGCCCCAGTTCTACCGGGCGGCCGAGGAGGCCCTCGCCCGGCACTACCCGGACTCGGGGCTGGTCGTGCCCTCGTTCCTGCACTTCGGGTCGTGGATCGGCGGGGACCGCGACGGCAACCCCCACGTGACCCCGGAGACCACCGCCCTCGCCGTGCGCATGCAGGAGCGCGTGGCGTTGACGCTGCACATCCAGCAGGTCGACCGGCTCGAGCGGGAGTTGGCCCACGCCCGACGCTTCTGCCGCGGGCTCGAGCCCTTGCTGGCGAGCATCGCGCGCGACCGCGTGGACTTCCCGGAGCTGGCCGAGGAGTTCGCGCACCACCGGGCCGCCGAGCCCTTCCGCCACAAGCTCCTCTACGTGCGCACCCGGCTCGAGCGCCGGCTCTCGGGCGTGCGCGCGGCCCTGCGGGGCGACCCGCGACCGACCCTGCCGGGGGCCTACCGGCGGACCGGGGACTTCGTCGCGGATCTGCGCCTCGTCCGCCAGGCCCTGCACGCCACGGGCGACCACGTCTCCGCCGACGGGCCCATCGCCGACCTCGTGCGCCAGGCCGAGACCTTCGGCTTCCACCTGGCCACGCTCGACATCCGCGAGGAGGCCGCCGCGCACACCCGCGCGATCGACGAGATCCTGGCCGCGGCGGGCGAACCGGGCTACGGCGGGCTGGACGAGGCGGCGCGGGTCGCCCGCCTGGTCCAGGCCCTGGAGGACGGCCTGCCCGAGGTCCCGGACGAGCGGCTCGCCGAGGCGACCCGCAGCACCGCGCGGGTCTTCGAGGTGATGGGGCGGGTGCGGGCCGAGGCCGGCCCGGAGGCCCTGGGGCACTACGTCGTCTCCATGGCCCGCCGGGCGAGCGAGGTCCTCGAGGTCCTGGCGCTCGCTCGCCGCGCGGGGCTGTTGGGCCGGGAGAACGGACGCTGGTTCTGTCACGTCTCGGTGAGCCCCCTCTTCGAGACCATCGCCGACCTCGAGGGCTGCGACCGGGTGATGGCGACGCTGCTGCGCACGCCGGTGTACCGGACCCTGGTGGCGGCCGCCGGCGGCCGCCAGGAGGTCATGCTCGGCTACTCGGACTCCACCAAGGACGGGGGGATGCTGGCCGCGTCGTGGCGGCTCTACGACGCCCAGCAGCGCCTCACCGCGCTCTCCGCCGCCCAGGGCGTGCCGATCCGCTTCTTCCACGGCCGTGGCGGAACGGTCGGGCGCGGCGGCGGCCCGTCCCACAAGGCGATCCTGGGCCAGCCCCCGGGGACGGTGGGCGGAGAGCTCCGGGTCACCGAGCAGGGCGAGATGCTCGCCTCGAAGTACGGAGCGCCCCAGAGCGCGCTCTACGAGCTGACCATCAGCGCCTCGGCCCTCCTGCGCCGCAGCGACGACCTGCTGCACCCCCCGGCGCGCGAGCGCCGCGAGTGGCTGGGAGCGATGGACGCCGTGGCCCGCGCCGCCGAGCGCGCCTACCGTCGCCTGGTCGACGAGACGCCGGGCTTCTTCGAGTTCTTCTACCAGGGCACGCCGGTGGAGGAGCTTGCGCACCTGCAGATCGGCTCGCGCCCCTCCCACCGGCGCGAGGGTGAGCGGGGCAAGGCCTCCATCCGGGCGATCCCCTGGGTCTTCGGCTGGGCCCAGGCGCGCTTCCACCTGCCGGGCTGGTACGGGGTCGGGACCGGCCTCGCCGACTGGCACGAGGGGGGGGCGAGACGCCTGGTGCAGCTGCAGCGGATGTACGTGGAGTGGGCGTACTTCCGGAACGTGATCGACAATGTACAGATGATCCTCTCGAAGACGGACATGGACATCGCGGGCGAGTACGCCGCCCTCTGCGACCCGGCGCTCGACCTCTCCCGCATCCTCCCGGCCATCCGAGAGGAGTACGATCGGACCCTGTACGAGGTGCGGGCCGTGACCCGCACCCACTATCTGCTGGAGAACGATCCGCCGCTCGCCCAGGCCATCGCGCTGCGCAACCCCTATCTGGAGCCGCTGAACCACATCCAGATCGGGCTGCTGCGCCGGCGCCGGACCCGGGCCGGGGGCGAGCCGGACCCGTGGCTCGATCCGCTCCTGCGCAGCGTCAACGCGCTCGCATCGGGGCTACGGAACACGGGCTGACGCCCGGTCCGCCGGTGGGCCGGAAGTGAGCTCGGCGCGAGGAGGGTTGGCCGGCCGCCTCGCTGCAGGGAGGATCGGCGCGCGACACGACGCCCACCCGTGTCGCCGTCGGCCGGCGTGTCACGCGCCAGGGTGGGAAGACCGTCAAAAGTTCGCGAGCGAAGGAGGATGCCATGTCCCGTCAGTCGAACCCCACCGCTGCCCGGCGCCGTTTCGCCGGGCTCGTGCCCACCCTGGGAGCCGCCGCGCTCCTGACAGCGCTCCCGGCCCTGGCCCAGGACGCACCCAGCGCCCCTGCGGTCCCCGCGGCCCCTGCGGTTCCTGCGGCCGAGGCGGTGACCGAGCGCCTGCAGAAGGAGCTCGAGGCCCTCAAACGGCAGTTCGGGGCCATGAAGGACGAGGCAGCCGCGATCGCGGCGAAGCTCACCGGCGAGAAGGACACGCTCGCGAAGGACCTGACGGCGGTCAAGAAGGCCCTGGGCCAGGCCGAGGCCGACCGGGACGCGAAGGCAGCCGCCGCCGCCAAGCTCGAGCAGGAGGCCCGGGACGCGCAGGCGAAGGTGGCCGCCGAGCGGGCCGCGGTCGAGAAGGCCACCGAGGCCCAGAAGGCCGCAGAGGCGCAGGCGGCCGAGGCCCGGAAGGCCGCGGAG
>CALMKJ010000103.1 GCA_937867305.1 uncultured Ectothiorhodospiraceae bacterium | reverse complement strand
GCAGCGCGCGGATCTTGTCCTCTTCGCGCACCTTCGTCTCGACGAACTCCTCGATGTCGGGGTGGTCGACGTCGAGCACGACCATCTTTGCGGCTCGTCTCGTCGCGCCCCCCGACTTGATGGTGCCCGCGCTCGCGTCGGCACCGCGCATGAACGAGACCGGGCCCGAAGCCGTGCCACCGGAGGAGAGCAGCTCCTTGGAGGACCGGATGCGGGACAGGTTCAGGCCGGCGCCGGAGCCGCCCTTGAAGATGAGACCTTCCTCCCGGTACCAGTTGAGGATCGAGTCCATCGAGTCGTCGACGCTGAGGATGAAGCACGCGCTGACCTGCTGGGGTGACGCGGTGCCGACGTTGAACCACACCGGGGAGTTGAAGGAGAAGTGCTGGTTGACCAGCAGCCAGGTGAGCTCGTCACCGAACACCGCGGCGCTCTCGGCGTCGGTGTAGCCGTGCTCGACGGCTCCCGCGACATACCGTCCGACGACCCGGTCGATGAGCTGCTTCAACGAGTGCTCGCGCTCGTCGGTGCCCATGGCGCCCCGGAAGTATTTCGTGGTCACGATCGTGGCGGCGTTCTCGCTCCATGACGCCGGGAACTCGACCCCGCGCTGCTCGAACACGACCTGCTTTGTCTTCCAGTTCGTCTGGACGATGTCGCGGAGTCCCCAGTCGATCTCGTCGTACGGGTGGACCCCTTCGGTGGAGAAGTTCCGCTCGATGGTGAGCGGGCCGGCGGCGGAGGCCCCGCCCTTGTTGACGGTGTCGTCGGAGATGGTCATGTCGTTCCCTTGCGGCGTCGTGTGTGTTGGTGGCATTGGTCCCTGTGCCACCTCGTGACGATGAGGTGGCCGACTCCCCCGACCGGCGGAACCGCCTCGTTCGGGGGAGTCGTTCAGTCGGAGTCGGAGTTCCGGGCTCGGTAGCCTTCGGCTTCGCTCCACATCCGTGCGTAGAAGCCGTCGTCGGTGTCCGGGTGTGTCCCGACTGCCTCTTCGGCGACTTCGACGACCTGGTCGGTGGTCGAACCGGCCGGCATCGTGGTGTCCCACGAGAACCGCTGGTTGTCCCACTCGAACTCGCGGTGCAGCCGGGACCCGGTGGCGTCCTCGAACCAGGCGATCGCGTCTTCGGAGTGCCGGGCCAGCCAGGCGTTGACGGTCAGGTCGGCTTCGACTGCGGCGTCGGCGTCAGCGAAGTTGTCGATGTCCCAGCCGCGTTCGTCGGCGTACGCTTTCGCGAGCCCGTACTGGACGTCGGTTCCGGCGTTGGCCTGGATCGCGAACGTGCCGTCGTCGTTGCGGGTCACGTCGACGGAGTCGAAGTCGAAGTAGCCGGGCAGCTCGTCTTCGCTGATTGTCACCATCCCGCCGGCAGGGACCACGTCGTCGAGGGGGAGGGGTCGGGTCAGGTCGTCGACGTCACCTTCGTCCCGGTGCTGGTGCTCGAACCTGCCGTCGTTGCCGTGCAGGCTGCCGTTGGCGTCGTAACCGCTCATGGACTGGTGGTGTGCGGGGCCGGTTCGCGGTGATCGCAGCCGGGCTCCGGGTGCACCGCCGGCAGCGTCCCGCACACTCTCACGACATGACTGCACGTATCCCGTTGCTCGTGGACGTCGACGGCGTCGTCAACGTGCTCGGTCCCGGTTCCGGACAGATCCGCAAACGGGGTCTCGTCCGACACAACGCGACCGCCGAGACCGGTGTGACGTACCGGCTGTTCGTCGACCCGCGCGTCGGGCGACGGCTCCTGGGCCTGGCCGACGTGTTCGAGCTCGTCTGGTGCACGACCTGGTCGAACGCGAACGAGGCGATCTCCCCGCTCGTCGGTCTCCCCACGGACTTGCGGCAGGTTCCGACACCGGGTTCTTGGCACGGCGTGGAGATCCACACGGGTTGGGCACCGAAAGTGCCGTACATCCGTCGGTGGGCTGCCGAGCACGGCGTCACCCGGCTCGCCTGGGTCGACGACGACGCGAGTGAACGCGACTCGACGGTGCTGACGACCGCCTACCCGGCCGGACACCCGTTGGCGTGCAACCCGCCGTTGCAGGACGCGTTGGCGTTCCATGTTCCGCCGCGCACAGGTCTGCTGCCCGAGCACTTCGACGCGTTGCGGGTGTGGGCTCAGGGCCGTTAGCCGCCGGTCAGCCGGACTGACCCTGGTACCGGGACTTCGTCTCGACGAGCTCCTGCCGCGCCACGGCGACCCGGTACTCGGCGCGTTCCAACGCTTCCACGGCGTCGTCGAGACGCTCCTGTGCGTTCGCGACGATCGTGTCCGCGTCCGGCTCGGCACCGATCCGGATCCAGTGCGCCGCCCGGAGCCCGTGCTGGGAGGTGATCTCCTGCCGGTCACGGGGGGGCGTAGTCGGCCAACGTCTGGGTGTTCGGGTCGAACGGCCGGTAGTCGGCGAGGTTCCATTCGACGGTTGCCGTCGCGATCTCGTCGGGCCGCAGGATGTACGGGCCCATGGTTGACCCCCAGAACGTGTCGGCGGCGTACAAGGTCCCGCCCGACCGCGTCTGCACGACGGCGATGCCTTCGCGGCAGTGCCGGTCGGCGGGTCGCCACCGCAGCACGTCGCCGTCACGGAGGTCGTCGATGGTCAGCGTGGTCGAGTCGTCGGTGTCCATGCCCCGTGTGTGTGTGCGGGCACCGATGGTCCGTGCACCCGCCGCCGGGTCACACCCCGGCGTGGTCGGCGTCGTACAGCTTGCGGGGGCCGCGGACCATGTCCAGGGCCGCCCATTCGTTGCCGGCCCGCCGGTTGAACTCGGCGACGACCGCGTCACGGGTCTGGGGCTCGAACGGTTCCGTGTCGCCTTCGCGGTACACGTCGAGAGTCGTGTAGTCGTCCGGGTTCCCGACGAGCCGGTACTGGCGCGGTCCGTGGTCGGGCCCGTCAGCCAGGCTGACCCGGACGGACGGCTGCCCGCCGTACCACTTGTCGGCGTACTGGTAGTCCTCGACCGTGGCCCCGTTGAACGGGTCGCGTCCGCGGATCGTCGTCCGGCCGTACAACGACTCGAAGTCGACGTTGCGTACCGCGGAACGGCTCACCTCGTCGAACGCGTTGCGGACGGCACGGTCACGCACCACCCGGTCCACGACGTCAGGCAGGTGCAGCACCGACTCGTCCCACCACCCGACTTCGGACGAGTAGACCGCGTACCGGGGTTCGTCGACGGGCCACACGATGACCGCGTCAGCTTCGACCCGCACCCCGTATTCGCACCCGTCGGCCCGGTTCCGGAACGTGACGACCACGTCGTTGTCGCCCAACTGGTCGACCCACGTTTCACCGTCGAGCCGGCCCGCCGCGACGTAGTGGCGCAGCAGCCCCTGGGTTCGGGCCACGGCCGTCTCCCCGGGCACCAGGACCGTTCGCGGGTCGGCGTGCGGGTCGACCAACTGCACCCCGTCACCTTCGTTCTTGCGCTGTTCGGCGAACTTGCCGTCGAGGCCGTGCAGTTGTCCGTTGCTGTCGTAACCGCTCATGACCCGGTGGTGTGCGGGACCAGGTGCGGCTGCTCAGACCATGTCGTCGAGCAGCCGGGTCACCATCTCAGCGACCGGCCCGCGTTCGGACCTCGTCAGCGTCGTGTGAGCGAACAGGGGCTGGCCTTTCAGCCGCTCCATGATCGCGGCGACCCCGTCGTGGCGCCCCACCCGTAGGTTGTCACGCTGAGCCACGTCCCACGACAACACGACCTTCGAGTTCTCGCCAAGTCGCGACAACGCGGTCAGCAGCACCGGCTTCTCGAGGTTCTGCGCTTCGTCCACGATCACGTAGGCGTCGTTGAGCGTCCGACCCCGGATGTGCGACAACGGGAGCACGTCCAACTGCTGCCGGCGCACGATCTCGTCGACCGCGTCCTGCGTCGTCATGGCGCCGAGGGCGTCGAACACCGCGGCACCCCACGGGCTCATCTTCTCTTCCGCGGTACCGGGCAAGAAGCCGAGGTCTTGGCCACCGACGGAGAACAGGGGGCGGAACACGATGACCTTGGCGTACCGGCGAGACTCCACGACTTGTTCGAGACCGGCAGCCAACGCAAGCATCGTCTTCCCGGTACCGGCCGGCCCGCCGAGGGACACGACACCGACGTCGGGGTTGAGCAGATGGTCGAGGGCGAACCGCTGTTCGACGGAACGGCCTGTCACACCGAACGCGTCGGCCCGGTACGTCACCAGGTCCAGCGTCTTGCGGTCGGTGACCCGCGCCAGTGCGGTCGACGTCGGGCCCACGAGGATCACCCCGGTGTTCACGGGCAGGTCCTGGTCGCCGAACGCGTCGTCGGCCAGGTCGATCTCCTTGTCGCTGTACAGGGCGTCGATCAGGTCGGTGCCGACCTCGACCTCTTCCACTCCGGTGTACGCCTTGTCGACGACGACCATCTCGGACCGGTACTCGTCGGCCGCCAGCCCGAGCGTCTCGGCGAGGATCCGCATCGGCATGTCTTTGGACACCACGGTCACGTCCGCGCCGTCGTTGGCCAGGTTCTTCGCGACAGCCAGGATGCGGGTGTCGTTGGCGGGGTCGGACGCCAGCGCGTCCGGCAGGTCGGCGCGGCTGACGTGGTTGACTTCGACCCGGACGGTGCCGCCTGCGTCGTTGACGACGACACCGGCGCGCAGGTCGCCTTTCGTGCGCAACGCCTCGATGCCGCGCAACGCCTCCCGGGCCGGGTACCCGAGCATGTCGTGGTTGCGCTTGCCTTCCAGCTCCTTGATGACGACCAGCGGCAGCACGACCTCGTGCCGGTCGAACTGGCGGATCGCGTTCGGGCTGGACAGCAGCACCGAAGTGTCGAGGACGAAGGTCTTGCGCTGGTTGGGCATCGGTCGGGCTCTTTTCGGTTGTGACGGGGTGGAAGGGTCGGTTACTTGCCGCGGGTCATCCAGGTGTCGGGCGTGCGGGTGCCGGCGGGGCCGGACACACGCCGCGGGGCGGGGCGGTTCGCGGACCGGACCTCGTTGACGACGACAGCGCCGATCACGGCTGCGGCGATGGCGATGGGGACGATCACGGGTTCACCTCCTTCGGATGGTCGGGGACGTTCCTGCCTGTGCCGGTCACGGTCGGCCGGGTGGCCGTCACCACCGTCGGCCGTTCGTCGCAGTCGCCCGCGGCGCATTCTTCGGTCTCGGTGTGCTCTACGGCGACGTTGTGCGAGCCGTCGCCGTAGAGCTCGCTCATGTCACGGTCGGGGTCACCGCCGTCGAAGACCTCGTCTGAGAGCAGGGAGGTGAGTTGGTGAGGGTCGATGTCCGAGTCGTTGTCGTGGAGGTACGACCAGACGCCGGGGTCCAGGGTGCGGTAGGAGCCCATGGCCGCAGGGATGGCTTGCCCGACACCGAACGGGCCGGATGCGCGGCTCCCCATTGCGACACCGAAGATCTCGGAGCCGCCGCCGTACCCGTCGTCGTGGGTGTCCCACACGCACGTCAGCCGGGCCGACTCGAACCGGCTGAGAACCCGGTTGATGTCGTCGTCGGTGTAGCCGTCGCCGAAGATGCCTTTGCAGTCCGCCAGTACCTGCCGGTCGCGTTCGGTGAGAGGCGAGGGCGGGAAGAACGTCTGTTGGTCGAGACGGACATGGGTGTCTTCGGGGTGGTTCTTGTGCTGGAACCGGCCGTCGATCCCGTGGTGGGCGCCGTTCTCGTCGATGGTGCTCATGGCGTGGTGGTGTGCGGGATGTACTCCACGCGCTTGGTCTGTGCCGGCGGGCCGTTCACGGGGTGTAGTCGTCCTCGTCGTACGCGGTACGGATGCCGTGGCACTGCTCGTACCTGCCCATCAGGGTGGCAGCGATCTGCGCTTCGCTTCGACCCGTGCCCGTGTCGGCCCACAAGCCCTCCGGCCAGTGCCCGTCGTCGTCACGGTGGTCGAGGAACTCGCCTTTGGCGGTCGCCTCGACGACCAGCTCGTTGCCGTCCCAGTGGCCCATGAACGTGTACGTGCGCTCGTCGGGCCATTCGGTCTCGTCGAACCCGGTGACGTTGCTGGGCACTTCGGCGTAGCCGGATGTCGGGTACGACATGGAGCCGAGCCGGATGTCGGCGGTGTGCCCACCGGGCACCTCGACGCCGTCGCGCATGATCCGGGCGTGGAACGTCGGGCCGTCGGACATTCTCGTGCCGGCTGCGCCGGCAGGCGTGATCCGGGTGATGACCCGTTGCCGGCCGGACTCGTCGACCAGGACGGTCCCGACGCGCCACCGTGCCGGGTCGCTCACAGGCTGGGCCTGGTCTTCGAGGGTGACGTTCGCGGCGGCCTCACCCCGCTGCTGCTCAGCGAACCGACCATGGGGGCCGTGCAGGTTGCCGTGGGCGTCGAAGGTGCTCATGTCGTGGTGGTGTGCGGGAACCGAACCGGGTGCTCGCCTGTCACCACAGGTAGCTGCGGTCGATCCGCTGGTAGCCGCGGCGTTCCAGTAGCGGGTTCAGCACGTCGACGATGTGCTGCTCCGGCTCCGTGTCGTGCACTTCGCGGTACATGCGTGCGACGTCTTCGACGTGGTCCAGGAGGGTGCCGTGGATCCCGTCACTGGACATCTCGGCGGCGTCGATCAGGGAGGCGACCTCGTCGAGCCGGCGTTTCAGCTCGGCGTTCGCCGCCGGTGTGAACATCTCGTAGTCGGTGCGAACAACGGTGCCGGTGGACACCGACCACTGCTCGCGGAGTCGGGTCTGCGCGTTGTGGGCGTCCAACCAGTCGTTGTGACCGAACTTCTCCCAGTCACGCCCCGCCTGGTCGTCCCACGGGTTGTCGCCGGTGGGGACGTTGCGGGAGTCCCGGCAGAACTGCGTGAGGGAGGCGTCCAGCTCGTCGTACACGGACAGGATCGCGTCGTCGTCGAGGGAACCGGACGCCGCGTCGTCACCCGCCTGCTGGGCGCGGGCGATGATCTGAACCAGGCGAGGGTTCCGTTTCGGGCACGGGGGCACCCCGGTCGCGAGCTCGCGGAGCCCGTCGACGAGCCCCAACCTGTCCACGCGCGGTGCCGTCAGGTTGCCGACATCGCCTTCCGGGAGGTACTGGGGCTCGAACTTGCCGTCGTGTCCGTGTGCGCTGCCGTTACGGTCGATCGTGCTCATACCCCCGTGGTGTGCGGGGATCGGCGGGCGCGTTCAGTCGGCGACCGTCACCTGCATCTGCGGACTCAGGTTCCACGGGGATGTGTCCAGGTTCTCGTCCCACACCGCACCGGGCCCGCAGTACGGGGACTGGTACTGGGTCGGCAACGTGACGTGGATGTCCGGCCAGTACAGGTCGACCAGTTCGGACGCCTGCTCCGGTGTCGCACCCAACGCGCGGGCCATGTCGTAGTCGCGTTGTACCGCCATGCACTCGGCTTTCGCTTCGTTCTTCTCACCCGACATGTGCATCGTCTCGTGCGTCAGGATGTGCAACGCCTGGACCTGGTCGACGGTCGGGGCGGCCGGGTCGAACTCAGCCAACGAGTCGCAGGTGTCACGCCGCAGGTACGCCTCATGGTGCGGGATCCCCGTCTCGACGTCGTAGCGGACGAACCCGAGGACCGGGGACGTGTCGACGGCGTACGCGAGCATCCGCTGACAGTGGACGGCAGCGTCGAATCCGAGCATCTCGGACACGGCGGACGACCACGCGTGCTCCCTCAACGCCAGCCGCGCTTCCATCGCACCGAGCACGGTGCACACGACGAGTGCGGCGACGGTGACACCGAGTCCTTTTCGGGTCGTGAACCAACGGGCCGCCAGCAACGCGAACACGAGGACGGCGAAGCCGATGATGTACGCGGACAAGGCTCAGGGCACCGTGGCGGACATGGCCCAGGACGGGAACTGTTCGGCTTCCACGACGTCGATGCCGGAGCCCGGGACTCTGAGGCCGGAGACGGAGACCATCAGCTCGTCGTCGATCCGGGTGGCGAGGAAGACGAACACGTTGACCGGTTCCGGTTCGGTCGCGAACGCGGCAAGGGTCTCCACCCAGTCGAACCTGCTGTCGAACTTGACGAGCCCGGTGGGGGACACCGGGTACGACTTGGCGACGCTGACCAGCTCGGTCACCCCGGGCGGCGGAAGAAGGTGAATGGTGTGCGCCACGCGGACCTGTCCGCGTTCGACTGCCATCCCGACGCCGAGGATGCCCAGGTCGGTGCCGGGGATGCCTCTCACGAACGCGCTGAACCGCCGAGCGACGGCTGAGCTGACGTCGTCCTCTCCTTGGACGGGCAGCGGACGGGCGCCCACCGGGTCAGCCCACCGGCTGCTTGAACGTCATGCACGCGCCCAGGCCGGAGTCGAGGACCGCCCGCGCGGCGTCGGGGCCGTACGCGACGAGCATCGACCCGGCGCCGGGGGAGCCGGCCTGGTCGGTCGTGTTGCCCTTGTAGAACCGGATGCGACTGGACACGAAGCAGATGAGGTCTGCTCCGGTGCAGTGCTCCTGGAACCACTTCACGTCGGTTCGGGCGAACACCAGGGCGATGCCCTGTCCGCCGTCTCGGGCGTGCTCGGCCAGCCGCGCCATCCAGTCGGGTGTGTGCTTCCCGTACGGCGGGTTCATGAAGACCATCGCGCCCTGGTCACTGAACCAGGAGGAGGTGAGCCCGTCGTCGTCGATGGTGTAGTGCTTGCGGGCTGGTACGTGCGACAGCCCGGCGCCCGGCGAACACGGGTCGAGGTCGAACACGAGCCCGAGGGCCTTGAAGATCTCCGGCGGCGTGTACCACTCGATGGACTCGTTGTGAGCCGACTCGTGGGAGAAGCCGAGCTTCTGACGCGACTCGGTGAGAGGGGCGGCGACGGTGACGGTCATGGCGAAGGTGCTCGTTTCGGGGTTCTCGGCGGTGTGAGCTCCCTGTGCCACCTGTTCGGCATCGCGTGTCCCGGTGTGACCCCGCGTGCCCCGAGGTCAGGCGCAGTCATCGCAGACGCCGGTCGCCGGCATAGCCACGAAGCACGACGGGCAGAAGTCGTAGACGGGGGCCTGAACGGCGGCGAGACGGGCCGCGGCACGCTGCTCGGCGGCTTTCGCTGCCGCAGCGGGAACACGTCGGGCGCACGCCGATGTGGCGGCTTCGACCTGTGACGCCAACCCGGTGCGGTCGTCGGTGGCCATGACCCACGACTTCATGGACGCGGCCCGCCTGGTCGCGGTGTCAGGGGACAGGTCGTCGGCGAGAAGCTGTCGCTCCAGTGCCTGTGAGCCGGATCCGGCGACCGTGTGGGCGTCGTCGAGCTGGGCGACCATCTGGGCCACGATCTCGGCGCGGATGGTCGGGTCGCTCACCTGCAAGGTGGCACCGAGGCTGGTCAGCCCCCAGGTGTGCGGTTCGGTGGTCTTGTCGACCTCGACCATGCCGAGCCAGGCGGCGGCGTTGGAGTAGTAGCTGCCTTGCCGCGGGTGCATCCCGAGTGCGTCGGCGATCGAGTCGGATGTGGTGGCGCCGCCTTCGACGATGTCGACGACCGCGACGACCGACTCGAGGTCGTTGGCCTGCGGGTACGGGTAGGTGTAGTCGGGTTCCCAATAGTCGAGGACGGCGAAGTGCCGGTCGGGTGCCGGCTCGACCAGTTCGAGACCGGTGGGGGCTTCCGGCTGTTGCTTGACGGCGAACTTGCCGCTGTCGGAACGCGGGTGCTCGGACTCGCGGAACGGCTGGGTGGTCATGCCCCCGTGGTGTGCGGGGGAGTGCTGGTCTGCTCAGGAGCCGGTTTCGCCCCGTGTCAGCGTGTCCTTTTGTGACTCCATTCGTTGTCACGCGTGACACTGGTTCCGAACACTCGTGACACTCGCGTGACACTGTGAGCTTGCGCGGGGCCTTGAAACTGCTCCGCACCCCCTCTGACCTGGGGTTTTGTGGGCCTCCAGGGGCTCGAACCCTGAACCAACGGATTAGGGGCGACTCGACGCACGCCTACGCAGGGGTACGACACCCTGTGACCGAGTACGACGTTTCACGCTCAGGGGTGCGCGGTGCTACGCCCTGTCACGCAACACTCGTGACAAGTGTCACGCGTGAAGGGTCACGATTCTTAAACGCGTCCAGGTCCGGCACCGTCGTACGCCCGCGGCACAAGTGTCCCGGCCTTGTGGCACTCCCGCCACCCAGGCTCGCCGACCCGGCCGGCAGGACACAAGGGGTGTCGGCACGTCCCGTTACGGTCACCGGTGTGGACCAACGAAGCGACGCCGCGGTTGGGCAGCGCATCAGTGAGGCAATCGGCCGGGCCCACCCCGACGGGGCCGCACGCACGACGACATCGCCGCCGACATCCTCATGGACCCGGACGACTTCTCCCGAGCCCTCACCGGCGACGGCGACTTCTCCTCGCTCTACCTCGCCCACCTGCTCGACGTCGACGTGCAGTGGCTCGTCGCCGGCCGCGCGCCGGCAGGCGACTGACGAACCGTAGGCGGGTCGACCGCGGCACGAAGCGAGGTCCACGGACGCCCCACGCCGGCTCGTTCCGGTCCAGCTACTGCAACGGTCTACTGAAACACATGTGTTGCAGTAGACGACGAGTGCCTCGCGGCGTCCTGCCGCTGATCGCGCTTGTTCTCGAGAGCCTGGCGCAGCGCCAGGTCCCGTTCGTCATGGACGGTCGGCCGGACGAACAGCGAGAGATCCAGGGCGAGGAGAACCCGCCAGATCTGCTCGAACTCCGCACCTCGATGGCCGGACTCGAACTTGGCCAGCCACGCGCGCGAGACCTGCGCCTTGGTTACGAGCTGCGCCTGCGTCAGACCCTGCTCCTGGCGGGCGCCCTTCACGGTGGCACCGAAGCCCGCCCAACCGCTGATCCGCTGGTCAGCCATGCCGCACGCCTCCTGTGTCTACGTTCGCAGACAAACTGTGCGCCAGTACCCGCATCTCTCCCGAGGTGGGTGTTTTCATAAAGCACATGCTAGGATCAGGGTTATGAAAACAACGAGTCCGTTGCTGCTCCCCCTGCTGCGCTCCAAGTCCCAGGGTGCGGTGCTGGCGACGATCTTCCTCGACCCCGCTCATCGGCTCTCACTCAGCGAGATCGCCGACGCGGCCGGTGTCTCAACCGCTCAGGTGATGCGCGAGGTGGACCGGCTGGAAGACGCGGGCCTGGTCTCCACGAGCAAGCGCGGTCATAGCCGCATCGTCGCCGTCGACACGGAGAACCCGTTGTTCCGGCCTCTCTCCGAGCTCATCGCTCTCTCCTTCGGCCCGTTGGCCGTGCTGCCGGCGGCCCTTGCCGGCGTTGCCGGCATCGAGGAGGCGTTCATCTACGGGTCATGGGCCTCGCGCTACCACGAGCAGGCCGGCCACGTCCCTGGTGACATCGACGTACTCGTTATCGGGTCGGCGGACCGCGACGAGTTGTACGACATCGCGGGTGAGGTGAGTCGCACACTGCTTCGAGATGTGAACATCCGGCGGATGACTCGCGCCGCCTGGGACGACCCGGCCAACACTCCGTTCCGGGGCACCGTCGAGTCCCGGCCCGTCGTCTGGCTCAAGGAGGTCGCGTGAAAGACCGGCAAGGCAGAGACCACGGACGCGACGGGCGGTACACCGACAAGGAACGCGACGAGGCCGGAAGCGTCCGCCTGACCTCCGACCCCGGGCGCTGGGCCCAAGGGGAAGAGCGGATCCAACACCTCCTGGAGCTCGGGCATTTGGAGCGGATCCAGGTCGACGTGTCTTTCGTTGAGTCGCAGCTTCGCGAGGCCGAACATACCCTCGACGCCGCCAAGGCGGCTACGGCATTCACGCCCCGTGCGGCGTACGTGGGGCTCTACGACGCCGCACGAATCGCGGTCGAGGCGGTGTTGGCAAGACAGGGCCTGCGTCCCACCAGAGCCGGCGGGCACACCGTCGCCATCGACGCGATCGAGGCCCAGCTCGGTCGCATGAGTGGCATCGTCAAGCCGTTGAACCGGATCCGTAGTCGCCGGGTGGACGCCGAATACCCCTACCCGAACACCCAGGTCATCACCTCCGACGAGGTGGACGAGGACTTGAAGAAGGCGCGGGAGATCGTCACCTCGATGCAGAAGTTCGTCCACCGAGTCGGCGAGTTCTAGCCTTCTTCGTCCGGCGAGTCCTGTTCGACGTCGCGGGGCGCCAACGCCTCCAACGCGGCCGTGTTGTCCGGGGCCAACGGCGCCCGGTCCACGTAATGCACCCGGGTCGTGCGCTCGTCACGGTGACCCAACTGCCTCGACGCGTTCCCCAACCCCAGCTCCTCCTCCACGAACGTCGCGACCGTACGGCGCAACGAATGCGGGGTCACCCAGTCCAACCCGGCCAGTGCGCGAGCCGACCGCAACGCCCGACGCATGTTCGACCGCGACCGCCACCGGCCCGTCGACGTCGGGAACAACGGGGCATCCAACCCGGCCGCCTGCTCCACCCGGCGCTCCAACATGGGCCGCAGCCACTCCGGGGCGACCACCACCCGGAACGAATCGTTCGACTTCGGGAACGGCTCCCGAATCACCCCCTGGTCCGGGGCGTCCTGCACCTTCCCGCACACCTCGACCGTCAACGGCACGCCCGGCTGCGCCGGCACACCGCCCAGGTCGCACGGACGCAACGCCAACGCTTCACCGATCCGCAACCCGGTGCCCGCCCACAGGTCCACCACGTCGCGCAGCGTCACCGCGTCCCGGCTGTGGTGCCCCGCACCCCATTCGGCCACCGCGTCCCGCAACGCGTTCAAGTCGTCCACGGTCAACGACCGCTTCAACCGGTCGTCCCTGTCCCCGCCGCGCTTCTTCGGGGTCCGTTGCGGCGACACCCCGTCCATCGGGTTCCGGTCCACCAGGCCGGTGGAGACTGCGTACGCGAACGTGTGCTTCAACAGCACCCGCAACGTATGTGAGGAGAACCCGGTCGACTCCTCCCACGACTCCAACGCCGCGTTCAGGTCCGGCACCGTCGTCGTGGCCACGTCCATGCCACCGAACACCGGGATCAGGTGGGCGAACAGCACCGACCGGTACGTCGTCTGGGTTCCGACCGCCGGGCCGGTCTTCAAGAACCGCACCCACCAGTCGTCCGCCACGTCCCCCACGGTCGGCCGCGACACGGGCACCGCTGACGGGCTGTCGCCGATGGCGAGCTGCCGCGCCTTCGCGACGACCCGTTCCTCGGCGGCTGCCCTGGTCGGGCCGGTCGCCGAGGTCTGCGCGGTCGACCCATCAGGGTGGCTGTACCGGATCCGGGAACGCCACGACCCGGTCGCGGTCTTCTTCGTGCTCGGTCGTCCCACCTCCCCGGGACGTAGACGTTCAGACATCAGGAAGCGCGACCGGTCCGTACGACTCGTTCCGCGACCCAGACGTCGAGGTCACTGGGGCGGTAGCGGACCACGCCACCCATCCGGACGAACGGCGGGCCGCTGTAGCGGTTCCGGCTGCGCCACGACGTGAGAGTGCGCGTCGGGATGGCGAGGTAGGCGGCCGCCTGCTCGGTCGTCATGAGGGGGTCGGAGCCGACCATGGAGGCCATGGTGCCAGTCGTGGCCTGATTCTGCTCGCGTCTTGACGCGTCGTTCTGCGTTGTCATGGTCTGCCTGTGCCAGTGACGCGCACCCGGCGGACCAGTCGTGGCAGGTGCGGTCAGCCGTTGGGGCCACCAGGGGTGTAGCTGTCTTCAGCCAACGGGTCGAACGGCCCGTACTCGAGGTAGATATCGGATCCGTTGCCGCCGTACGCGACGTCCTCGTACCCGTCACCCACGTACATGGTGTCCTTGCCGTTGTTGCCGTGAAGGAAGTCCACGCCGGTGCCGCCGTACAAGGTGTCTTTGCCGTTGCCGCCGTACAGAACGTCCTTCCCGGAGCCACCGTGGATGGTGTCTTTGCCGTTGCCGCCGCAGAGTAGGTCGTCGCCCCCGAGACCGTAGATGGTCTGGCCGCGGTTCCCGGCGAAGATGATGTCGTCACCCTGCGTTCCGTAGACGGTGGTGCCGTTGCCGTAGATGGTCTTGGTGCCCCAGTCCTTCTTGCACAGAGCCTCCAACTCGACGATCGAGGTGGGGAGCTCCCACGGGCGCTTCGGCGGCGTGGGGGTCGGGGCGGGCGCCGAACTGGTGGGGGTGGGGGTCGGAGTGGGCGTCGGGGCCGAGCGCTGCGTCGGGGTCGGGGCAGGTGGGGCGGGGGGGGGAGCCGGCGCG
>CALMKJ010000102.1 GCA_937867305.1 uncultured Ectothiorhodospiraceae bacterium | reverse complement strand
CGCTCGCAGGTAGAGCTATGAGCAGTATCTCAGGCGTGCCTATTCGTCGCGGAGCTTTAACGCCTCTGCGGTCTGACTCTTCCTGTACAGCCCCTCCGCCGAGAACAGGAACCGGTGTTTCCACCAGAAGTAGGCGAGCCCCTTCAGGTGCTCGCGCATGGAGCGTGAGAAGAGGGCGCGGCGGCTGATCTCCTGGGCGTGGTGCACGGCCGTGACCTCCGGCCAGTACACGACCCGGTACCCCGCGAGCCACACCCGCAGGCAGTAGTCCACGTCCTCCGGGGCGTAGAAGATCCGCTCGTCGAGCAGCCCCACCCGGTCGACGACCGCCCGGGGCATCACCCAGAAGGCGCTTACCGCGTAGTCCACCGGACGTGGCTCACCCCCCGGGCCCGCCGCGGCCTCTGCGTCCTCCATCGCCCGCAGGTGCAGGAAGCGCCGGGCCTTGTGGGTGACGGTGGGGAAGACGTCCACGGTCTTCTGGTAGCGTCCGCTCGGGAACCGCAGTTGGGGCGCGAGGATGCCCCAGTCGGGCTCGGCCTTCAGGCGCGCCAGCAGCCGGGCCATCGTCCCGGGCTCGGCGATCTCGATGTCCGAATCCAGGATGGCGAGATGGCGGCCCCGGGCCATGCGCAGGGCGATGTTGCGCGAGAAGGTGGTGCCGGTGTTGTGCCCGAGCGGGACGACGGTGATTGGCGCCTGGCGCTGCAGTTCCGCCAGCACCCCGAGCGTGCCGTCGGTCGAGCCGTTGTCGACCACCAGGACCTCGTAGCGCCGTCCGGACGCCTCGAGATCGCGCACCAGCGAGCCGAGGCAGGGGCCGACGTAGGCGCCCGAGTTCCAGGTGAGCAGGATGCAGCTGAGGTCCATCGGGGTCTCCCGCGGCGCGCGGCCGCTCAACTGCTGGGGGCCTTGCCCTGCCGGTACTCGGCCACCACCTTCTGGAACTCGCCGACCAGTTGGTCGATCCGGCGGTCCCAGGTGTTGGCGCGGGCGTAGGCGAGGATGAAGTCCCGGTCCCAGTCGTGGTGCAGGGCTTCGCGGATGGCCGCCTCCAGCGCCGCCGGTTCGCCGAAGGGCACCAGGGTGCCGAGCCGGGGGTCGCTCACCACCTCCGGGTTCCCGCCCACGCGGGTGGTCACCACCGGCAGCCCGCAGGCCATCGCCTCCAGGAACACGTTCGCCCAGCCCTCGCGGGCGGTGGCGAGCACGAAGGCGTCCGCGGCCGAGAGCGGCACCCGCAGGCGCTCGGGCGCGACCGGGCCGAGAAAGGTGACCGTGTCCCCGAGCCCCAGCTCGCGCACCTGGCGCTCCAGGCGCGGGCGCCAGTCCCCGACCGGTGTCGCGCCGCCGGCGATCAAGTACCGCAGGCCGGGGAAGTCTGCCTTCAGCGCCGGCAGGCACTCGATCACCCGGTGAAACCCCTTGCCCTCGACCAGCCCGCCGACCGAGATCAGGACCGGTGCCCGCGCCGGCAGCCCGAGCTCCCCGCGGGCCTCCAACCGGGGCACGGGGTAGAACTTCTCGCTGTCGACCCCGTTCGGAACGGTGATGGCCCGCTCCGGCTCTACGCCCAACTCGATGGCCAGCCGGCGCAGGGAGTCAGATACCGAGAAGACCCGCGCCGCTCCGCGCAGGCCCCGGGCGAGCAGCGGCCGCAGCGAAGGGTTACGGGCGATGACCTCCTCGTTGCCGCGAATGGTCACCGTCACCGGCAGGTCCAGCCAGCGCCCGAGCAGCGTCGCAGCGTAGCCGTCCGGGTAGCCGAAGTGGGCGTCCAAATTGTCGAATCCCGGGTTTTGTCGCAGCCGGCGCAGGGTGGGCAATGCGCCGAGAGCCAGCAGCAACCCGTCCCAGCGCTTTCCGACGCCGGGGATGCTGAGAAATCGGGGGTGGAGCACATGGATGCCCAGTTGCTCCTCCCGGCGGGGAGCTGGCGGGCGAAAGCCGGGCCGGTATGGACGAATGATAGACTGGCCGGGAAACCAGGGGATCGGGCACACGAAGCTTGCAGGAAGCCGCTCGGCCACCCGGAACATCCGCTCACGAACGAAGAGCCCGATATGGCGCTGTCCCGCGTGCGGGAAGACCGTGGTGAACACCAGCGCACGTGGTATATAGATAGCTTCCGGCAGCCCTGTCATCCTCTCAGTCTAGCTCAGGCCCGGGCGCCAACGGTTCCCCGCCTGAGGCCTTGGCGGCGCGAGCGACGTGATGAAGGCGTTGCGGTCAGTGACGCTCGCGTGGCCCCTCACACTGAAGAACCGCGCCGCGTGCCGCGGAATCCGGGCGAGCAGCAGAAAGCGGGTGGGGTTACGGGCAATGACCCCCTCGTTGTCAGTACTGGTCACGGTAACGCGCCCGCTCAGCCGGCGACCGAAAGGGGCCGACGCATAACCATTAGGGTAGCCGAAGCGGAAGCCAATCAACGCAGATGCGCAGTGCCTTCGGAAACGCTCGAAGGTCGGGAGTGCGCCAAGACTGACAAGCGTACCTTCCCACCCTCTGCTGACCCAAGGGATACTCGGGAGGTTGGGATGGAGAACCCCCTGACCATCCGGTATGTTGCGTCGCCGAGCGCGGAGACGGAGACTTTGCCCGCAGACAGCGGGCCAGCCCTTGGCCGGGAAAGTGGAGAACAGGTGCGACGAAGGGCGAGCGAATGCGGCTTGTCTCACGGATTCCAGGAGCACGGCGCCGCCCACGTTCCTGCATGACGGGACACGACGGCTCATTCTCCAGGGAATCCCTCCGATGGGGCCGAGCTTCCCCCCCGGAACCCCGACAAGACCTTGCCCCACGGCAAATGCACGGGTCCGGCGTCCGCCCGGTACACCCCAGGCCCGCGCGGCGACCCCTCCAGCCTCTGTCGCCCCGCGCCCCCCCGCCGCCTATTGCTAGCCCCTTCGGGCGCG
>CALMKJ010000101.1 GCA_937867305.1 uncultured Ectothiorhodospiraceae bacterium | reverse complement strand
GGCCGCCAGGCCGAGGAAGATGAGGAAGCCCATGGCGTCGGTGATCGCGGTCAGGATCACGCTGCTGCCGAGGGCCGGATCGCGGCCCGCCGCCCGCAGGCCGAGGGGGATGAAGACGCCGGCGAGCGAGGCGAGCAGCAGGTTCAGCATCATCGCGGCCAGCATGATCAGCCCGAGGTGGTGCTCACGGTAGATCGCGTAGGTCACGAGCGCCATCACCGATCCCCAGACGAGACCGTTCAGGAGACTCACGGTCACCTCCTTGCGCAGGAGGTAGCCGATGTTGCCTTCCTGGATCTGGTCGAGGGCGAGGCCGCGGATGGTGAGCGCCGCGGTCTGGTTGCCGGTGTTGCCGCCGATGCTGGCGACGATGGGCATCAGCGCGGCGAGCGCCACCACCTTCTCGATCGTCCCCTCGAACACCCCGATGACGCGGGAGGCGACGAAGGCGGTGAGCAGGTTCAGGGCGAGCCAGGCCCAGCGGTTGCGGGCGCTCTTGGCGATCGGGGCGAAGAGGTCCTCGTCCTCCTGCAGGCCCGCCTGGGTGAGCATCTCCTTCTCGGCGGTGTCGCGCACGTGGTCCATGACCGCGTCGACGGCGAGCCGCCCCACCACCTGTCGGTGGGCGTTGACGACCGGGGCGGACAGCAGGTCGTAGCGCTCGAAGGCGAGCGCCGCCTCGCGGGCCTCGTCGTAGGTGTGGAAGAAGGTCGGCTCCCGGTCCATGACCTCGCCGACGGTCGCCTCCGGGTCGCTCGAGACGAGGGTCGTGAGCGGCAGGGTGCCCTTGAGGATCCCCTCACGGTCCACGACCACGAGCTGGTTGAAGTGCGTGGGCAGGTCACCGCGCACGCGCAGGTAGCGCTGGACCACGTCGAGGCTCTTGTCCTCGCGCACGCTGACCATGTCCAGGTCCATCAGCGCGCCGACCGAGCCCTCCGGGAAGGCGAGGACCGTCTGCACCTCGGCCCGATCCTCGCTCGGCAGCGAGCCGAGGAGGTCCGGGACCACGTCCTTCGGCAGGTCCGGCACCAGGTCCGCGATCTCGTCGCTGTCCAGGTGCTGCGCGACCTGCAGGATCTCGCGCCGGTCCATGTCGGCGACGAGGGTCTCGCGCACCGCGTCGGAGACCTCGAGCAGCACCGCGCCGTCCAGCTCGGCCGGGACCAGCGCCCAGACCTGCAGGCGGTCCTCCACCGGCAGGCTCTCCAGCACGTAGGCGATGTCCGCCGGGTGCAGGCGGGTGAGCCGGTTCTGCAGCTCGGTCCGGTGCTGGCGCGAGACCAGCGACTGCACCAGTTCGTGCTGGGGCATCGGCTGGCGACTCACCAGATTCTCCACGAGCCGCTGCTTGTCGAGCAGCTCCAGGATGTGCTGGAGGGTGGCCTGCAGGCTCTTCTGGTGGTCGGCCTCGAATTCCACGGTCGGTGTCGCTCGGTATCCGTGAGGGTCGGTGTGGGTGAGGCCCGGGCGGATTATCCGCGCAAACCCCCGCGGGGCGAAAGCCCGGCCTGCCCCTCCTCCGCCTGCTGCAGCTCCCACATGCGGGCGTAGAGGCCGTCGGCGGCGAGGAGCTCGTGGTGGCCACCCTGCTCCACGATGCGCCCCTGGTCGAGAACCAGGATCCGGTCGGCGTCCACGACGGTGGAGAGGCGATGGGCGATGACGAGCGTCGTGTGCGCCGCCGCGACCTCGTCGAGCGCCTTCTGGATGGCGCGCTCGGCACGGGTGTCGAGCGCCGAGGTCGCCTCGTCGAAGATCAGGATCGGCGAGTCCTTCAGGATCACCCGCGCGATCGCCACCCGCTGCTTCTCGCCCCCGGAGAGCTTCAGCCCCCGCTCGCCGACCACCGTCTCGTAACCCTGGGGCAGCGAGGCGATGAACTCGTGGATGTTGGCGAGCCGCGCGGCCCGCTCCACGGCCTCCCGGGGCGCCGTGGGGCGGGCGTAGGCGATGTTGAAGTAGATGGTGTCGTTGAACAGCACCGTGTCCTGGGGAACGATGCCGACGGCCGCCCGCAGGCTCGCCTGGGTGACGTCGCGGACATCCTGGCCGCCCACCAGGATCCGCCCGCCGGTCACGTCGAAGAAGCGGTAGAGGAGCCGCCCGAGCGTGGACTTGCCCGCCCCGCTCGGCCCGACCACCGCCACCTTGGTCCCGGGCCGGATCTCGAAGTCGACCCCGCGCAGGATGGGGCGATCGGGCTGGTAGGCGAAGTCCACCGCCTCGAAGCGCACGCCGCCCGCGCCCACCACCAGGCCGGGGGCCCCGGGCCGGTCCCGGATCTCCGGCACCCGGCGCAGGAGCCGCACCAGCAGGTCCATGTCGGCAAGCGAATACTTGATCTGGCGGTAGACGATCCCGAGGTAGTTGAGGGGGATGAAGAGCTGGAGCAGGAAGGCGTTGACCAGCACCAGGTCCCCGAGGGTCATCGTGCCCGTCACCACACCCTGCGCGGCGAGGACCATCAGCAGTGTCACGCCGACGGCGATGATGGCGGCCTGGCCGAAGTTGAGCGCCGACATCGAGGTCTGGCTCTGGACCGCCGCGTGCTCCCAGCCCGAGAGGGTGCGGTCGTAGCGGCGGACCTCGTCGCCCTCGTTGCCGAAGTACTTGACCGTCTCGTAGTTGATCAGGCTGTCCACGGCCTGCGTGTTGGCCTCGGACTCGAGGCGGTTCATCTCGTGGCGGAAGTTCATCCGCCAGTCGGTGATGGCGAAGGTGAACCAGGCGTAGATCAGCACGGTCACCAGGGTGACCAGGGCGAAGACGAGGTCGTAGCGGGTGAGCAGGACCGCCGCCACGAGCCCGAGCTCCACCAGCGTCGGCAGCACGTTGAAGACCATGTAGTTGAGGAGCGTGCTGACGCTGCGGGTGCCCCGCTCCAGGTCCCGGAAGATGGCGCCGGTCTTGCGCTCCAGGTGGAAGCGCAGGGAGAGGTCCAGCAGGTGCGCGAGCACCCGGTTCGAGAGCCGGCGCATGGCGCGGTAGCGGACCTTGGCGAAGACCGCGTCGCGCAGCTCGTTGAAGAAGGCCGACGACATCTTGAGCGCGCCGTAGGCCGCCAGCAGGGCCACCGGCAGCACGAGCCCCGGGTGCCGGCCGGGGTCGAGGGCGTCGACGATCGCCTTGAGGACCAGCGGAACGCCCACGTTGGCGACCTTCGCGAGCAGCAGCGAGGCGAGCGCGAGCAGCACCCGGCCCCGGTACTCCCAGACGTAGGGCAGCATCGCCCGCACGTTCCGGAGGTCGTCCCGGTCCTTGTGGGGCTCTTCGGTGTAGCCGGAGGAGGTGTACCCGCTGGAGACCATGGTCCGCTCGTGTACGCAGGCCTCACAGTATAGGGCCTCGAGGCCCTCGCCCACGGCCTTCCCCCGCGCCCGTGCCGGCGCGGCGGGATGGTATTCTTGGACCCCGGGCGAGAAGCCCTGACGGAGGTGGGGCGATGCTGGATCTGCGCGAGGTGGAAGGCTTCCCGGTGAGCGCGTTCTCGGTGGTCATGGGCCTCGCGGGTCTCGCCCTCGCCCTCGGCGCCCAGACACGGGGCCTGGGGATCGGCGACGCCTGGGCGCTCCTCGTGACCGTCCCGACGAGCCTCCTCTTCCTCGTGCTGGCGGCGCTCTACGGGGTCAAGGTGGCGCGCTACCCCGCGGCGGTCCGGGCCGAGTGGGCCCACCCCGTCAAGCTGGCGTTCTTCCCCACCGTCGCGATCAGCCTGACGCTGCTCGCCGCGGCCTGGCTGCCCCACGCGCCGACGCTCGCGCGGGCTCTGAGCGTCGCGGGCTGCGCCCTGCAGCTGGCGCTCACGCTCGCGGTGCTCTCGGCCTGGCTCTTCCGGGGCCGCTTCGAGGTCGGGCACGCCAACCCGGCCTGGTTCCTGCCCGTGGTCGGAAACATCCTGGTCGCCGTGCCGGGCGCCACGCTGCTGCCGGGCGAGGTGAGCTGGTTCTTCTTCGGAGTCGGCCTCCTCTTCTGGGTCCTGCTCTTCGCCGTGCTGCTCCACCGGGTGGTGTTCCACCCGGCGCTGCCCGAGAAGCTGATGCCGACGTTCTTCATCTTCATCGCCCCCCCGGCGCTCGCCTTCCTCGCCTACCTCGGCCTGACCGGGAACCTGGACCCCTTCGCCCGGGTGACGTACTACACGGCCCTGTTCCTGACCCTCCTCCTGCTCCTGCAGTCGCCGCGCTTCGTGCGCCTGCCCTTCAGCCTGTCCGGTTGGGCCTACTCCTTCCCCGTGGCGACCGTGACGGTCGCCACGAGCGCGATGCACGCGCGCACCGGGCACGCCTTCTTCCAGGTCCTCGCGTGGGGGCTGCTGGGGCTGCTCCTGTTCATCGTGGGAGTGCTGGTGACCCGCACGAGCGCGGTCGT
>CALMKJ010000100.1 GCA_937867305.1 uncultured Ectothiorhodospiraceae bacterium | reverse complement strand
TTCGCGCGGTCAGGTCCACGTGCATCAGCATGAGCTCGATGGTCGCGGCCTGGTAGCCATCTTCTGCGTGATGGAGCGAGTGGAACAGGTGCACGCGCTTGGCGTCGCAGCCGAGCACTCGGGTCTCCACGCGCAGCGGGTCACCGCGGCGCAGCTCGCGGCTGAACGTCGTGTGCGCCTCCAGCGCGACCCAGGAGCCACGCGTCACGCGCGTGTATTCCTCGCCCATCCCCACGTGCTGCACGAAGGCCTCCGAGGCGCGGTCGAAGACCATGGCGTAATAGACCACGTTCATGTGGTCGTTGTAGTCGAGCCACTCCGGCCGGACACGCTCCTCGAGGAGGACGAGCGGAGCGGCGGGCGGCGCGTGCGCGCTCACCGGGCCTCGGCCTCCACCGCCGCTCCGACGCCCTGCGCCACACCCACGCCCTGCGCCGCGCCCACACCCTGCGCCACACCCACGCCCTGCGCCGCGCCCACACCCTGCGCCGCGGGTTCCGCGGCCTGCGCCTCTGCCCGCGGCTTGCCCTTGAAGATTCGCTTGATCACGACGTAGAAGAGGGGAATGAAGAAGATGCCGAGCACGGTCCCGGCGATGGTCCCGCCGAGCACGCCGGTGCCGACCGCGTTCTGGCTCCCGGAGCCCGCGCCGGTCGCCATCGCGAGCGGCAGCACGCCGAGACCGAACGCGAGCGAGGTCATCAGGATGGGACGCAGGCGCATGCGCACGGCCTGCAGGGTCGCCTCGATGAGCCCCTTGCCCTCCTCGTCCATCAACGCCTTGGCGAACTCCACGATCAGGATCGCATTCTTCGACGAGAGCCCGATGGTGGCGAGGAGGCCCACCTGGAAGTACACGTCGTTGGACAATCCGCGCCCGCTCGCGGCGAGCAGCGCGCCGAACACTCCGAGCGGCACCACGAGGATCACCGCGAAGGGCACCGACCAGCTCTCGTAGAGCGCCGCCAGCGACAGGAAGACCACCAGCAGCGAGAGCGCGTAGAGCGCCGGCGCCTGGGCCCCCGAGCGGCGCTCCTCGTAGGAGGTCCCGGTCCACTCGTAACCGATGCCGGCCGGCAGCTTCGCGATGATCTCCTCCACCGCGGCCATCGCCTCTCCCGAGGAGAGTCCGGGGGCCGCCTGCCCCAGGATCTCCACCGAGGGCTGGCCGTTGTAGCGCTCGAGCCGCGGCGAGCCGAAGGCCCAGCGCGCCGTCGTGAACGCGGTCAGCGGCACCATCTCGCCCCGGTCGTTGCGCACGAACCACTTCTCCACGTCCTCGGGCTTCATGCGGGCGTGCGCGTCGGCCTGCAGATAGACCTTCTTGATGCGCCCGCGGTCGATGAAGTCGTTGACGTAGGCCCCGCCCCCGGCGATGGAGATGGTCTCGTTGATGGATTTGATCGAGACCCCGAGGGCGCCCGCCTTCGCGTGGTCCACCTGCAGCTGGAACTCCGCGACGTCGTCCTGGCCGTTCGGGCGCACCCCGACGAGCCGCTTGTCCTGTGCCGCCAGCCCGAGTAGCTGGTTGCGCGCAGCGATGAGGGCATCGTGGCCGAGGCCCGCGCGGTCCTGCAGCTGAACGTCGAACCCGGTTGCGGTGCCGAGCTCCAGCACGGCGGGTGGCACGAAGGCGAACACCATCGCCTCGCGGATCTGCTGGAACGCACCCATCGCCCGGCGGGCGACCGATGCCACGTCGGTGCCCGGTGCCGTGCGCACGCTCCAGTCCTTCATGCCCACGAAGCCGAGCCCCATGTTCTGGCCGCCGCCGGCGAAGCTGAAGCCCGCGGCGGTGAAGATCGAGCGGACGCTGTCCTTCTCGTTCTCCAGGAAGTGCTGCTCCACCTTGCGCAGCACGTTGCTGGTCCGCTCCTGGGTTGCGCCGGCGGGGAGCGTGACCTGCGTGAACAACACCCCCTGATCCTCCTCGGGCAGGAAGGAGGTGGGCAGGCGCTGGAAGAGGTACACCAGCCCCGCGACCATCACCCCGTAGATCAGCAGATAGCGAACGCTGCGGTGCACGATGCGGTTGACAGTGGACTCGTAGCGCCGGGTGCCGCTCTGGAACGCCCGGTTGAAACCCATGAAGAAGCGCGAAAGGGGTCCGCATTCCCCGTGGCAATGCCCCTTTTGCACCGGCTTCAGCATGGTCGCGCAGAGCGCCGGGGTGAAGATGATCGCCACGAGCACCGAGAGCGCCATCGCCGCGACGATGGTGACCGAGAACTGGCGATAGATGACGCCGGTCGAGCCCCCGAAGAAGGCCATGGGCACGAACACCGCCGAGAGCACCATGCCGATGCCGATCAGGGCCCCGGTGATCTGGTCCATGGACTTGCGGGTCGCTTCTCTCGGCGAGAGCCCCTCCTCGCTCATCACCCGCTCGACGTTCTCCACCACCACGATGGCGTCGTCGACCAGCAGTCCGATCGCCAGCACCAGCCCGAACATCGTCAGCGTGTTGATGGAGAAGCCGAGGGCCGCCATGACCCCGAACGTGCCGAGCAGCACCACGGGCACGGCGATGGTGGGGATCAGGGTCGCGCGCAGGTTCTGCAGGAAGAGGTACATCACCAGGAACACCAGGGCGATGGCCTCCAGCAGGGTGTGCACCACGCCGATGATCGAGAGCTTGACGAACGGCGTGGTGTCGTGGGGCACCACGACCTCGACGCCGGCGGGGAAGTAGGACTTCATCTGCTCGAGCTTGGCGCGCAAGGCGTCCGCGGTGTCGAGGGCGTTGGCGCCCGCGGCGAGCTTGACCCCCACGCCTGCGCTCGGCCGGCCGTTGTAGCGCCCCACGATGCCGTAGTTCTCGGCCCCGATCTCGATCCGGGCGACGTCCTTCAGCCGGACCTCGCCGCCGTCGGGCATCGTGCGCAGGAGGATCTGTTCGAACTGCTCCACCGTCTCGAGGCGGTTCTGCACCGTGATCGAGGCCGTGTAACCGTGTCCCGGGAGCGCCGGCGTGCCGCCCAACTGCCCGGCGGAGACCTGGGCGTTCTGGATCACGATGGCGGCCTGCACGTCGGAGGGGGTGAGCTTGAAGTTGTTGAGCTTCGTCGGGTCGAGCCAGATGCGCATGGCGTACTGGGCGCCGAAGACCTGCACCTCGCCGACGCCGGTGACCCGCGACAGCGGCTCCTGCACCGAGGCGACGAGGAAGTCCGAGAGGTCGTCGCGCGTGAACCCCTCGTCGTTGGAGACGAAGCCGAGCACCATGAGGAAGTTGCGCGCCGACTTCGCGACCTGCACACCCTGCTGCTGCACCGCGACCGGCAGCAGGGGGAGCGCGAGCTGCAGCTTGTTCTGCGTCTGCACCTGCGCGATGTCGGGGTCGGTACCGGCGTCGAAGGTGAGCGTCACCGTGGCCTGGCCGTAGGAGTCGGACGACGAGGCCATGTAGAGCAGTCCGTCCAGGCCGGTCATCTTCTGCTCGATGACCTGGGTCACGGAGTCTTCGACCGTCTTCGCCGACGCCCCCGGGTAGCTCGCGTTGATGGCGATGGTGGGCGGGGCGATGGCTGGGTACTGGGCGACCGGGAGCGTCAGGATCGACAGCGCCCCCGCGAGCATCACGACGATGGCCAGGACCCAGGCGAAGATCGGGCGGTCGATGAAGAAGCGTGCCATTTCGCCCTACCTCAGCGCGCCGCCGCGCCGGGAGGCGCCGGCTCCGCCTGCTTGGGCGCACCGGCCTCCTCGGCCTTGACCACGGCGCCCGGCCTCACCTTCTGCAGGCCCTCCACGATGACACGGTCCCCCGCCTTCAACCCGGCCGTCACCACCCACTTCTCGCCGTGGGAGCGCTCCGCGTCCACGTTACGCGCCTCGACCTTCTCCTCGGCGCCGACGACCATGACCTGGGCCTGGCCGCGGGGATTGCGGGTCAGCGCCGCGTGGGGCAGGAGGACCGCCTGCCGGTTCAACCCGTGGGAGAGCCGCGCCCGCACGTACATCCCGGGGAGCAGCCGCCGCTCGGGGTTCGGGAAGACGGCGCGCAGCGTCACCGTGCCCGTCGCCTCGTGGACCGAGACCTCGGAGAACGCGAGCTTTCCCTCCACCCCGTAGAGCGAGCCATCCTCCAGCACGAGTTGCACTGGAACGGTCGAGCCCTCGGCGCGCTGCAGCTTCGCGGACTCCAGCTGGCGCTCGATGCGCAGGCGCTCCGCGCTCGACTCCGTCAGGTCCACGTTGATCGGGTCGAGCTGCTGCACCGTGGCGAGGGCCACCGCCTGGTTCGCCGTGACCAGCGCCCCGGGGGTGACTGCCGAGCGCCCGATGCGCCCGGCGATCGGAGAGCGCACCCGGGTGAAGTTCAGGTCGATGCCCGCCTTGTCCAGGGCCGCCCGGGCCGCCGCGAGCTCGGCCTCGGCCTTCTGCGCCTCGGCCAGGGCCTCGTCGTTGGCCTGCTTGCTGACCGCGTCGTTCTTCTCCAGCCCCGCGTAGCGCTTGGCCTTGAGGCGGGCGACGACGAGGTTTGCCTCGGCACGCTCCACGTTGGCCTTCGCGCTGTCGAAGGCCGCCTGGTAGGGCGCGGGCTCGATCTGGTAGAGGAGCTGGCCGGCCTTGACCTCGCTGCCCTCCTCGAAGGGGCGCTCCTTGATGATGCCGGTCACCTGGGGCCGGATCTCGGCGATGAGCCGCGCCGCCGTCCGCCCGGGCAACTCCGTCACCAGCGGCACGGACTCCGGCTGCGCCTTCAGCACGGTGACGGCGGGCGGCGGCGCCGCGCCGGCGGGGCTGGCAGCCTGCCGGGGCGGGCGGTCGCAGGCCGCCAGGAGCAGGGCGCCCAGTCCGGCGGCGAACAGCAGGGTCGATGGCATTCGGCGACCGGCTTGCATCGGGGTGGCTTCTCCGCGGAAACGAGCAAGCGGCCCGCCCGCCTTCACGGGCACGATGCCGCGAGCGGGGGACCGGGAATGTGGATTGAGTCCTTTTTTTATGCTATCAAGGAAACGAAGTTGGCGTCCAAGGCTCCCCGCACCACGGGGCGGGGCGGGGCTTCGCCAGGGCGGCCGCGACGCGACAGGACGGGGTGCGATGACCGAGCGGGGTCGGAAATGGTGGGTTCGCCTGGCAGTCCTGGCCGTCGCGGGGCTCGCGGCGCTCAGCGCCTGGGAGCGCTACGGCGCCAACCACGGCAACGAGGGCATCGCCAGCGGCAATGGCCGGATCGAGGCCGTCGAGATCGACGTGGCCACCAAGGTTGCCGGGCGCATCGTGGAGATCTCGGTGCGTGAGGGGGACTTCGTGACCGCCGGCCAGGTGGTCGCGCGGATGGACACCGAGGTGCTCGAGGCACAGCGCCGGCAGGCCGAGGCCCAGCTGCAGCAGGCGCGCAGCGCCGCCGCCACGGCGCGCAGCCAGCTCGCGCAGCGCGAGGCGGAGAAGGCTGCCGCCATCGCGACCGTGCACCAGCGCGAGGCGGAGCTCGACGTGGCGGAGAAGCGCTCGCGCCGGTCCGCGGCCCTGGCCACCCGGGGCGCCGGCTCGCAGCAGGACGCCGACGAGCACCGGGGCCTCGTGCTGAGCGCGTCGGCCGGCGTCAGCGCGGCACGGGCCCAGGTGGCCGCCGCGGACGCCGCCATCGCCACCGCCCAGTCCCAGGTGAGCGGCGCGGAGTCCAGCATCACGGCGGCGCAGTCCAGCGTCGAGCGCATCCAGGCCGACATCGCGGACAGCGCGCTCAAGGCACCGCGCGCCGGGCGCGTCCAGTACCGGGTGGCCGAGGTGGGCGAGGTGCTGGGCGCCGGGGGCCGGGTACTGAACCTCATCGACCTGAGCGACGTGTACATGACGTTCTTCCTGCCGACGGCAGCCGCGGGGCGCGTGGCCCTCGGCGCGGAGGTACGCCTCGTCCTCGACGCCGCCCCGGACTACGTGGTGCCCGCGGAGGTCTCCTTCGTCGCCTCCGAGGCCCAGTTCACGCCGAAGACCGTGGAGACCGCGAGCGAGCGGGAGAAGCTCATGTTCCGGGTCCGGGCGCGGATCCCCATCGAGCTCCTGCAGCGCCACATCACCCAGGTGAAGACCGGGCTCCCGGGCATGGCCCACGTGAAGCTGGACCCGGGCGTGCCGTGGCCCGAGCGGCTGGAGCGCAACCTGGTGCGATGAGCGGCCCCGGCGCGAGGCGGGGCGCGCAGGCCCCGGGCCCCGCGCCCGCGGTCCGGCTGAGCGACGTCGGCCTGCGTTACGGGGAGCGTGTCGCGCTCGCCGCCGTGAGCCTCGCCGTTCCCGCGGGGTGCATGGCCGGCCTGATCGGCCCGGACGGGGTGGGCAAGTCGAGCCTCCTGTCCCTGGTGGCGGGCGCCCGGGCGCTCCAGGCGGGGCGCGTCGAGGTGCTCGGCGGCGACATCGCCGACGAGGAGTACCGCAACGCTCTCCTGCCCCGCATCGCCTACATGCCCCAGGGGCTCGGCAAGAACCTCTACCCCACGCTCTCGGTGTTCGAGAACGTCGACTTCTTCGCCCGCCTGTTCGGGCACGGGCGCGAGGAGCGCGAGCGGCGCATCGCCGAGCTGCTCGAGGCCACCGCCCTCGCCCCCTTCGCGGACCGCCCCGCGGGCAAGCTCTCCGGCGGCATGAAGCAGAAGCTCGGGCTGTGCTGCGCGCTCATCCACGACCCCGATCTCCTCATCCTGGACGAGCCCACCACCGGCGTGGACCCCCTGTCCCGGCGCCAGTTCTGGGAGCTCATCGGGCGCATCCGGGCGAACCGCCCGGGCATGAGCGTGCTGGTCGCCACCGCCTACATGGAGGAGGCCGCGCGCTTCGACTGGCTGGCCGCCATGAGCGCGGGCCGGGTGCTCGCCGCCGGCACCCCCGTCGAGCTGCTGTCGGGTACCGGGGCACGGACCCTCGAGGAGGCCTTCATCGCCCTGTTGCCGCCCGAGCAGCGGGAGGGCCACCGCGCCCTGGTGATCACGCCCCACACCCGGCCCACGGACGGCGAGGACGCGACCGATGCCGCGATCGAGGCCCGCGACCTGACCATGCGCTTCGGGGACTTCGTTGCCGTCGACCACGTGAGCTTCCGCATCCGGCGCGGCGAGATCTTCGGTTTCCTCGGCTCCAACGGCTGCGGCAAGACCACCACCATGAAGATGCTGACGGGCCTCCTTCCTCCGAGCGAGGGCGAGGCCCGCCTCTTCGGCCACCGCGTGGACCCCCGCGACATCAACACCCGCCGGCGCGTCGGCTACATGACCCAGGCCTTCTCCCTGTACGGGGAGCTGACCGTGCGCCAGAACCTGCAGCTGCACGCACGCCTGTTCGGCATGGCGGAGGGGCTCATCGGCGCTCGGGTCGACGAGATGGCCCGGCGCTTCGGGCTGTCGGAGATCCTCGACCGCCTGCCGGGCGCGCTGCCCCTCGGCCAACGGCAGCGCCTCTCGCTCGCGGTCGCGATGATCCACGGGCCCGAGATGCTCATCCTGGACGAGCCCACCTCCGGCGTGGACCCCGTCGCCCGGGACGCCTTCTGGCAGATCATGCTGGAGCTGGCACGCCAGGACGACGTCACCATCTTCGTCTCCACCCACTTCATGAACGAGGCGGAGCGCTGCGACCGGATCTCCCTCATGCACGCCGGGCGCGTGCTGGTGAGCGACACACCGGCCGGCATCCTCGCGAAACGCGGCGTGGACTCGCTCGAAGAGGCCTTCATCCGCCACCTCGAGGACGTGGTGGGCGAAGGGGGCCCCGAGCCGCCCGGGGTCCCACCCGCGGCCGCCGCGCCGGGCACCGGGGTCCTGCCGCCAGGGAGCGGCCCCCCGCTGCCGGGGCCCCTCGCCCGCGCCGCGCTCGGGCTCCGGCGCCTGCTCAGCTACTCCCGGCGCGAGGCCCTGGAGCTGCGCCGCGACCCGGTGCGCCTCACGCTCGCCGGCCTCGGCAGCGTCATCCTGATGCTGGTGATGGGCTACGGGATCAACATGGACGTGGAGGACCTGACCTTCGCGGCGCTCGACCGCGACCGCACGACCGTCAGCCGGGACTACATCCTGAACCTCGCCGGCTCGCGTTACTTCGTGGAGCGCCCACCCATCGCCGACCACGCGGAGCTCGACCACCGCATGCGCACCGGAGAGCTGAGCCTCGCCATCGAGATCCCCTCCGGCTTCGCCCGCGACCTCGCCCGGGGAGGCCCGGCGGAGATCGGCGCCTGGATCGATGGGGCGATGCCGACCCGGGGCGAGACGGTACGCGGCTACGTGCAGGGCATGCACACGCACTGGCTCGCGGCGCGGGCCCGGGAGTCCGCGGGTGGCCCCGCCGGGCCGGCGCTCGTGAACGTCGAGACCCGTTTCCGCTACAACCCGGACGTGAAGAGCCTGCCTGCGATGGTGCCGGCGGTGATTCCGCTGCTGCTCATGCTGATCCCCTCGATGCTCACCGCGCTGTCGGTCGTGCGCGAGAAGGAGCTCGGGTCCATCGTGAATCTCTACGTCACTCCGGTCTCGCGCCTGGAGTTCCTGCTGGGCAAGCAGCTCCCCTACGTGGTGCTCGCGCTGCTCAACTTCCTGCTGCTCACGGCGATCGCCGTCTTCCTCTTCGGCGTGCCCGTCAGGGGCAGCTTCCCCACCCTGTGCGCCGCCGCCTTCCTCTACGTCATCGCCGCCACGACGTTCGGCCTGGTCGTCTCGTCCTTCGTGCGCAGCCAGATCGCCGCGCTCTTCGGGACCGCGGTGCTGACCATCCTCCCCGCCGTGCAGTTCTCCGGGATGATCGACCCCGTCTCCGCCCTGGAGGGCGTCGGCCGGGTGATCGGCGAGCTCTACCCGACCACCCACTTCCTGACCATCGCGCGGGGAACCTTCTCGAAGGGGCTCGACTTCCACGACCTGCGCGCCTCCTTCGTGCCCCTCCTCGTCGCCGTTCCCGTGCTCCTCGCCCTGGCGACCGCCCTGGTCAGGAAACAGGAGCGCTGACGGTGCGCGCGGCCAACATCCTCCACCTGGGAGCCAAGGAGCTGCGCAGCCTGTGGCGCGACCCCGTGATGCTGGTGCTGATCGTGCACGCGTTCACCTTCGCCATCTACACGGCGGCCACGGCGATGCCCGAGACCCTGAGCAAGGCCCCCATCGCCGTGGTGGACGAGGACCGCTCGCCCCTCTCGCGCCGCATCGCGGACGCGTTCTACCCCCCGTACTTCCTGCCGCCCCAGCGGATCACGCAGCGCGAGATGGACGCGCGCATGGACGCGGGCCTCGACACCTTCGCCCTCGACATCCCCCCGGGCTTCCAGCAGGACGTGCTCGCGGGCCGCGGCCCCACCCTGCAGCTCAACGTCGACGCCACGCGCATGAGCCAGGCCTTCACCGGGAGCGGCTACGTCCAGGCGATCGTCACCGGTGAGGTGAGCGCCTTCGTCGAGCGCAATCGCTCCGGGTCCCCGGCGGCGGTGGACCTCGCCCTGCGTGCGCGATTCAACCCCGAGCTCGACAAGTCGTGGTTCGGCGGCGTGATGGAGGTGATCAACAACATCACCATGCTGTCGATCATCCTCACCGGGGCCGCGCTCATCCGCGAGCGCGAGCACGGCACGGTGGAGCACCTGCTCGCCATGCCGGTGACCCCGTTCGAGATCATGACCAGCAAGGTCTGGGCGATGGGGCTGGTCGTGCTGGTGGTCTCGGCGCTCTCCATCCTCTTCGTCGTGCAGGGCCTGCTCGGCGTGCCCATCGAGGGCTCGGTGCCGCTGTTTCTCGTCGGCACGGCGCTGCAGCTCTTCGCCACGACCTCGATGGGGATCTTCCTCGGCACCATCGCGCGGTCGATGCCGCAATTCGGCCTCCTGCTGATGCTGGTGCTGCTGCCGCTGCAGACCCTTTCGGGCAGCACCACGCCCCGCGAGAGCATGCCCTACGCCGTACAGCTCCTGATGCTGCCGGCGCCGAACACCCATTTCGTCATGATCGCCCAGGCGATCCTCTACCGCGGGGCCGGCCTGGCGGTGGTCTGGCCCCAGTTCCTGGCGCTCGTGGGCATCGGGGCCACGCTCTTCAGCCTCTCGCTCGCGCGCTTCCGCAAGACCCTCGCGACGATGGCCTGAGGGCTACCGGTAGCGAGGGCATGCTACGAGCGGGGGGCAGCGCGAAGAAGGAGACCCTTGGAACGGGCTGGTTTCACCAACCCCAGGGCATCATCCGGCCGGCGCGGCCCATGGTCGAGTCCATGTTGGCAGCCATCACGGCCATCTTGGCGTTGATGCTGGCAACCTCGTTGGCAAGCACCGGTAGGGCGTTCATCTTGGCGTTCATCACCTGGATCTCGGCGTGCATCTTCGGCACCGAGTCCATCGACCGCGACATGTTGGCGAGAAAGAGCGCGATCGCCGCTCCCGCGTCGAACTCTGACGAGGAGCGCATATATTGGCTGAGCCACACCACCTGTTGCTCGAACTCCTCTATTCGCGCGCGCTGGTCAGGCGCGAGCTCGCGCGAGAGCGCGAGAATCCTCGGGGCCAGACTGAGATAGGGGTCGTTCGCGTCGTTCACGGGAGGAATCCTCTGCTGCGCCCCGGGGGGGGGCGGGAGACACCCAATCCCGAATCCATCATTCGCCCCCCGGCTGGGCGACGGGGTCCGGCCAGTAGGGCCAGCGCCAGTTCGCGTGCTCGGGCAGGTCCACGCCGTGCTCGTGGGCGTAGTTGCGGGCCTCGATCTGCAGGTTGCGGAACCGTTCCTTGGCGTGGGCACCGGCCACGCGCAGCCGGGGCACGCGGTCGATCACATCGATGGCGAGACTGAAGCGGTCGATCTGGTTGTTGATGGCCAGCTCGAGCGGGGTGTTGATGTTGCCCTTCTCCTTGTAGCCCCGCACGTGCAGGTTCTTGTGGTTCGTGCGCCGGTAGGCGAGGCGGTGAATGAGCCAGGGATAGCCGTGGAAGTTGAAGATGACCGGCCGGTCCACCGTGAACAGGCTGTCGAAGTCCCGGTCCGACAGCCCGTGGGGGTGCTCGCCCTCGGACTGCAGCTTGAAGAGGTCCACCACGTTCACGAAGCGGATCCTGAGGTCCGGGAATTCCCCACGCAGCATCGCGGTGGCGGCGAGCGCCTCGAGCGTCGTGATGTCGCCCGCGCTCGCCATCACGACGTCGGGCTCCTCCCCCTCGTCGGTGCTCGCCCAGCGCCAGATGCCGACGCCCTTCGCACAGTGCACGACGGCCTCGGCCATGCCGAGGTACTGCAGGTGCGCCTGCTTGTCGCAGACGATGACGTTGACGTAGTTCTCGCTGCGCAGGCAGTGGTCGGCGACCGAAAGCAGGCTGTTCACGTCGGGCGGCAGGTAGATCCGGGTCACCTTGCCGCTCTTGTTCACCACCACGTCGAGGAAGCCGGGGTCCTGATGGGTGAAGCCGTTGTGGTCCTGGCGCCAGACGGTCGAGGTGATGAGCAGATTCAGCGAGGCCACCTCCTCCCGCCAGGACAGGTGATTGCAGATGTCCAGCCACTTGGCGTGCTGGTTGAACATGGAGTCGATGACGTGGGCGAAGGCCTCGTAGGTCGAGAAGAAGCCGTGCCGGCCGGTGAGGAGATAGCCCTCGAGCATCCCCTCCAGGGTGTGCTCGGAGAGCATCTCCACCACGCGCCCGTCGGTCGCGAGCTCGCCCCCGTCCGCGTCCTCCGGCAGGAGGTCGGCGAGCCACAGCTTCTTGCTCACCTCGTAGAGCGCGGTGAGCCGGTTCGAGGTGTTCTCGTCGGGACCGAAGACCCGGAAGTTGCTCGGGTTGGCGCGCATCACGTCGCGCAGCATCGCGCCGAGGGGGCGGGTGTTCTCGCGGCGCTCGGTCCCGGGCTTCTCGACCGCGATGGCGTAGTCGCGGAAGTCCGGCATCCGCAACGCCCGCTTCAGCATGCCGCCGTTCGCGTGGGGGTTGGCGCCCATGCGCCGCGGGCCCGAGGGGGCGAAGGCCCGCAGCTCCGCCACCGGGACCCCGTCCGCGTCGAACAGCTCCTCCGGGCGGTAACTGCGCAGCCACTGCTCCAGCAACTGCAGGTGGGCCGGGCTCGTCTTCGGGTCCGTGATGGGAACCTGGTGCGCGCGCCAGAAGCCCTCGACCTTGTGTCCGTCGATCTCCGCGGGCGCGGTCCAGCCCTTGGGACTGCGCAGCACGATCATGGGCCAGCGCGGGCGGTGGGCCGTGCCGCTCGCGCGCGCCCGCGCCTGCTCGGCACGGATCTCCGCCACGCAGCGGTCGAGCACCTCGGCCATCTTCCGGTGCATCGCCTCGGGCTCGGACCCCTCGACGAAGTGCGGTGTCCAGCCGTAGCCCCGGAAGAGCGCCTCCAGCTCCTCGTGGCTCACGCGGGCGAGCAGCGTCGGGTTGTTGATCTTGTAGCCGTTCAGGCTCAGCACCGGCAGTACCGCGCCGTCCCGGAGCGGGCTGAGGAACTTGCCGATGTGCCAGGAGGTCGCGAGCGGCCCGGTCTCGGCCTCCCCGTCGCCCACGACCGCCGCCACGATGAGGTCGGGGTTGTCGAAGGCCGCCCCGCAGGCGTGGGAGAGCACGTAGCCGAGCTCCCCGCCCTCGTGGATGGAGCCCGGGGTCTCGGGCGTGCAGTGGCTGCCCACCCCGCCGGGGAACGAGAAGTCCCGCAGGAACGAGCGCAGCCCGTCCTCACCCCAGCCCTTCTCCGGGTAGACCTCGCCGTAGGTCCCCTCGAGCCAGACCGGCCCCAGGACCCCGGGTGCCCCGTGGCCCGGCCCGGCCATGAAGAGGACGTCCAGGTCGTGCTTGCGGATGACGCGGTTCAGGTGCGTGTAGACGAACGACAGACCCGGGCTCGCCCCCCAGTGCCCGAGCAGCCGGTTCTTGATGTCCGCGGCCTCGAGCGGGCGGCGCAGCAGGGGGTTGTCCCGGAGGTAGATCATCCCCAGGGCCAGGTAGTTGCACGCCCGCCAGAAGGCGTGGACCTGACGCAACTCCTCGGCGCCGAGCGCGTCGTCCGCTCGGGCCGGGTCCCCGGTGACGCTCTTGCCCTTCGCCATGCGCCGCATCAGTCCACCGTCCCCTGCCAGGCCCGCTGCCAGACCCGCTCGACCAGGTACAGAAGCCCGAAGGCGCCCCCGACCGCGGTGACCACACCGGTCAGCAGGCTCTCGGGCTCGAAACCGACGATCCCCACGAGGAAACCGCCGACGGAGGCACCGACGGCCCCGACCACCAGGTTACCCACCAGGCCGTAGCCCCGCCCGCGGCGCAGCATGCCGGTCACCCAACCGGCCAGGATCCCGATGACGACGTCGCCGATGAGGCCCATTCCCGATGACTCCGGACACGCCGCGCCGCGCGCGGCCTGCCTCCCGTATACCCGGCGCCGACCGCCCCCGCAACCCCGCGAAGGTCGGCGGCTCAGAACATCCCTCGGCGACAAAGCGGTAGTATCTGCTCGATACGCATCCGAGCCACGAACGGCGGCGCCTGACCTCTCAGTGTGAGGACCCCGGCACATGAAACGCATCGAGCTGCTCTTGCTCGCCGCCATCGGCCTGCTCTCCGCGTCGTGGCTGCTCTCCGATACCCTGTGGCCGCAGCCCCTGACTTATTTCTCCTTTCGCGCCGCGTTCATGCAGTACAGCGGCGTCATCGCCATCGGCGTGATGAGCCTGGCGATGCTGCTCGTGCTGGCCCTGGTCCGACGCTTTCCCTATCACCTGTTCGCACGCACGCACAAGTGGATCGCGGTCGCCTACCTGGCGCTGGTGTTCCACTCGGTCGCGTTGACCACGTTCGGCTACTGGAGTCAGCCGATCGGCTGGCTGCTCGTGGCGCTGATGCTGGGCGGCAGCGCCGCGGCGGTGCAGGTGCTGCTGGGGCGTGTCGGCGCGGGACGCAAGGTCGGTGGCTCGATCGAGACCCTGACCCACTACCCCGAGCTCGACGTCATCGAAACCCGTATCGCGCTGCAGCCGGGCTGGCCCGGCCATGCCGCCGGCCAGTTCGCCTTCGTCACCTCCGACCGGCGCGAAGGCGCGCACCCCTACACCATCGCGTCGGCCTGGGACCCGCAGGACCCGCACGTCGTCTTCATCACCAAGGCACTGGGCGACCACACGCGCCGGCTGCGGGAGCGTTTACAGGTCGGCATGCCGGTGAGCGTCGAGGGGCCCTACGGCCGCTTCGACTTCGAGGACGACAGGCGACGCCAGATCTGGGTCGGCGCGGGCATCGGCATCACGCCCTTCGTCGCCCGCATGAAGCAACTCGCCTCCGTACCGGGAGACAAGGCAATCGATCTCTTCCACCCGACGTCCGTGTACGAGCCGGCCGCCATCGACAAGCTCACCGCCGAGGCGCGCGCGGCCGGTGTGCGGTTGCACGTGCCGGTGAGCGGCAGGGACGGCCGACTCGACGGCGAGCGCATCCGGTCGGCCGTTCCCGACTGGGCATCGGCGAGCCTGTGGTTCTGCGGCCCGGCGAAGTTCGGCCAGTCCCTGCGGTCCGATTTCGTGGCCCAAGGGCTGCCCGCGGCGCACTTCCACCAGGAACTGTTCCAGATGCGCTGAGCGACCGTGCTGCGGGCCTCTTCCCGGATGATCCGTTCGTAGCGGAGCCGCTCGCCAGCCGAGGGCTGCATCCATGGAGCTTCGCCTCACCCCGGCACTCACGCCCCACGGTCGTCTCCTGGTCGTGCCGCAAGAGGATGCCCCGGCACTGGATGCCGCGCTCGCGATGCGGATTCGTGAGGCCTTCCGTCAGGGAAGCGGGCACGGATTGCTGCAGCTCGGTGGCGCCGAGGTCGGTGAGGTCCTGCCTCCCGTGTTCGCCTACTGGCGCGAGCTCGGCAGCCGCTTCGTCACCGCGCTCTGCACGAGACCCGATCCCGAGGGACATTACGGTGAGCTGCCTTCGCCCCCGGACGACCTGGAGACGCTGGCCGCCGCCGCTCCCCTGATGCCTGGTGCGGAGTACCTGACCGGCGACGTTCTTCGAGGCCTCTGGGCCAGAACCGGCGAAGCCTTCGCCGCGGAGCGCGCCCGATCGAAGCTCGCGCTCCCGGCCTTCCTGAAGCGACTGAACCCCGCCTGGAACGTCGTCGGCCGGGTGCACTTCAACCTGGCCGAGAATCGCAAGGACGAGCAGGCACCGTTCGCCTTCCTCGCGACCTACACCCACCGGCTCTCGGGCCATGGCAAGGCGCAGCACGTCCCACTCGGTCAGGCGCTGCGCGAGTACGCCGGCGCCGCCCGCAAGGAGAAGCTCCTCTCGCTCCTCCTGCCGGTCCAGCGCGCCGCCGAGCGCTGCACCTGGCTCAAGCAGATGGTCGATGCCGGCGAGATATTCCACCCGCTTCGCTGGTCGCCAGCGGAGGCATTCCGGTTTCTCGGCGACGTCCCGGAACTGGAGCGCGCCGGTGTCGTGGTCCGCATGCCGGCCCACTGGCGCGCCGGACGGCCGGCGCGACCTCGGGTGACCGCCACGGTCGGAGCCAGGGCGCCATCTGCTCTCGGGACCGAGGCGCTGCTCGACTTTCGCTCCGAGGTCACGCTCGACGGCGAGAAGCTGACCCAGGCCGAGGTGAAGGAGATGCTGGCCGGGGCCAACGGGCTCGCCCTCGTCCGCGGCCAGTGGGTCGAGGTCGACCGCGAGCGACTGCAGCGGCTGATGGGCCGGTTCCAGGAGGCCGAGCGGCTCGCAACGCAGGGAGGCCTCTCGTTCGCCGAGGCGATGCGAATGCTCGCCGGTGCAGACGTCCGCAGGGACAGTTCGACGGTCGGGACCGATCCCGACTGGTCCCGGGTCGTCGCCGGTCCGTGGCTCGCCAAGACCCTGAAAGGGCTGCGCTCTCCGGACGAGCTCGCGAAGGTGAATCCCGGCCACGAGCTTCACGGCACCTTGCGCCCCTACCAGGACGTCGGAGTGCGCTGGCTCCATCTCCTCTCCAAACTGGGTCTCGGTGCCTGCCTCGCGGACGACATGGGTCTCGGCAAGACCATCCAGGTGCTCTCGCTCCTGCTCGTACTGCGTCGCGCGCAGGGTGATTCTCGACGACCGAGCATCCTCGTCGCGCCGGCGTCGCTGCTCGCCAACTGGGCGACCGAAATCGAGCGCTTCGCGCCGAGCCTGACGGCGATGGTCGCGCACACCTCGGCCATGGCCGCAGACGAACTGAAGTCCTTCGCCCCGTCGCGTCTCGGCGAGCTCGATCTGGTGATCACGAGCTACGGCTCGCTCCTGCGCATCCCCTGGCTGGCGACCACGTCGTGGCGACTCGCGGTGCTCGACGAGGCCCAGGCAATCAAGAACCCGGGCGCCAGGCAGACGCGCGCCGCGAAGAAGCTGAATGCCCGGGCGCGCATCGCGCTCACCGGCACGCCGATCGAGAACCGCCTCGGCGACCTGTGGTCGATCTTCGACTTCATCAACCCGGGTCTGCTCGGCTCGGCCAGGGAGTTCACGAGCTACACCAAACGGCTGGCCGGGAAGCCCAACCCGTACGGCCCGCTACGCGACCTCGTGCGGCCCTACATCCTGCGCCGGCTCAAGACCGACCGGAACGTCATCACCGATCTGCCCGACAAGACCGAGGTCAAGGCGTTCTGCCAGCTCAGCCGCACACAGACCGCGCTCTACCAGCAGGCGGTCGAGGACTTGGCCGAGCGGCTCGACGCAGCCAAGGGCATGGAACGCCGCGGGCTGGTGCTCGCCTTCCTGATGCGCTTCAAACAGATATGCAACCATCCCTCGCAGTGGTTGGGCGACGGGGTATGGGCCGAGGACGACAGCGGCAAGTGGGCGCGCCTGCGCGAGATCGGTGAGGTGATCGCCGCCAAGCAGGAGAAGGCGCTGGTGTTCACGCAATTCCGAGAGGTCACCGCGCCGCTGGCTTCGTTCCTCGGCGGCGTGTTCGGTCGGCCAGGGCTCGTACTTCACGGCGAGACCGAGGTGAAGAAGCGCAAGGAACGGGTCCAGCGCTTCCAGGAGGACGAGTCCGTGCCGTTCTTCGTGCTTTCTCTCAAGGCCGGCGGGTCAGGCCTGAACCTCACCGCGGCCTCGCACGTGATCCACTTCGACCGCTGGTGGAACCCGGCGGTCGAGAACCAGGCCACGGACCGCGCGTTTCGCATCGGGCAGACGAAGAACGTGCTGGTCCACAAGTTCGTGTGCCGGGGCACCGTCGAGGAGAAGATTGACGGGCTCATCGAATCCAAGAAGCTGATCTCGCGGGAGCTGCTCGAAGGTGGCGCCGAGCTGAACCTGACCGAGATGGAGGACGACGAACTGCTCCGGCTCGTCGCGCTCGATCTCAATGCCGCGATGAAGGAGTGAGGCATGGGGTACTACGACCGTGGCAGCTGGCGCCCTTACGTGTCCGTCGCGGAGCGGCGTCGCAAGGCCATGCGCGAGATTCAGAAAGGCAGGAAGAAGGGCCACGCCCTCTCGCCGGTCGTGATCGAGGGCCGCACCATCGCGCGCACGTTCTGGGGCAAGGCCTGGTGCGACAACCTCGAGCGCTATAGCGACTTCTCGAACCGCCTGCCGAGAGGACGAACCTACGCGAGGAACGGCTCCGTCATCGATCTGCAGATCGCGCCGGGCGAGGTCACCGCCATAGTCAGCGGTTCCGATGTCTACAAGGTGGTGGTGAAGGTGGCAGCAGTTCCCAAAGCACGATGGGCCTCGGTCTGCGCAGACTGCGCCGGCGCCATCGACTCCCTGGTCGAGCTGCTCCAGGGGCGCTTCTCCAGGGGCGTGATGGAGCGCATCTGCCAGCAGGAGGCCGGGCTGTTTCCCGCTCCCGCCGAGATCGAGTTCTCGTGCAGCTGCCCCGACTGGGCCTCGATGTGCAAGCACGTAGCGGCCGTGCTCTACGGCGTCGGCGCACGCCTCGACGAGCAGCCCGAACTGCTCTTCAAGCTGCGCAAGGTCGACGAGAAGGACCTCATCGCCCGAGCGGGTGAGGATCTGCCGCTGTCGAGACAGGGACCGGCCGAGGACAGGGTTCTGCCCTCCACTGGCCTCGCCGAGTTGTTCGCCCTGGAGATGGGCCTGTCCGACGACCCGTCTGCGGCCGAGGTTCAGGCCGCACCGAAGAAGGCGACGGGAACACGCCGTGTAGCGAAGCCCCGCGCTGAGCCCGCAGCGGACGTGGTGCCGGCAAAGCCGACGTCCCGCCGGTCGTCGACGAGCCCCGGGAAGAAACCGGCGACGACAAAGGCGAAGCCGACGAAGGCAAAGGCGAAACCGACCAAGGCAAAGGCGAAACCGACGAAGGCAAGGGCGAAACCGACCGAGGCAAGGGCGAAGACGAGCACCAGGCAGGGAAAGACGTCGAAGCGATTGTGAATCATCGGGCCTTCTGGCCTCAAAACGGATTGATAATGTTCAGGGTCTCGACCCGTTGCCCGTGAGGCAGGTCCTCGGTGTAGAGCGTCCGGCAGCCCGCCTGCAGGGCCGCCGCGACGACGAGTGCGTCGTAGAAGGAGCACCGCCACCGCTCGGCGACATCCAGGGCGCGACGATAGAGCTCGATGCCGGCGAAGACCCGGCAGAGCGGAGTGAGCACCTCGGCCAGGAACCGGCCAGCCTCCGCCGGGGGGTCATCGGCCGAGCGAACTTGCGCGTGGCGACGTTAGCTCCAGAGCGCCCCAGGGCCAGGGATCCGCGGGTCCGCAGTGTGATTCTCGGAGCACCGGCGGAACGAGGCCGCCGGCGGCGAAATGTGTGCATGATGTATGTATACTTGTGAGGTGGATATCTCCTGGGACCCACGCAAGGCGGGCCTGAACCTGCGCAAGCATGGTGTTGCGTTTGAGGAGGCCGAGGGGGCCTTGTACGACCCACAAGCCATCGTGCGCGAGGACCCAGATGCCAAGGGAGAACAACGGTTCGTACTGGTCGGAACGGATGTGTCGGGCCGGTTGCTGACCGTCGTTTATGCCTTCCGCGAGCCCGATGGCATCCGGCTCATTTCCGCGCGCCGGGCAACGGCGCACGAGCGAGGACAATATGCGCGATGAGTACGATCTGTCCGGGGCAAAGCGCGCCACCCAGGTGGAGCACCTGAACCGCCTGCGCGGCGGCAAGGCCCGGATCACGCTCTACCTGGACAATGAGGTGCTGGACGCCTTCCGGTCCCGGGCCGAGAAACTCGGGAAGGGCTACCAGACCCTCATCAACGAGGCGTTGCTGGAGTCTCTCGGTCACGGTGCCCGTGCACCGCTGGACGAGACGATGCTGCGACGGGTTCTGCGCGAGGAGTTGGACCGCACGGCGACCCCGGGCTAGCCTCCCGGAGGCTACCTCCCCTGCCCGCGGATCGGGGCATTGGCGATCACGTAAGTGATTGGGCCGTGACAGATTCGAACTGTCGACCAACGGATTAAAAATCCGCTGCTCTACCGGCTGAGCTAACGGCCCTGCGGGGTTGCGCCGCGCATGATACCCGAGCGCCGGGCAATGGCAAACGCAGGGCATGCCTTGATTTTCCGGGGTGCCGACCCTATTTTGCCGAGCATTCCAGTCAGCATCCCGCACCTCCCATGCCCATCTACGAATACGCCTGCGACGCCTGCGGCCACGAGTTCGAAACGCTGCAGAAGATGAGTGAGGAGCCCCTGAAGGAGTGCCCGAAGTGCCACGAACCGAAGCTGAGGCGCCTGGTCTCGGCCGCGGGGTTCCAGCTGAAGGGCACGGGGTGGTACGTCACGGACTTCCGCGACAAGGGCGGCAGGAAGGGGCCCGCGGACCGGTCCGAGAAAGCCCCGAAGCCCGAGAAGAAGGAAGGCAAGGACACCGGGGGTACGAAGGGCACCCCGTCATCCGGAGCGGGCTCCGGGAGCGGCTGAACCTCTCCGGGACCCCTCGCCGGGACCCCTCGCCCGGGACCCCTCGCCCGGGACCCCGGGACGCAGCCCTCGAGCGCCCCACCGACCTCGCTGCCCTGCCCAGGCGGGCGGCCCGCTCGCGCGGTTGCCGGCGCCCGGGCTGGGACCTACCATTACACGCTTCTATCACGCTTCCACAGGCTTCTTGCGCGCTTCGCTGCACCGAACGGGTGAGGGACTCATGCGTACGCAATACTGCGGGGATCTCCGGGAATCGCACGTGGGCCAGGCCGTCACGCTGGCGGGCTGGGTCCACCGGCGGCGCGACCACGGGGGTGTCATCTTCGTCGACCTGAGGGACCGCTCGGGGATCGTGCAGGTGGTCTTCGACCCCGAGGCGGCAGAGGCCTTTCACGCCGCGGAGGGGGTTCGCAGCGAATACGTGCTGTCGGTGCAGGGCCTGGTGCGCCCCCGTCCGGAGGGCACCGCGAACCCGGAGATGGCGACCGGCCAGGTCGAGGTGCTGGGCCAGGCGCTGACCGTGCTGAACCGCGCCGAGACGCCCCCCTTCCAGCTCGACGAGGAGGACGTCAACGAGGAGACCCGGCTGCGCTACCGCTACGTCGACCTGCGCCGCCCGGAGATGCAGAGGCGCCTGCGCCTGCGGGCCGCGATCACCCGCACGCTCCGCCGCTTCCTCGACGAGCAGGACTTCATCGAGGTCGAGACCCCGATGCTGACCCGGGCGACGCCCGAGGGCGCCCGCGACTACCTGGTGCCGAGCCGCACGCACCCGGGTGAGTTCTTCGCCCTGCCCCAGTCGCCCCAGCTCTTCAAGCAGCTCCTGATGATGGGCGGGACGGACCGCTACTACCAGGTGGTGCGCTGCTTCCGCGACGAGGACCTGCGGGCGGACCGCCAGCCCGAGTTCACCCAGCTGGACATCGAGACCTCGTTCATGGACGAGGCGGAGATCACCGGGCTGATGGAGCGGATGGTCCGCGAGCTCTTCACCCAGGTCCTCGAAGCACCGCTGCCGAGCCCCATCCCGCGCATGACCTACCGCGAGGCGATGGCGCGCTACGGCAGCGACCGCCCGGACCTGCGCAACCCGCTGGAGCTGACCGAGCTGACCGACCTGATGCGCGACGTGGACTTCAAGGTCTTCGCCCAGGCCGCGGCCGACCCGCGGGGGCGCGTGGCGGCGCTGCGGGCGCCGGGGGGCGCCGCCCTGCCACGCTCGCAGATCGACGAGTACGGGCGCTTCGTCGGGGTGTACGGGGCCAAGGGCCTCGCCTACATCAAGGTGAACGAGAAGGCGCGCGGGCGCGAAGGCCTGCAGTCGCCGATCGTGAAGTTCCTGTCCGACGCCGTGCTGGAGGCCGTACTCACGCGCACGGGCGCCGAGGACGGCGACGTGCTGTTCTTCGGGGCGGACCGGGCCTCGGTCGTCAACGAGGCCCTGGGGGCGCTGCGCCTGAGGGTCGGCGAGGACCTGGGGCTCGTGGAGCACGGCTGGCGCCCGCTGTGGGTCGTCGACTTCCCCATGTTCGAGCGCGACGAGAAGGAGGGCCGCTGGTACGCGACCCACCACCCCTTCACGGCGCCGAAGGCCGACGGGCCCGAGGAGGTCGGCGCGGACCCCGGGAACCTGCTCTCCCGCGCCTACGACCTGGTGCTGAACGGCACCGAGGTGGGCGGCGGGTCCATCCGCATCCACCGCGAGGAGATGCAGAAGGCGGTCTTCCAGGTGCTCGGCATCGGCGAGGAGGAGGCGAAGGAGAAGTTCGGGTTCCTGCTGACCGCGCTGCGCTACGGGACCCCGCCCCACGGGGGCATCGCCTTCGGGCTGGACCGCCTGGTGATGCTGATGATCGGCGCGCCTTCGATCCGGGAGGTCATCGCCTTCCCGAAGACCCAGACCGCGGCCTGCCCGCTCACCTCGGCGCCGGCGCCGGTCGAGGCCCTGCAGCTGCGGGAGCTCGGGATCCGCGTCCTGACACCGCCCCCGGCCTGAGGCGCGCCCGCCCCCCCGGCCTGAGGCGCTCACGCCCCTGGAAACGCGATGCCCGACCCCGACACCCTGCAGCGCTTCCTCTTCGAGGACAACGCCGTGCGCGGTGAGCTGGTGCACCTCGACGCCACCTACCGGGCGATCCGCGACAGCCACGACTACCCGCCTCCCGTGCGGGCGTTGCTCGGCGAGACGCTCGCCGCCTCGGCGCTGCTGAGTGGCTCGATCAAGGCCCACGACTCCCTGATCGTCCAGGTCCAGGCGAGCGGCCCGGTGCACCTGGTCGTGGCCCAGTGCACGAGCCAGCGCAGCCTGCGCGGGCTCGCCCGCTGGACCGGCGCCGTCGAGCCCGGGGGGCTGCAGACCCTGTGCGGCACGGGCACCCTCGCCATCACCATCGACCCCGGCCGGGGCCAGGAGCGCTATCAGGGCCTGGTGGCACTCTCGGGGGAGTCGGTCGCCCAGGCCATCGAGACCTACTTCGAGCAGTCCGAGCAGCTGCCGACCCGCCTGTGGCTCGCCTGCGACGGGGAGCGGGCGGCGGGACTGCTGGTGCAGAGCCTCCCCGGGCAGCGCGCCGACCCCGACGCCTGGAATCGGATCCAGCTCCTGGCGGCCACCGTCCGGCCCGGGGAACTGCTGGATTCCTCCCTGGACGAACTGCGGCGCACGCTCTTCCCCGAGGAGGACGTGCGCGTCTTCGACCCCCAGCGCACCACCTACCACTGCACCTGCGCCCGGGAGACCATCGGCACCGTCCTGGCGAGCCTCGGCCGCGCCGAGCTCGAGGAGGCGCTGGACGAGCTCGGCGAGCTGACCGTCACCTGCGAGTTCTGCAACCGCCGCTACGTGTTCGACCGGGTGGACGTGGAGGCCGTGCTCGCCGGCGAGGGGACGCCCGCCGGCTCCTCCACCCGGCACTGAGAGCTGCCGCGGGAACCGGGTTGCGCCGGCGCGTGCGGGGCGTTGGGCACCCGGGATCCCGGTGCTACACTCGCTGCCGGTCTTCGACCTCTGCACCGCGAGAACCATGGCCGGTCACAGCAAGTGGGCGAACATCCAGCACCGCAAGAGCGCGCAGGACGCCCGGCGCGGCAAGCTCTTCACCAAGTTGATCCGCGAGATCACCGTCTCCGCCCGCCAGGGTGGGGGTGACGCCGGGTCGAACCCGCGATTGCGGGCCGCCATCGACAAGGCCCTCTCCAACAACATGACCCGGGACACCGTCGACCGCGCCATCAAGCGCGGCACGGGTGCGGCCGACGGGTCCACGCTGGACGAGATCCGCTACGAGGGCTACGGGCCCGGCGGGGCAGCCGTGATGGTCGAGTGCATGACCGACAACCGCACGCGTACGGTGGCCGAGGTCCGGCACGCCTTCTCCAAGTGCGGCGGCAATCTCGGCACCGACGGCTCCGTCGCGTTCCTGTTCCGCAAGGTGGGTCAGCTCAGCTACCCCGCCGGAACGAGCGAGGACCGCGTGATGGAGGCCGCGCTCGAGGCGGGCGCGGACGACGTGACCGTGAATCCCGACGGCTCCGTCGACGTGCTCACCAGCCCCGAGGCCTTCGGCACGGTGAAGGACGCGATGGTCGGCGCAGGGCTGGCGCCCGAGGGCGCCGAGGTCACGATGCGGGCCTCGACCCAGACCGTGCTCGACGCCGAGGACGCGGCGGGCATGATGAAGCTGCTCGAGATGCTCGAGGACCTGGACGACGTCCAGCAGGTCTATTCCAACGCGGAGATCCCGGACGAGATCCTGGCGAAGCTGGCTTGACCCGCATCCTCGGCATCGACCCCGGCTCCCGCGTCACCGGCTTCGGCGTCGTCGACTCCGACGGCCAGCGCTCCGTGCATCTCGCGAGCGGGCGCATCGTGCCGCGGGAGGGGGACCTCGGGGAGCGACTGCGGTGGATCTTCGAGGGCATCCGGGGGGTGGTGGACGAGCACGGACCCGAGGAGGTCGCGATCGAGGACGTCTTCGTCGCCCGCAATGCCGGATCGGCCCTGAAGCTCGGCCAGGCCCGGGGCGCGGCGTTGCTGGCGGGCGTGCTGGGCGGGCTGCCCCTCTTCGAGTACCCGCCCGCCCGGGTCAAGCAGGCGCTCACCGGCCACGGGCGGGCCGAGAAGGGACAGGTCCAGCACATGGTCCGGCTGATCCTCGGACTCGACGAGGCGATGCCGGAGGACGTCTCCGACGCCCTCGCGGTGGCGCTCTGTCACGCCCACACTCGGACCACGCTCGCGCGCCTGCCCGCGACCCGCGGCTGGCGCGCCGGGAGGCTGCGGTGATCGGGTGGCTGTCGGGGGTGGTCCGGGCCAAGCGCCCACCCCTGGTGCTGGTCGAGGTGCAGGGGGTCGGGTACGAGATCGAGGCACCCATGACCACCTTCTACGAGCTGCCGCCGGCGGGCCAGCCGGTGACCCTCTTCACGCACCAGGTGGTGCGCGAGGACGCGCACCTGCTCTTCGGCTTCGCGGGGGAGGCGGAGAGGGACCTCTTCCGGCTCCTCATCCGGGTGAGCGGGGTGGGGCCGAAGCTCGCGCTCGCGGTACTCTCCACGATGGACGCGGACGCCTTCGCCCACTGCGTGCACGCCGAGGACGCGGCCAGCCTGACCCGCGTGCCCGGCATCGGCAAGAAGACCGCCGAGCGCCTGCTCATCGAGCTGCGGGACCGCCTGGATGCGGCCGGGCCGGCCTTCGAGCCCCGCGCCCACGCCGGGGAGCCCGGGGCCGGTACCGGGGACGCCCGCGCCGAGGCCGTGAGCGCGCTGGTGGCGCTCGGCTTCAAGCCCCAGGAGGCGAGCCAGCGGGTGCGCGCGGTGGCGAAGGACGGCATGGCCCGGGAGGAGATCATCCGCGCCGCGCTGCAGTCCACCCTGGCCCGGCCCAGCGTGAGCGGACAGGGGCCTGCGCCGTGACCGTGCCTCCCCCCGGCGGACGGCTCGTGGGGCCTGCGCCGTGACCGTGCCTCCCTCCAGCGGACGGCTCCTGGGGCCCGCGGCCACCCGCCAGGACGAGGTGCTGGACCGCGCCGTGCGGCCCCTGCGCCTGCAGGACTTCGTGGGTCAGCCGGCGGTCCGGGAGCAGCTCGCCATCTTCATCGAGGCCGCACGCCGGCGGGGCGAGGCCCTGGACCACCTGCTGGTGTTCGGTCCGCCGGGCCTCGGCAAGACCACCCTCGCCCACATCGTCGCCCGGGAGATGGGCGTCGGGCTGCGCCAGACCTCGGGCCCGGTGCTGGAGCGCCCGGGCGACGTGGCCGCGCTGCTCACCGGCCTCGAGCCCCGGGACGTGCTCTTCATCGACGAGATCCACCGCCTGAGCCCGGTGGTCGAGGAGGTCCTCTACCCGGCGATGGAGGACTTCCAGCTCGACATCCTGATCGGGGAGGGCCCGGCGGCCCGCTCCATCAAGCTCGACCTTCCCCCGTTCACCCTGGTCGGGGCCACCACCCGGGCCGGGCTCCTCACCTCGCCCCTGCGGGACCGCTTCGGGATCGTCCAGCGCCTGGAGTTCTACGACGAGCACGAGCTGCAGTCCGTGCTGGAGCGCTCGGCGCGGATCCTGGGCGTGGCCCTCGCCACGGACGGGGCCGCCGAGCTCGCCCGGCGGGCCCGGGGCACCCCGCGCATCGCCAACCGGTTGCTGCGCCGGGTGCGGGACTACGCCGAGGTGCGGGCCGACGGCACCATCACCGGGCCGGTCGCCGCCCAGGCCCTGGAGCTGCTCGAGGTCGACCGCCGGGGCCTCGACGGCATGGACCGCAGGCTGCTGCTCGCGGTCCTGGAGAAGTTCCAGGGCGGCCCGGTCGGCGTCGACAGCCTCGCCGCGGCCATCGGCGAGGAGCGCGGGACCATCGAGGACGTCATCGAACCGTACCTCATCCAGCAGGGCTTCCTGATGCGCACGCCGCGCGGGCGGATGGCCACCGCGAACGCCTGGCTCTACTTCGGGCTCGCCCCACCCGCGAGCGAGGCGCGCCAGACACTGGACCTTTTCGAGCGTGGGGCCCGGAGCAGCGACGAGGATGACGCCTGAATCATGTACGGAAGACCCGGACGCCCCCGGGTTCACCTGGCCGGTACGGGTCTACTACGAAGACACCGACGCCGGCGGAGTGGTCTACCACTCGAACTATCTCAAGTACATGGAGCGGGCGCGCACGGAGTGGCTGCGCGCCCTCGGCTTCGAGCTGGACGTGCTCCACTCCGAGCAGGGGGTACTGTTCGCGGTCGTGGAGGCACGCCTGGAGTTCCTGCGGCCGGCACGGCTGAACGACCGGCTCACGGTCGGTGTTAAACTGATGCGCCTGGGACCGGCCAGCCTCGAGCTGGCCCAGACGGTGTCTCGCGACCCGGACACGCTCCTCTGCCGCGGTGAGGTGCGGGTGGCCTGTCTGGACTCGGCGAGATTTCGCCCCCGCCCGATGCCGGACGCCCTGCTGCGAGGTCTGCGCGTTTGACCACCGATCTCTCCCTCGTCACCCTGGTCGCGAATGCGAGCGTCCTCGTCCAGATCGTCCTGGCGATCCTGCTCACGGCCTCGCTGGCCTCCTGGACCATGATCTTCCGCAAGCGCGGCCAGCTCGGAGCGGCCCGCCGGGCGGCGGACGACTTCGAGGACCGTTTCTGGAGCGGCAAGGACCTGCTCTCGCTCTACAACAAGATCACCTCCCGCCGGCAGAGTCCGGCGGGGATGGAGCGGATCTTCGAGGCCGGTTTCAAGGAGTTCGCCCGGCTGCGCAAGCAGGCCAACATCGAGCCGGCGGCGGTCCTGGACGGCACCCAGCGCGCGATGCGGGTCGCGCTCTCGCGCGAGATCGACACCCTCGAGACCCACCTCTCGTTCCTCGCGACCGTCGGCTCCACGAGCCCGTACGTGGGCCTCTTCGGCACGGTGTGGGGCATCATGAATTCGTTCCGCGCCCTCGGGAACGTCCAGCAGGCGACCCTGGCGATGGTGGCGCCCGGCATCGCCGAGGCCCTGATCGCGACCGCCGTGGGCCTGTTCGCCGCCATTCCCGCCGTGATCGCGTACAACCGCTACTCCAACGACGTGGAGCGGCTGGTGAACCGCTACGGCACGTTCCTGGAGGAGTTCTCCACCATCCTCCAGCGTCAGGTTCACGGCTGAGGGCGCTCCGCGCCCCGGCCCGAGCCCCGCGCCATGCCGAGCCCCACCACCATCCAGCGCTACCGCCGGCGGCGTCCCATGTCGGACATCAACGTGGTGCCCTACATCGACGTCATGCTGGTGCTGCTCGTGATCTTCATGGTCACGGCGCCGCTCCTCAGCCAGGGGGTCAAGGTCGACCTGCCCCAGGCCGCCGCCGCGCCCATCGAGCGGCAGGGTGAGGAGCCCCTCATCGTCACCGTCGATTCCCAGGGGCGAACCTACCTCAACTACGGCGAGGGCCAGGACCGGCCCATCGACCGGGACACGCTGGTGAACCGCGTGGGGGCGCTGCTGCGCCACAAACCGGGGCTTCCCGTGCTCGTCAAGGGCGACCGCGACGCCGCCTACGGAACGGTGGTGCGGGCGATGGCCCTCCTGCAGCAAGCGGGCGCCCCGACGGTCGGCCTGATGACCGAGCCGGGCGAGCCGCCGAGCCGGTGATGGCCAGGGGCGTCTTCGACAGCGTCCGGTCGGGGCTCCTGGCGATTCTGGTCCACCTCGCCTTCCTCGCGCTGCTGCTCTTCAGCCTCGACTGGACCCCCAAGATCACTGGCGGCAGCCCCCAGCCCGAGGTGGTGCAGGCCGTCGCGGTGGACGAGCAGAAGGTCCGCAAGGAGCTCCAACAGCTGCAGAGCCAGGAACAGCGCAAGCGCCAGGCCGAGGAGGAGCGCAAGCGCCGCCTCGAGGAGCAGGCGGTCCGGGCCCGGGAGCAGCGCGAGGCGGAGGAGCAGCGCACGGAGGCCGCCCGGCGCGAGGCGGAGGCGGAGAAGGCCCGGCGGCAGGCGGAAGCCGAGCGACTGGAGCGGCTCCGGGAGGAGCAGCAACGGGTCGAGGAGGAGCGCCGCACCGAAGAGGATCGGCTCTCGCGGATCGCGGCCGAACAGAAGGCGGCGGAGGAGCGCAAGCGCACGGCCGAGGAGGACCAGCGCCGGGCGGAGGAGCAGCGCAGGCAGGCCGAGGCCGAGCACCGTCGCGCCGAAGAGCAGCGCGCCCACGCCGAGGCCGAGCGCCAGCGCGCCGCCGACGAGAAGAAGCGGCTGGAAGAGGAGCAGCGCCGGGCGGCCGCGGAGCGCCAGCGCGCCGACGAAGAGCACCGGCGCCGCGTCGAAGAGGATCAGAAGCGCCTCGCCGAAGAGAAGCGCCACGCCGCCGAGGAGCAGAAACGCATCGCCGAAGAGAAGCGCC
>CALMKJ010000099.1 GCA_937867305.1 uncultured Ectothiorhodospiraceae bacterium | reverse complement strand
AGCTCCCCGTCCTGCACCCGGACCTTCACGTGGCCCCCGTGCTCGAGGCGCCCGAACAGCAGCTCCTCGGCCAGCGCCCGCTTGATCCGGTCCTGGATGAGGCGCGCCATGGGCCGTGCCCCCATCCGCGGGTCGTAACCGCGCTCGGCGAGCCAGTGGCGGGCCGCGTCCTCGACCTCGAGGGTCACGTTCCTCTCCTCGAGCTGGGCCTCCATCTCGATGATGAACTTGTCGACGACGTGCCCGATGGTCTGGCGGTCGAGGGGACGGAACTGCACGATGGCATCCAGCCGGTTGCGGAACTCCGGGTTGAACAGCCGCCGGATGACCGCAGCGCCGTCCGTGGTGTGATCCTGCGAGGTGAACCCGATGGAGGCCCGGCTCATCTGTTCCGCGCCGGCGTTCGTCGTCATCACGATGATGACGTTGCGGAAGTCCGCCTTGCGCCCGTTGTTGTCCGTGAGCGTCCCGTGGTCCATCACCTGCAGCAACAGGTTGTAGACGTCCGGGTGGGCCTTCTCGATCTCGTCGAGCAGGAGCACGCAGTGGGGCTGGCGCGTGACCGCCTCCGTGAGCAGCCCCCCCTGGTCGAACCCCACGTAGCCGGGGGGCGCCCCGATCAGGCGAGAGACCGTGTGCCGCTCCATGTACTCCGACATGTCGAAGCGGACCAGCTCGACGCCCATGACCCGCGCGAGCTGACGCGCGACCTCGGTCTTGCCGACGCCGGTCGGTCCCGCGAAGAGGTACGAGCCGATGGGCTTCTCCACGTTGCGCAGCCCCGACCGGGCCATCTTGATCGCGGTCGTGAGCGTGCCGATGGCCTCGTCCTGCCCGAAGACGACCATCTTCAGGTCGCGCTCCAGGTTGCGGAGCACCTGGCGGTCGGATCGGGAGACCGTCCTCGGGGGGATCCGCGCCATCCTGGCGACGATCTCCTCCACCTCGGGCACCCCGATGGTCTTCTTCCGGCGCGACGCCGGCAGCAGACGCTGATGGGCCCCCGCCTCGTCGATGACGTCGATGGCCTTGTCCGGAAGGTGCCGGTCGGTGATGTAGCGCTGGGCGAGCTCGGAGGCGGCGCGCAGCGCCTGGCGCGAGTAGCGCACCTGGTGGTGCTCCTCGAAGCGCGACTTGAGCCCCTCCAGGATCTTGACGGTATCCTCCAACGAGGGCTCGGTCACGTCGATCTTCTGGAAGCGGCGCGCGAGCGCCCGGTCCTTCTCGAAGACCCCCCGGTACTCCTGGTAGGTCGTCGAGCCGATGCACTTCACTTCCCCTGACGCCAGCATCGGCTTGATCAGATTCGAGGCGTCCATCACGCCGCCCGAGGCGGAACCGGCCCCGATGACCGTGTGGATCTCGTCGATGAAGAGGATGGCGCCTTCTTCGCTGCGCAGCTGCGCGAGGACTGCCTTCAGCCGTTTCTCGAAGTCGCCGCGGTACTTGGTGCCTGCGAGCAGCGCGCCGAGGTCGAGGGCGTAGATCGTGGCCGAGGCGAGGACCTCGGGCACCTCACCTTCGACGATCATCCTGGCGAGGCCTTCCGCGATCGCGGTCTTCCCCACGCCTGCCTCCCCCACGAACAGGGGGTTGTTCTTGCGCCGCCGGCACAGGATCTGGATGGTGCGCTGCACCTCGGAGCGCCGGCCGATGAGCGGATCGATCTTTCCGGCCATCGCCAGCTCGTTCAGGTTGGCGGCATAGGCCTCGAGGGCGGTGCGGGGGCGCGCTTCCTGGGGACCTTCCTCGTTGCCGTGGGGCTCTCCCGCGTCGTCCGAGTCCTCTTCCCCGGGTGTCTTGGAGACGCCGTGGGAGAGGTAGTTGACGACGTCCAGCCGGCTCACGTTCTGCTGGTGCAGGAAGTACACCGCCTGGGATTCACGCTCGCCGAAGACCGCGACCAGCACGTTGGCGCCGGTGACTTCCTTCCTGCCCGAGGACTGCACGTGAAAGACCGCGCGCTGGAGCACCCTCTGGAACCCCAGGGTCGGCTGCGTGTCGCGCTCCTCCTGCAAGGGGAGCACGGGGGTGTTCTCCTCCACGAAGGCGGCGAGGTCCGTCCGCAGCCTCTCCAGGTCAGCCCCGCACGCGCGCAACACCTTCGCCGCGGCCGGCTCCCCGAGCAGGGCGAGCAGCAGGTGCTCGACCGTGACGAACTCGTGCCGGCTCTCGCGGGCGCCGCGAAAGGCCTGGTTCAGCACGTACTCCAGTTCCTTGCTGAGCATGGCTGCAGTACCCCCGGCGGGTCAGGCAGGCTCGATCGTGCAGAGCAGGGGGTGCTGGTTCTCGCGAGAGAAGGCGTTGACCTGATGCACCTTGGTCTCGGCGATCTCCCGCGTGAAGACCCCGCAGACGCCCTTCCCCCGCGTGTGCACCTGCAGCATCACCTGCGTGGCCTTGTCGCGGGGCATCGAGAAGAAGGACTCCAGCACGTGCACGACGAAATCCATCGGTGTGTAGTCATCGTTCAGGAGCACGACCCTGTAGAGGGGCGGGCGCCTGAGCTTCGGTTTCGCTTCGTCCAGCTCGAGCCCCTCATGGGGCGCCTGGCGGGGTCGCTCGGCCATCCGTTCACCGGAGCCCTGACTCCGGTCCTCCTGTCACCTGGGAACGCCGCGGGAGGCGAGTCCGCCTAACGGCCATAGACTCCCGCGGGGGGGCAGAGTTCACGGGAAGGATAGCCCCCCCGGCAGCCGGCCGCACAAGCCGCCGGGGAGGGAGGACGCGCCTCAGGCGGGGCCCATGTGGCGCACGAGTTCCTCCCCGAAGCCCGAGCAGCTGACCTCTCGAGCGCCGTCCATCAGCCGGGCGAAGTCGTACGTCACGGCCTTCGCCTGGATGGCCCCGCTCATCCCGCGCACGATGAGGTCCGCCGCGGCGGTCCATCCCAGGTGGCGGAGCATCATCTCCGCGGAGAGGACGAGCGAGCCCGGATTCACCTTGTCCTGGCCGGCGTATTTGGGGGCCGTCCCGTGGGTGGCCTCGAACATCGCGGTGGTGTCCGAGAGGTTCGCGCCCGGGGCGATCCCGATGCCCCCGACCTGGGCCGCCAGCGCGTCGGAGATGTAGTCCCCGTTCAGATTGAGGGTTGCAATCACGCTGTACTCCCTGGGGCGCAGGAGGATCTGCTGCAGGAAGGCATCGGCGATCACGTCCTTCACCACGATCTCGCGCCCGGTTAACGGGCTCCTCAGCCGGCACCAGGGCCCACCGTCGATCTCGGTCGCCCCGAATTCCTCGCGCGCGAGCTCGTAGCCCCAGTTCTTGAAGGCCCCCTCCGTGAACTTCATGATGTTGCCCTTGTGCACCAGGGTGACCGACGGGCGGTCGTTGTCGATCGCATAGCGGATCGCCTTGCGCACCAGCCGCCGGGTGCCCTCGCTCGACACGGGCTTCACACCGATGCCGGACGTCTCGGGGAAGCGGATCTTCCGGACGCCCATGTCCTTCAGCAGGAAGTCGATGACCTTGCGCGCCTCGGGCGTGCCGGCCGCCCACTCGATCCCGGCGTAGATGTCCTCCGAGTTCTCCCGGAAGATCACCATGTCGGTGCGCTCGGGGTGCTTCAGGGGGCTCGGGGTGCCCGGGTAGTAGCGGACGGGGCGCAGGCAGACGTAGAGGTCGAGCTCCTGGCGCAGGGCCACGTTCAGCGAGCGGATCCCCCCGCCGACGGGCGTGGTGAGGGGGCCCTTGATGGAGACGACGTAGTCGCGGACGGCCTCGAGGGTCTCCGCCGGCAGCCAGGTGTCCTTGCCGTAGACGCGCACCGCCTTCTCGCCCGCGTACACCTCCATCCAGGCGATCCGCCGGGTCTCCCCGTAGGCCCGCTCGACGGCCGCGTCCACCACCCGCCGCATGACGGGGGTGATGTCCACACCGATGCCGTCGCCCTCGATGTAGGGGATGACAGGGCGCTCGGGGACGTTCAGCGAGAAGTCCGAGCCGACGGTGATCCGCTCGCCGTCGGCGGGTACCCGGATGTGCTGGTAGGTCATGGGTTCCTGACTCCCTTCGTCAAGTTCTTCGGCATCTCAGTATGGGGGTTTCCACTCCCCGGGGCACTGACCAGGGGTCAGGGCAGCACGCTGCGGAACGGTTTTACGGTGACCCGCTCGTAGACTCCGGCCGAGACGTAGGGGTCGGCGTCGGCCCAGGCCCGGGCGGCCTCGAGGCTGGGAAACTCCGCGACCACGAGGCTGCCGGTGAACCCGGCGGGCCCCGGGTCCTCCGTGTCCAACGCCGGGTGGGGGCCGGCCAGCACCAGCCGGCCCTCGGCCCTCAGCCCCTGGAGCCGCTCCAGGTGGGCGGGCCGGGCCTGGAGGCGCAGTGGCAGGCTCTCGGGCACGTCTTCCGAGAAAATCGCGTAGAGCAAGGGGGTCGTTCTCCTTCGCGCCCGTGGGTGGGCGTCAGCGGGATCCTAGGCTATGTGGCCGGTCCCGTGCCCGGCCTTGTTCGGGACCCTTACGCCCGGGGGGACGGGCCGTGGCGGGCGTGGCCGTGCCGCGTGTGGGCGTGGTGATGCCGGGACGACCCGTGGTGATGTCGATGCGCGTGGCTGCGGTGGTGACCGCGGCGACCGGAACGCTCCAGGGCGAAACGTACGACGACGTACCCCACCGCACCCAGGACGGCCGCCAGCAAGGTGAGCGGGTGGGTCGCGAAGGCGATGACCTCGCGGGCGAGGAGGACGAGGAACTCGCCGACGGTGAGCGGTCCGTACCCGTCGAGATGAGCCGCGGGGTGAAGCGGCGCGGGGGTGAGCGGAGAGTCCCAGCGTGCGGCCTCGGACCCGGCACCGGCGTCGAAGGCGGGGACATCGAGGCTGCGCGGGGGCGGGTCCGGGTCGGAGCGGGACAGGACGAAGTCCCCGCGTCCCAGGAAGGACACGTGCAGCCGGCCGAGTGCGTCGACGGTCGGGCTGAACACCTCCAGGGCGAAGCGCAGGATCTCCTCCCCCAGGGGTGTGGCGAGGAGCGTCTCCCGATAGCTTTCCCCGACATAGGGGGTGCGCTGGCCGATCGACTGGGCCGCGGCCGAGCGGGAGCGGGTTGCCCCCGGGGTGGCCCCGCCTTCCGTGAAGAACGATCCCCAGGGGGCGGGGTCCAGGCCTCCCGGAAGGTCCGGGAACCGTTCTGCAGCGGGGCTCGCCGAGCGCAGGGGCGCGGACCCCGCCTGAAGTCCGGCCGGGTCGATGGGCAGGGCGGTGGCGAGGAGCGGGAAGGCGAGCCCCGCCAGCACGGCGAGTGTGCCGAGCCCGCGCTCGGCGCCCCCGGCGGCATCCGTCCGGTGCGCAGACTCGGCACCGACCGGGTGGCGTCCGGCGGAAATTCGCCAGCAAATCCGGTAGAGTAGGTGCCCCATGTCGGTCAGTGCCTACGACCTGCACTCGCACTCCACGGCTTCGGACGGGACCCTGGACCCAGCGGACCTGGTGGCCCG
>CALMKJ010000098.1 GCA_937867305.1 uncultured Ectothiorhodospiraceae bacterium | reverse complement strand
CTCGAGAAACTCGTCCGCGAGCATCACGTTGGCCGGGATCTCGCACATCAGGTTCACCCTGAGACCGTTCTCCCCGCGCCGCAGGCCCTGCTCGGCCATGAGGTCCAGCACGCGGCGGCCCTCCTGGGGTGTCCGCACGAACGGCAACATCAGCTGCACGTTCGTGAGGCCCATGTCCTCGCGCACGCGGCGCATCGCGGCGCACTCGAGCGCGAAACAGTCCGCGAAGGAGGACGAGGGGTAGCGTGAGGCACCCCGGAACCCGAGCATCGGGTTCTCCTCGCGCGGCTCGTACGCCTCGCCCCCGATGAGCGCGGCGTACTCGTTCGACTTGAAGTCGCTCATGCGCACGATGATCGGCTTCGGGTAGAACGCGCTCGCGATGGTCGCGACCCCTTCCGCGAGCCGCTGCACGTAGAACTCCCGGGGATTCGGGTACCCCGCCATGCGGGGCCGGATCCGGTCCTGCAGACCGGGGGCGAGCCGCTCGAATTCGAGCAATGCCCGGGGGTGGATCCCGATGCCGGTGTTGATGATGAACTCCAGGCGCGCGAGGCCGACCCCCTCGTTCGGCAGCGCGCTCGCCGTGAAGGCGAGGTCCGGGTTGCCGACGTTCAGCATGATCTTCGTTCGCGGCTTGGGGAGCTTCGAGTAGTCGACCGTGTCCAACTGGAAGGCGAGCCGGCCGTCGTAGATGATCCCGATGTCGCCCTCCGCGCAGGAGATGGTGACCTCCCCTCCGTCAGGCACCGCAGTGGTCGCGTCGCCGGCGCCGACCACCGCCGGGATCCCGAGCTCGCGTGCGATGATGGCCGCGTGGCAGGTGCGCCCCCCGCGGTTGGTGACGATGGCGCTGGCAATCTTCATGACCGGCTCCCAGTCCGGGTCGGTCATGTCCGTCACCAGCACCTCACCCGGTTGGAGCTCCTTCATGTGGCTCGAGGAGAGGATCACCCGGGCGCGGCCCGCCGCGATCTTGTGGCCCACGCTCTTTCCCCGCGCCAGCACCGGGCCCCGCTCCTTCAGGGTGTAGGTCTCCTCGACCACCCCCCCGCGCACGGCGTGCACGGTCTCCGGGCGCGCCTGAACGATGAAGAGCTCTCCGGTCTCGCCGTCCTTGGCCCACTCGATGTCCATGGGGCGCGGCTGCCCCGCCTTCTCCGTGTAATGGGTCTCGATGGCCACCGCATAGCGCGCGAGCTCGAGGACCTCGTCGTCGGTCAGCACGAAACGGTGCCGCTCGGCCTCCGCGACCGGCAGGTTCTCCACGGGGTGGGGCCCACCAGGCTCCGCGTACACCATGCGGATCGCCTTTTCGCCGCGCTGGCGCTTCACGATCGGTCGGAACCCCTGGGCGAGGGTCGGCTTGAAGACATAGTACTCGTCCGGGTTCACCGCGCCCTGCACCACGTTCTCGCCGAGACCGTAGGCGCCGGTGATGAAGACCACGTCCCGGAACCCGGACTCCGTGTCCAGCGTGAACATCACCCCCGAACACGCCAGGTCGGAGCGGACCATCTTCTGCACGCCGACCGAGAGGGCGACGCTCATGTGGTCGAAGCCCTTGTCCTCCCGGTAGGAGATCGCCCGGTCGGTGAAGAGCGAAGCGAAGACGTGCCGCGTACGCTCGAGCAACGCGTCGAGGCCTCGCACGTTCAGGTACGTTTCCTGTTGCCCCGCGAAGGACGCGTCGGGCAGGTCCTCCGCGGTGGCCGAGCTGCGCACCGCCACGTCGGGCTCGGGGCCGTACTCGGCGGCGAGACCCGTGTACGCCAACCGGATTTCCTCGGCCAGATCGGCCGGCAAGGTCGCCTCGCGCAACCAGCCGCGGATCCGGGACCCCGTCGCCGCCAGCTGAGTCACGTCGTGGACGTTGAGCGCCGCGATGGCCTCGGCGATCCGGGCGGTCAGCCCGTTCGCCTCGAGGAAATACCGGTAGGCGTCAGCGGTGATGGCAAAGCCGTTGGGCACCTTGACCCCGGTCTCGGAGAGGTTGCGGTACATCTCGCCCAGGGACGCGTTCTTGCCCCCCACCAGTGGGACGTCGTCAATTCCCAGCTCGTTGAAAAGGCGGATGTACTTCAGCTGCGCCATGGCGGTTCCCTCTTCGCGTCCAACCCGAAATGTCAGGATGACGCCCGCCCCCGGCGATACCGTGCGCCGGGGGCGGGCAAACAGTCCGTCTCCCTTTATGCGGCCTTGTCCCCGCCGCCCTTAGCCCTCCCGTCCAGGATCCGGGCATGGGCCGCGGCGAGACGCGCGATGGGCACCCGCGGGCCGGAGCAGGACACGTAGTCGAGTCCGGTCTCGTGGCAGAAGCGGATGGACGCGGGGTGGCCCCCGTGCTCGCCGCAGATGCCGACCTTCAGGCCCGGCCGGGCACCACGCCCCCAGCCTACGGCCAGCTGCATCAACCGCCCCACGCCCTTCACGTCCAGCACCTCGAAGGGGTTGTCCTGGAGGATCCCCCGCTCGTTGTACATCGGCAGGAACTTGTTCTCCGCGTCCTCGCGGGAGAAAGAGAAGGTCGCCTGGGTCAGGTCGTTGGTCCCGAAGGAGAAGAAGGAGGCCACTTCGGCGAGGTTTTCCGCACGCATGCACGCGCGCACCACCTCGACCATGGTGCCGAACCGGTAGCGCAGCTTCACGCCGTAGGTCTCTTCGACCGTCTTCTGCATGGTCTCGGCGTAGCCCTTCACGAGCTTCAGCTCCTGCGCCGTGCAGACCTGCGGCACCATGATCTCGGGCTGGACGTCGATGCCCTCCCGGGTGCACTCGGCCTCGGCCTCGAGCAGGGCGCGGATCTGCATCCTGTAGATCTCGGGGTACGTGATTCCAAGGCGCACGCCCCGGTGCCCGAGCATGGGGTTCACCTCGCGCAGCGCCCGCACCTTCTGCAGGATCGCCTCCTTGCGGGTGATGACGTTGTCCACCAGGCGCGTGTCGCCCAGTTCGTGCACCGTCGCCGGCAGGGCGGCGCTGACGCCCGCCGCTCCGCTCCCCGAGAGAAGCTTCACGGTCTCCGCCAGCACCTCCATTCCCTGGAACGCCTCGCGCAGGTGGCGCAGGTGCTCGATGTCCTCGAGGAGCTCCTGCTCGGAGGGGAGGAACTCGTGGATCGGCGGGTCGAGGAGGCGGACCGTCACGGGGCGCGGCGCCATGATCTGGAACAGGGCCTTGAAGTCCGCGCGCTGGATCGGGAGCAGCCGGTCGAGCGCGGCCTGGCGCTGCTCCTGGGTGTCCGCGACGATCATGTCGAGGACGATCGGCAGGCGGTCCGTCGCGTTGAACATGCGCTCCGTGCGGCAGAGCCCGATCCCCATCGCCCCGTACTTCAACGCCCGGGCCGCGTCCTCGGGCGTGTCGGCATTGGCCATCACCTTGAGGCGCGAAGCCCTGTCGGCCCACTCGAGGAGCGTCACCAGCTCGGGCGAGAAGTCCGCCTCGACCATCGGTACCGAGCCGGCGTAGATGTTGCCGGTGGTGCCGTCGATGGTGATGACGTCGCCCTCCTTGATCACCGTCTCGCCCGCAAACGCCTTGCGCAGCTGGACGTCGACGTGGATGCCCTCGGCGCCGGCGACGCAGGGCTTGCCCATGCCCCGCGCGACGACCGCCGCGTGCGAGGTCTTGCCGCCGCGGGAGGTCAGGATGCCCTGAGAGGCGAAGAACCCGTGAATGTCCTCGGGCTTCGTCTCTTCCCGCACGAGGATGACCTTGAACCCCTGCTTGCCCAGGGTCTCGGCGCGGTCCGCGTCGAACACTGCCTGCCCGCTCGCGGCCCCCGGCGAAGCCGGCAGCCCCGTGGCGAGCGACGCACCCTTGAACTTGGGGTCGAGGCGCGGGTAGAGCATCTGCTCCAGGTGCTGGGGGTTGACCCGCAGCAGGGCCTCCTCCTCGGTGAGGAGCGCCTCGCGCTGCATCTCCACGGACGTGCGCACCATGGCGCTCGCGTTCATCTTGCCGTTGCGGGTCTGCAGGCAGTACAGAGTGCCCTTCTCGATGGTGAACTCGAAGTCCTGCACTTCCCGGTAATGGCTCTCGAGCTTGCCGCGCAGCTCCAGCAACTGGCGGTAGATGTCCGGCATCTCGTCGGCCATGTCGGCCAGCGGCTTCGGGGTGCGGATGCCGGCCACCACGTCTTCGCCCTGGGCGTTCGTCAGGTACTCGCCGTAGAGCGCGTTCTCCCCGGTCGCGGGGCTGCGCGTGAAGCCCACGCCAGTCGCGCAATCATTGCCCATGTTGCCGAAGACCATCGTCACCACGTTCACTGCGGTGCCGTTCGCCATCTCGGGCGTGATGCGGAATTCGCGCCGGTAGTCGATGGCGCGCTTGCCCATCCAGCTGTTGAACACCGCCTTGATGGCGATCTCGAGCTGCTCGTAGGGATCGTCCGGGAACGGCCTGCCGGTCTGGGTGCGCACCACCTGCAGGAAGCGCTCACCGATCTCCTTCAGGTGCTCGGCGCTCAGGTCCACGTCCTCCTTCACCCCGGCCCGGTTCTTGACCGTCTCGAACTGCTTGTCGAAGAACTCGTCCGGCACGCCGAGGGCAACCTTGCCGAAGAGCTGCACGAAGCGCCGGTACGCGTCGTAGCCGAAGCGCTCGTTGCGGGTCTGCTCGATCAGGCCGGCGAGCGTCGCGGGGTTGAGCCCGAGGTTCAGGATGGTGTCCATCATCCCCGGCATGGACATCGCCGAGCCGGAGCGCACGGACACGAGCAACGGATTCTCGCCGCTGCCGAACCCCCG
>CALMKJ010000097.1 GCA_937867305.1 uncultured Ectothiorhodospiraceae bacterium | reverse complement strand
GCATTGGTAGATCCTGTTAGTCCTTTCGCGGCCGAGCCGCAAGGGTTTTCACAAGACCCCCTTTCAAACCGTGCATGCGGATTTCCCGCACACGGCTTACCGGTGGTCTCTCGAAGGGTCGCATTACGCGGCTCCCGGGTAGCGGACGGTCCCGCGCAGGCGGTGGAGCCCGTGGCCGTGGAAGAAGTCCCGGTTCCAGGCGGATGCTTCACCTGGCCGCAGGTGGCGGCCCTTGCGCTTCACGAGGAAGCCGCGGAGCCGCGACCAGACGTAGGTGTCGACCTGGAGAAACTTCCGGGCAGCGTTCCCGGTGCGGAAGTAGTTCCCCCAGCCTCGGAGCACCGGATTGAGGTCGCGGATGAGCACCCGCACGTCCTTCACCCCGTTGCGTCCCCGGCCGGTGAGCTCCTTCACGCGCTGCCTCACCCGCTTCACGCTCCGCGTCGACGGCCACCTCTGGAGGTAGTAGCGGCGGATGCCGCGCTCCAGAAGCCGCCCCGACGCGCGCTTGTGCAGGTGGCAGCCGAGGAAGTCGAAACCTTCCTTGCCATCGGTCAGCTCCACTCGCCTCGTCTTCTCCGGGTGCAGCTTCAGCTTCAGCCGCTCGAGGATGAGCTTCACCCTCCGCTCGGCTTCCTCGCACGCCTCCGCCGTCTCGCACATCACGACGAAGTCGTCCGCGTAGCGCACCAGCCGCCCAAGATGGCGGCACTGGCGTTCCCACACGGTGTCGAGCAAGTGCAGGTAGACGTTCGAGAGAAGCGGCGAGATCACCCCGCCCTGCGGCGTCCCCGAGTCCGTCTCGTGGAGCCGTCCCTCTTCTATCACTCCCGCCTTCAGCCACTGCCGCAAAAGCTTGAGCACCCGTCGGTCCGAGACGCGCCTTTCCACCCGCTTCATCAGAAGCTCGTGGTCGATGCTCCCGAAGTAGTCCTCGATGTCCGCGTCCAGCACGTGGTTGCCCCCGCTCGCTCCGTGCTTGCGCAGGACCTCCAGCGCGTCCGTCGCGCTGCGGCGCGGCCGGAAGCCGTGAGACGAGTCGAGGAAGTCCGCCTCGAAGATCGGCTCCAGCACCAGCTTCGCCGCCATCTGGACCACCCGGTCCCTGACCGCCGGTATCCCAAGCGGCCGCCTTTTCCCGTCGGCCTTCGGGATGTACCGCCGCAGGACCGCCCGCGGCCGGTACCTTCCTGCCCGCAGCTCGGTCTGGAGCTCCTCGAGGAAGCTCTCGATCCCGCGCTGCTCGAGGTCGGCGATCGTCTCGGCATCGACTCCCGCCGCCCCCTTCCGGTCCCGCACCCGCTCCCACGCCATCCTCAGGACGTCACCCCTGTAGATGCGGTCGTACAGCGCGTGGAAGCGTCGCCCCGGCTGCCGCTTGGCAGCCCTCCACAGCCGTCTCTGGAGTCCTCGCACTTTGTCAGCGGACAACGGCCCGCCGGGGTGGTTGGACCGGCTCTCGCCGGTCATGCCCTCGCGCTTACCTCCATCTCCGGCTCGACCACCGCAGGGGCCCTTCCCTCCCGTGGCGTTCTTCTTCACCACGTTCCCGGGTACTACGACCCCCTCGGACTCCCGCTGCACAACGCTCGACTTCGCCTTCGGCTTATACGAGCCGTCTCGCCCCGACCCGGGCCGCGCAGACGGGCCTCTCCTGTTCCGCACATCCCCTTCGACACGTGCCGCGCCCCCTACCCCGGAGGGACCCGCCGCGCGTTCTGCTCCGGACTCCTGCGCGGCCGGTTTCGCCTTCGCCGCGACATGCCCGGCTCGGCTCCCCCGTTGTTTCTCTGTCGAGGCGGCAGGCTTCACTTCATGTTGCAGCCCGCGTCGTCGCTCCCTCCTGTTCGGAGGCTTTCGATGCCCCGCTCGGGTCACGGGGATCTCTCCCCCTGCCCGGGGCCTGCTACCAGATGCTCCGGCGCTTTCTGGACGGGATTCCCACCCGCTGAGGATGTACAGCTCGCTCTGGCGCCCCCTTTCTCGGACGCCTCGGCTTCAGGACGCACCATGACCGCGAGTGTACGTTCCGCCCCGCGCGGAACGTATAGTGGCCGGCCGTGCCGCGCCCCTTCGGCCCCGACCGGATCGACCTCGCTTCATCCGGGCACGTGCGCCTCACCTGTCCCCGTCCGAAGGAGTGGGTCACACGCCGCCCCGCCGGGCCGGGGAGCGTCCTGCACCCGGGGACGGCCATCCGCTGGGAGGAGGAGCTCTGGGAGGTGGTCGACGCCGGTGACGCGCCCGGCGGCGAGGCCTGGTACGAGCTCGCCCGCTGGGACGACCAGCACGCGATCCGCCTCGTCCTCCCCTACGACGAGGCGAGCGAGGCCGGCCGCGCGGAGGCTCGACGCGACGTCCAGCGGCGGGGTGCGACGCGGATCGTGGCGCTTCTCCTCTCTCCCGTCGTCGGGCTCCTCCCCGCGCACGTCCAGG
>CALMKJ010000096.1 GCA_937867305.1 uncultured Ectothiorhodospiraceae bacterium | reverse complement strand
CTCGGCCGGGAGACCCGGCTCTACGAGCGGCCGATCCCGAGCCGTGAGTTCGTCATCGAGCACCTGAAGGCGGCCGGCAAGCCCCGCACCCGCGAGCGTCTGGCCGAGGAGCTGGGGCTCGACGAGTACGAGAGCGACGCGCTCCAGCGCCGGCTCGACGCGATGGTCCGGGACGGTCAGTTGGTTCGGAACCGCCGCGAGGGGTATCTGCTCGTCAACCGCACCGACCTGGTCTCGGGGCGGGTCATCGGTCACCCGGACGGTTACGGCTTCCTGGTCCCGGACGACGCCAGCGCGGACCTCTTCCTGTCGGCCCGGGAGATGCGCGGACTCGTGCACGGCGACCGCGCGGTGGTCCGGGTCTCCGGGGTGGACCGGCGCGGGCGGCGCGAGGGGGCCCTGGTCGAGGTCATCGAGCGCAACACGAAGCAGGTGGTCGGCCGTCTCTTCGTGGAGAAGGGCGTGGCCTTCGTGGTCCCCGACAACTCCCGGGTGCGTCACGACATCCTGGTCCCGCCCCAGGACCTGCACGGGGCAAAGACCGGCCAGATCGTGGTCGCGGACCTGATCGAGCAGCCGACCCACCGGGCGCCCCCCCTCGGGCGCGTGGCCGAGGTCCTCGGCGACCACATGGGGCCCGGGATGGAGATCGATATCGCCATCCGCTCCCACGGCCTGCCGTTCACCTGGCCCGAGGGCGTGGAGGAGGCGGCGGCCCGTTTCGGCCACGTGGTGCCCGAGGCGGCGCTCGCCGGGCGCAAGGACCTGCGCGCGCTCCCGCTCGTCACCATCGACGGGGCGGACGCCAAGGACTTCGACGACGCGGTCCACTGCGAGCGCACGCCGAAGGGCTGGCGGCTCTCCGTCGCCATCGCCGACGTCTCGGCCTACGTCCAGCCGGGAAGCACCATCGACGCCGAGGCGAGGAGCCGCGGCACCTCGGTCTACTTCCCGGGGCGCGTGGTTCCCATGCTCCCCGAGGCCCTCTCGAACGGTCTCTGCTCGCTCAACCCCGAGGTGGACCGGCTGTGCATGGTCTGCGAGATGCTGGTCACCCGGGAGGGCGAGGTGACCCGCTCGCGCTTCTACCCGGCGGTGATGCGCTCCCACGCCCGGCTCACCTACGACGAGGTCGCCGCCGCGCTGGTGGAAGGTGACCGGAAGGCGCGCCAGGGGCTGGGCGACCTGCTGCCGCACCTGGAGGAGCTCTTCGCGCTCTTCCGGGTGCTGCGGGCGGCCCGCGAGGAGCGGGGGGCCATCGACTTCGAGAGCGTGGAGACCCGGATCGTTTTCGGCCCGGGCAAGAAGATCGAGCGGGTCGAGCCGGTGGAGCACAACGATGCCCACCGCCTGATCGAGGAGTGCATGGTCGCGGCCAACATCTCCGCCGCGCGCTTTCTCGCCCGCCACAGGATGCCCGGGCTGTACCGGATCCACGACGGGCCGACGCGGGAGAAGCTGGAGGCCCTGCGGGAGTTCCTGACCGAGTTGGGGCTGCGCCTTCGGGGCGGCGCTTCGCCGGAGCCGCGGCACTACGCGAAGCTCCTGGAGGAAGTGGGCCGGCGACCCGACCGCCACCTGATCCAGACGGTCATGCTCCGCTCGCTCGCCCAGGCGGTCTACAGCCCGGAGAACATCGGGCACTTCGGGCTCGCCCTCGACACCTACGCCCACTTCACCTCGCCCATCCGCCGCTACCCGGACCTCCTCGTGCACCGGGCGATCCGGCACGTGCTGGGGGGTGGGCGCCCCGGCGACTTCGCCTACCGGCCCGTGGACATGGTCCCGCTCGGCGAGCACTGCTCCATGACCGAGCGGCGGGCCGACGACGCGACCCGCGACGCGGTCGACTGGCTCAAGGCCGAGTACATGGTGGACAAGGTGGGTGAGGTCTTCGACGGGACGGTGAGCGGGGTGACGTCCTTCGGGCTCTTCATCGAGCTCGACGGGGTCTACGTCGAGGGCCTCGTGCACGTCACCGCGCTCAAGGCCGATTACTACCACTTCGAGCCTGCCCACCATCGCCTGGTGGGCGAGCGCACCCGCCGCGTCTACCGCCTCGGCGACCGCCTGCGGGTCCGGGTCGTGCGGGTCGACCTCGACGCCCGCAAGATCGACTTCGAGCTGGGATAAGGGGACATTTTTACTGACGAGAGACCATGAACCGTAACGTCTTCGGTCTGCACGCCGTCGCCGCGCTGCTCGAGCACGAGCCGGGGCGGGTGACGCGATTGTGGGTGCTGGCGAGCCGCAAGGACGCGCGCCTGAACCGGCTGGTGGATCTCGCCCGCAAGCGCGGGGTGCCGATCAACGAGTCCACTCGCGTGGAGCTGGACAGCCTCGCGGAGGGGGCGCGCCACCAGGGGGTGGTGGCCGCCTACGCGGGGGAGTCGGCCCCCCTCGGTGAGGCGGACCTGGAGAGGCTGCTGGACGCGGTGCAGGAGGGGCCGGCGCTGGTCCTGGTGCTGGACGGTGTCCAGGACCCCCACAACCTCGGTGCTTGCCTGCGCACGGCCGATGCGGCTGGCGCCCATGCCGTCGTCGCCCCGCGCGACCGGGCGGTCGGGCTGACGCCCGCCGTCCTGAAGGTGGCGAGCGGCGCCGCCGAGTCGGTGCCGTTCGTGCAGGTGACCAACCTGGCCAGGACCCTGCGGGCCCTCAAGGACCGCGGCCTGAAGGTGGTGGGCGCCGCGGGCGAGGCCGAGCAGTCGGTCTTCGCGGCCGACCTCTCCGGTCCGCTCGCCCTGGTGATGGGCGGGGAGGGCGGGGGCCTGCGCCGCCTGACCCGCGAGCAGTGCGACGCCCTGGTGCGCATCCCCATGGCCGGCGCGGTCGAGAGTCTCAACGTCTCGGTCGCCGCTGCCGTCTGCCTCTACGAGGTGGTCCGGCAGAGAGGGTAGCCCCAGCCCTCCGCGTTAGTGGTCGTGGTCAGCTCCAACGGGGGGCAGACTCGATTGAACGAGGCCGGCGGGCGGGAACCGCGTGCACCCGTCCTGTTCCCACCCCGTTCAATCGAGTCTGACCCCACGGTCACGGCAACCAGTGGCGTCTGACCCAGTTGTCCCCACGGTGTAGTCAGTGGATGGAGACATCCCATACAATGTCGTATCTCTGGAGATATCGGATGTGTTGAGAGTCGTTCTGGACACTTCGGTGCTCGCTTCGGCCTTGCGCAGCCGGGAGGGCGCCGCTAACGCATTGTTGCGTCTTGTCGCAGTCCGGCGGCTCGTGCCACTGGCAACACCGGCGCTCTTCCTTGAGTACGAGGACGTATTGAACAGACCCGAGCAGAGGCTGGTGCACGGATTCAGCGTGGACCAGATCGGCAAATTCCTCGCAGCGTTGGCGAGTGCGGTGGAACCCGTAGAGGTCCGATTCCAGTGGCGACCGCAACTCTCAGATCCCGGGGACGAAATGGTACTGGAGGCCGCCGTGAACGGCAGGGCTGACGGGCTCGTCACGTACAACCTCAAGCACTTTGTCGCAGCGGCTGACCGTTTCCGGTTGCGTGTCTTGCGGCCGGTGGAGGTGCTGCGGGAGGTCAGATCGTGAGCAAGGCGTCCTATCCACTCAAGCTCCCAGCTTCATTGAAAGCGGCGGCCCAGCGACTCGCGCGCGAGGACGGCGTATCCCTGAACCAGTGGATTGCGGTCGCGCTGGCCGAGAAGGTCGGCGCGGTGGAGACTGCTGCCGCTTTCTTCGAGCGTCGTGCCGGGGGCGCAAAGCCGGAAAACATTCTCTGGTTTCTGGACCGTGCGGGAGAAGAGCCGGCGCCGTCCGGAGACGGGCCGCCGTTCTGATCGTCAACTCATTCCCTGCTGACGGTCCATGGCGTCTGACCCCATCGATCCCCGGGCTTCCGGCGCGGGCCGGGTTCGGCTATGATGCCGCGCTTCCCCGGACAGGCCGGGGTGTGACTCCTTGCCTCACCGGAACGCCGGCGCACCGGAACCCCGGGAGGCTCGACAGCCGAAAGGAGCGTCCATGCGTCACTACGAAGTCGTGTTCCTGGTCCACCCGGACCAGAGCGAGCAGGTTCCCGCGATGCTCGAGCGGTACCGCTCGATGATCGAAGGCGGCAACGGGCGGATTCACCGCCTGGAGGACTGGGGCCGCCGCCAGCTGTCCTATCCCATCGCCAAGGTCCACAAGGCGCACTACGTCCTGATGAACATCGAGGTCGAGCAGAAGACGCTCGACGACCTCGAGAGCGCGTTCCGCTTCAATGACGCGGTGCTGCGCAACCTGGTCATCAAGCGCGACGAGGCGGTCACCGAGCCCTCGCCGATGGCCAAGTCCCGCGAGGAGGGCGAGGAGCGCCGCGAGCGCGGGCCCCGGCCGCCGCGTGAGGACCGGGTGGCCGACGAGCTGCCCGCCGAGGACGACGAGTGACGGCGGGCGCAGCGCGCGCCCGGCCGCTGGACGAACGAATCGAGGGGTAGGACATGTCGCGTTTCTTCCGCCGCAAGAAGTACTGCCGGTTTACCGCCGAGGGTGTCAAGGAGATCGACTACAAGGACATCGCGACGCTGAAGCAGTACGTCAGCGAGACCGGCAAGATCGTCCCGAGCCGCATCACCGGGACCAAGTCGCGCTACCAGCGTCAGCTGTCGACCGCCATCAAGCGGGCGCGGTTCCTGGCGCTGCTGCCGTACACCGACGCCCACCAGTAAGCGCGCGGGGCGGGCGCTCGAGCCGGAGGCCCGGTGAAAGGCCTGGCGGCATTCGTGATGGCGGGCCGGGGCCAGGCCGTACTGGCCGTGGTGGCGTTCTCGCTCCTGTCCGTCGTGATCCCGCCGGCAAGTTACCTGGCGGGCGGGGCGGTGGGGCTGGTGACCCTGCGCCGGGGCTGGCTCGAGGGGCTGGTCGTGACGGCCGGGGCGACGCTGCTGGCCGGGGCCCTCGGGTGGGTCGCCCTCGGCAGCCCGCTGCCGGTGCTGGCGCTGCTGGCGCTCCTCTGGCTGCCGGTGTGGGCGCTCGCCCAGGTGCTGCGCGGCACCTCGGCCCAGGGGCCGACCCTGACCGTCGCGGCGCTGGTCGCGGCCGGGGCCGTCCTGCTGGTCCACGGGGTCGTGGACTCGCCGGCCGAGTGGTGGCGGGGGGTGCTCGAAGGTGGGCTGGTGCCCATGTTCGAGGGCCAGGGGATCAAGCTGGACCCGGAGGTCATCGCGCGCATCGCCGCGGTGATGACCGGGGTGGTGGCGGCGGCCACGGTGCTGGGGGCGAGTATTTCGCTCTTCGTCGCCCGCTGGTGGCAGGCGCTGCTGTACAACCCGGGCGGCTTCGGCCAGGAGTTCAGGGCGCTGCGGCTCGACTGGCGGGTTGCGGCTGCCACCGCGGTGGTGGCGCTGGCGCTGTTCTTCGCACCCGGCGGGCTGCGGCGCATGGCGGCCGAGATCCTGCTGGTGGGGCTGGTGGTGTTGACGTTGCAGGGCCTGGCCGTCGCGCACGCGTTGCTCGGCCCGCGCAAGGGTGGACGGGCCTGGTTGACGGGACTCTACGTGGCGCTGGTGGTGCTGTGGCCGTACCCCATGGTCGCGCTCGCGGTGCTCGGGTGGGCCGATGCGTGGGTCGATTTCCGGCGCCGATTCTACAAGTCGTGAGGTAGGACGATGGAAGTGATACTGCTGGAGAAGGTTCAGAACCTCGGGAACCTGGGCGAGAAGGTCCGGGTGAAGCCCGGCTATGCCCGCAACTTCCTGATCCCGAAGGGCAAGGCGGCGCAGGCGACGGCGGCCAACCTGGAGGCCTTCGAGAAGCGCCGGGCGGAGCTGGAGAAGGCTCAGGCCGAGACGCTCGCCGCGGCCCAGGCCCGGGCCGCGAAGCTGGAGGGGCTGCGCCTGCGGATCGCCCGGCGGGCCGGTGACGAGGGGAGGCTCTTCGGCTCGGTCGGCACGTCCGACATCGCCGATGCGGCCGCTGCCGCCGGCCACGAGGTGCACAAGCACGAGGTGCGCCTCGCCGAGGGGCCGCTGCGTCAGCTCGGGGAATTCTCGATCCCGCTGCACCTGCACGCCGACGTGGACGCCCACGTCACGGTCGAGGTCGTGCCCGAGGCGTGAGGCCGGCCGGCCCGGCGGCGGTCGTCGCCGGGCCCGATTGCGAAATCCGCTGCGCGGTGATAGACCGGGGCCGTGATGGCAACCCCCTCGCCCCGAGATGTCCGTCCCGACCCGGAGGCGGCGGCCCTCAAAGTGCCGCCCCACTCGATCGAGGCCGAGCAGTCGGTGCTCGGCGGGCTGATGCTGGACAACGCGGCCTGGGACCAGGTCGCGGACCTCGTCTCTGAGGCGGACTTCTACCGCTACGCCCACCGCCTGATCTTCCGGGCCGTCGGGGCGCTGGCCGAGCAGAACAACCCCTTCGACGTGGTGACCCTTTCGAGCTGGCTCCGGGACCGGGGCGAGCTCGAGCCCGCCGGGGGCCTCGCCTATCTCGGCGAGCTCGCCGCGAACACCCCGAGCGCCGCCAACATCAAGGCCTACGCGACCCTGGTGCGCGAGCGCTCGGTGTTGCGCGACCTGATCCGGGTGGCGGGCGAGGTGGCGGATTCGGCGTTTCAGCCCGAAGGCCGCGACACCTCGGCGCTGCTGGACCACGCCGAGCGGCTGGTCTTCGAGATCGCCGAGCGGGGGCTGCGCCGGCGGGCGGGGTTCCGGGCGGTCAAGGACCTCCTGGTCACGGTGGTCGACCGGATCGACGCCCTCTACCAGCGGGACAACCCGATCACCGGTGTCTCCACGGGCTTCACCGACCTCGACGGCCTCACCTCCGGACTGCAGGCCTCCGACCTCGTCATCGTCGCGGGGCGTCCGTCCATGGGCAAGACCAGCTTCGCGATGAACCTCGCCGAGCATGCGCTGCTCGGCGACAAGCTGCCGGTGGCGGTGTTCAGCATGGAGATGCCTGCCGAGCAGCTGGTGATGCGGCTCCTGTCCTCGCTCGGGCGCATCGATCAGCACAAGGTGCGCACGGGCAAGCTCGACCCGGACGATTGGCCACGGCTCACCTCGGCCATCGGCATGCTCTCCGAGCGCCCGATGTTCATCGACGACACGCCGGCCCTCACCCCCACGGAGTTGCGTGCCCGCGCCCGGCGCCTGAAGCGCGAGCACGGTCTCGGGCTCGTGGTGGTCGACTACCTCCAGCTGATGCAGGTGCCGGGGACGCGGGAGAACCGTGCCACGGAGATCTCGGAGATCTCCCGGTCCCTGAAGGCGCTGGCCAAGGAGCTCGCGGTCCCCATCGTCGCGCTCTCCCAGCTCAACCGCAGCCTCGAGCAGCGCCCGAACAAACGGCCGGTGATGTCGGACCTTCGCGAGTGCGTGACCGGGGATACTCTCGTCTGCCTCTCCGATGGCGGTCGCATTCCCGTTCGCGACCTGGTCGGTCAGACCCCACGCGTGTGGTCTCTGGACGCAGACCAGCGGATCGTGCAAGCGGAGTCAGACAGGGTCTGGTCCGTCGGCGTGCGACCGGTGTTTCGGGTGGCACTGGCGAGTGGGCGCGCCCTGCGGGCCACGGCCGCCCACCGCCTGCTCGGTGCCAACGGCTGGAAGACCGTCTCCGACCTTCGGCCCGGCGACCGCCTGGCGGTCGTTTCTTCGGTGCCTGGAGGCTCGAGTCACTTCCGGTTCGCACCCAGCCGCAGGACGGTGGCGAGCTACGCGGAGCTGCTGCAGAGCGAGAGCCTGCGCCGCTGGGCACAGTCCGACCTGTACTGGGACCGGGTCGTCGCCGTGGAGCCTGACGGAGAGGAGGAGGTCTTCGATCTGACCGTCCCAGGTCCGGCGTGCTGGCTGGCCGACGGGGTCATCAGTCACAACTCGGGGGCGATAGAACAGGATGCTGATTTGATTATGTTTATTTACCGGGACGAGGTCTACAACGAGGAGAGCCCCGACAAGGGGACGGCGGAGATCATCGTCGCCAAGCAGAGGAACGGGCCCATCGGGACGGTGCGCCTGACCTTCCTCGGCAAGTACACCCGCTTCGAGAACTACTCACCGGAGACGGCGGGGGCGGGGGCCTATCTGTGAGCCGCCCGCTCCGGGCATTCGTCGACGCCAGCGCCCTGGCCCACAACCTCCGAAGGGTCCGTGAGGCCGCACCGGGTCGGCGGGTCATCGCCATCGTCAAGGCCGACGCCTACGGGCACGGCCTGCTCGCGGCCGCCGACGCCCTGGCCGGTGCCGACGCCTTCGGCGTCGCCGCCCTGGAGGAGGCGCTGCGGCTGCGCGCGCACGGCGTGCGCGTGCCGCTGGTCCTGCTCGAGGGCTTCTTCGAGGTGGGGGAGCTGGAGGCCATCGCCCATCACGGCGTCGACGTCGCGATCCACCATCCCTGGCAGGTCGAGGCCCTGGAGTCGGTGCGGCTCGAGGCCCCGGTCCGGGTGTGGGTCAAGCTCGACACGGGCATGCTCCGGCTGGGCTTCGCCCCGGGGCAGGCGCGCGCCGTGTGCGACCGGCTGCAGGCGAGCCCCAATGTCGCGTCGCCGGTGCGTTTCATGACGCACCTCGCCGCTGCGGACGACCCGGCCGGGCCCGGCACGCCGCGTCAACTCGCGCGCCTCGGCGCGGCGCTCTCTGGACTGGAGGCCGAGGCGAGCGTCGCCAACTCGGCGGGTGTGCTCGCCTGGCCGGAGAGCCATGCGCAGTGGGTCCGGCCGGGCATCATGCTCTACGGTGCCTCGCCCTTCCCGGGGCGCGTCGGGGCGCAGGACGGGCTACGCCCCGTGATGACCCTGGAGACCCGCCTGATCGCGGTCAGCCGGGCCGTGGCGGGCGAGGCCGTCGGATATTCCGGGACCTGGGTCTGCCCCGAGGACATGCCCCTGGGAGTCGCCGCGGTCGGCTACGGCGACGGCTACCCCCGCCACGCGCCGTCGGGCACGCCGGTGCTGGTGAACGGGGTGCGGGTGCCGCTGGTCGGCCGGGTCTCCATGGACATGGTGACCCTGGACCTGCGCCCCGTCCCCGATGCTCGGTCGGGGGACCGGGTGATCCTCTGGGGTGAGGGCCTGCCGGTGGAGGAGGTGGCCGCGGCCGCCGGGACCATCTCGTACCAACTCCTCTGCGGCCTGACGACGCGGGTCCCCCGCGTCGTCGGTACCGGACACCGCCTTGCCACGAGTGGCACGGCCTCTCATGCCCTCTAAGGACCGCCGCGTCTACCAGTGCCAGGCCTGCGGGGCGGAGCAGCCCAAGTGGGCCGGCCAGTGCCCGGACTGCGGGGCCTGGAACTCCCTCGTCGAGGCCCTGGCGCTGCCCCGCAAGGCCGCCTCGGGGGGGTGGACGGGCGCCGCGGAGGGGGGCGTGCTCGACCTCGCCAGCGTCGAGCAGAACGAGGAAGGCCGCCTGCCCACCGGCTTCGACGAGCTCGACCGGGTGCTCGGGGGCGGCCTCGTCGCCGGCTCGGTCGTGCTCATCGGCGGCGACCCCGGGATCGGCAAGTCCACCCTGCTCCTGCAGGCCCTGACCTCGGTCGCCGAGCGCCACGGCGTGCCCGTGCTCTACGTCACCGGCGAGGAGTCGCCCCAGCAGGTGCGGCTGCGGGCCGACCGCCTCGGCCTCGGCGTGGCCGGCGTGCGCCTGCTGGCCGACATCGAGGTGGACCGCATCCTCGCCGCCGCCCAGCGGGAGCGGCCCCGGGTGGCGGTGGTCGACTCGATCCAGACGGTCTATTCCGACCAGCTCCCCTCGGCCCCCGGCAGCGTCAGCCAGGTGCGGGAGAGCGCGGCGCGCCTGGTGCGCTTCGCCAAGCAGACCGGCACCGCCGTGCTGCTGGTCGGCCACGTGACGAAGGAGGGGACCATCGCGGGGCCCCGCGTGCTCGAGCACATGGTGGACACTGTCCTCTACTTCGAGAGCGACCAGGGCAGCCGCTTCCGGGTCGTGCGGGCGTTCAAGAACCGCTTCGGGGCCGCCAACGAGCTCGGGGTCTTCGCCATGACCGACCGCGGGTTGCGGGAGGTTGGCAACCCCTCGGCGATCTTCCTCTCGCGCCACGACTCGCCGGTCGCCGGCAGCGTCGTGATGGTGACCCGCGAGGGCAGCCGGCCGATGCTGGTCGAGGTCCAGGCGCTGGTGGACGAGAGCCACCTCTCCACCCCTCGCCGGGTGGCAGTCGGCCTCGACCCGAGCCGGCTCGCGATGCTGCTCGCGGTCCTCCACCGCCACGGCGGGGTCGCGACCTACGACCAGGACGTGTTCGTCAACGTGGTGGGGGGCGTGCGGGTCACGGAGACGGGGGGCGACTTGGCCGTGCTGCTCGCCGTGCTCTCGAGCCTGCGCGATCGGCCCTGGGCCGGCGACCGCGTGGTCTTCGGGGAGGTGGGCCTCGCCGGGGAGGTGCGCCCGGTGGTCGGGGGAGAGGAGCGGCTGCGGGAGGCCGCCAAGCACGGTTTCCGCCTCGCCGTCGTGCCGAAGGCCAACGCCCCGCGGCGTTCGCCCGAGGGCATCGAGGTCGTCGCGGTCACCCGCCTGCAGGAGGCCCTGGACGCGCTCTGACGCCGGCTCCCCCGGCGCGCGTCAGGGCCCCGCTCGGCGCGGACGGCGTATGCGTACCGATGGGTCGATGCGCACCGTCTTCACGCCGTTCGGCGTGGTCTGCAGGATCTCCATCGCGTGCCCGTCCAGACGCAGGCTGGTGTCGGGGTCGGGAATCGTCTCCAGGTACTCCAGGATCAGGCCGTTCAGGGTCTTCGGGCCGTCCGTGGGGAGGTCCCAGCCGAGCGCGCGGTTCAGGTCGCGCACGCCGATGCCGGCGTCGACGAGGAGCCTGCCGTCGGGCTGCGGAACGACCTCCGGCGTGTGGTCGCCCGGGTCGGTGGTGAATTCGCCGACCACCTCTTCCAGGATGTCGTCGAGGGTGACCAGTCCCTGGACGTCGCCGTACTCGTCCACCACCAGCCCCAGGCGCTCGCGCCGGCGCTGGAAGTGCAGGAGCTGGACCGCGAGGGGCGTTCCGCTCGGGACGAAGTAGGGCGCGACCGCGAGGGCCCGGAGCGATTCCCGGGTGAGCTCGCCGCGGTCCAGCAGCGCCAGCGCCCGGCGCAGGTGCAGGACCCCGGCCACCCGGTCCACGTCGCCGTCGAAGAGGGGTACGCGGGCGTGCTGGCAGCGCAGCAGCCGCTCGCGGATCTCCTCGATGTCCGCGTCGAGGTCGATCCCCATCACCTCGGTGCGGGGCACCATGATCTCGTCCACCGTGACGTGCTCCAGGTCCAGGATCCCCAGCAGCATCGTGCGGTGGCGCTGGGGCAGGATGGCGCTGGCCTCGTTCAGCACCGTCCTCAGCTCCTCGCGGCTGAGCGGCCGCGACTCGAGCGTCTCGCGCGAAAGCCCGAGCAGGCGCAGCAGTCCCGTCGAGGTAGCGCTCACCAGCCACACGACGGGGTGAAACACCTTTTGCAGGGGGGTCAGCACGTAGGAGGCGGCGAAGGCGATCCGCTCGGGCGCGAGCGCCGCGAGCGTCTTCGGGGCGACCTCGCCGAAGACCAGGATCACGAGCGTCAGGGTCACGGTCGCCACGGCGATGCCGGCCTCGCCGAAGAGCTCGATGCCGATCACGGTCGCGATCGCCGAGGCCAGGATGTTGACCGAGTTGTTGCCCACCAGGATCAGCCCGATCAGCCGGTCCGGGCGGGCGAGGAGCGCGCTCGCCCGCCGCGCGCCGGGGTGGCCGCTCTTCTCGAGATGGCGCAGGCGATAGCGGTTGAGCGCCATCATCCCGGTCTCGGAGCCGGAGAAGAAGGCCGACATCAGGACCAGCAGGACGAGGACGGCGAAGAGCGCCCCCAGGGACAGGTCAGCCAACGGTGGCGGTGCCTCCGATCACCTCAGCGCTTGAGCACCAGCTCCAGCACGAACTTGCTGCCGAAGTAGGCGAGCATGAGCGCGAAGAATCCGCCGAGGCTCCAGCGGATCGCGACCCGGCCGCGCCAGCCGAAGCGCCAGCGGCCCCAGAGCAGGATGCCGAGGATGACCCACGCGATGACGGAGAGCACGGTCTTGTGGGCCAGGTGCTGCCCGAAGAGGTCCTCGACGAACATCGCCCCGCTGACGATGGCCATGGTGAGCATGAAGAAGCCGGCGGCGATGAGCTGGAACAGCAGCGTCTCCATGGTCTGCAGCGGGGGCAGCGCGCGGACCGCGCCGCCCAGGCGCCTGCGCCGCAGCTGATGCTCCTGGAACGCGAGGACGACTGCCTGTACGGCCGCCACCGACACCAGGGCGTAGGCGATGACCGCGAGCACCAGGTGGATCTCGAAACCGAATCCCCGCCCCAGGGCTATCACCCGGCTGCTGGGGAAGGCGAGTGCCAGCGCGGCGCTGGTGGCCGCGAGCGGCAGGCTGAGGAAGAAGAGGTTCTCGAGCGGCTGCCCCAGGCTCGCGATGACGACGATGGCGGAGATGACCCAGGCGAAGAGCGACGCCGCGTAGAAGAAGCCCAGGTTCAGTCCACCCGGCACGAAGACGGCCTGGGACAGGACCACCCCGTGCAGGACCACCGCGAGGGCGGCGAGCGCGAGGGCCTGGGGCTTTGCCCGGGGGTCCGGCACACCCTTGACGATGGGGACGGCCAACCGGGCGGTTGCGGCCAGGTACAGCAGGACGGTACTCACACTGAATACGACGGGTAACATGGCGTGGTGGTCCGGGGCGGCGGCGCCGGGTCATCATGGCACAATAACCCTCCGGTATTGAAGGGGAAGCCCACGTGTTCGAAAGCCTGACCGAGCGCCTGACCCGCACGCTGAAGAACCTGAGGGGCCAGGGGCGCCTCACCGAGGACAACATCCGCGACACCCTGCGCGAGGTCCGCATGGCGCTCCTCGAGGCGGACGTCGCGCTTCCCGTGGTGAAGGAGCTCGTCGAGCGGGTGCGCCTGCGCGCGCTCGGGCAGGAGGTCATGCAGAGCCTCACGCCGGGCCAGGAGCTCATCCGCGTCGTGCGTGACGAGCTGATCGCGGTGATGGGCGAGGCGGGGGAGGGGCTGGACCTGAGGGCGCGGCCGCCGGTCGTCGTCCTGATGGCGGGACTGCAGGGCTCGGGCAAGACCACCACGGTGGCGAAGCTCGCCCGCTGGCTGAAGGAGCGCAAGAAGAGCGTGATGGTGGCGAGCACGGACGTCTACCGCCCGGCCGCCATCGAGCAGCTCGCCGTCCTTGCCCGCGAGGTGGGCGCGCAGTTCCACCCCTCGCACGGCGGTGAGGACCCCGTCGCGATCGCCACCCGTGCGGTGGACGACGCCCGGCGCAGGATGCTGGACGTGGTGCTCCTGGACAGCGCGGGGCGGCTGCACGTGGACGAGGGGATGATGGAGGAGATCCGCCGCATCCACGCCGCCGTGGAGCCGGTGGAGACGCTGTTCGTGGTGGACGCTATGAGCGGTCAGGACGCCGCCCGGGCGGCGAAGGCCTTTCACGACACACTGCCGCTCACCGGGGTGGTCCTCACCAAGGCGGACGGCGACGCGCGCGGCGGCGCCGCGCTCTCGGTGCGCCACGTCACCGGCAAGCCCATCAAGTTCATCGGTACCGGCGAGAAGACCACGGCCCTCGAGCCCTTCTACCCGGACCGCATCGCCTCGCGCATCCTCGGCATGGGCGACGTGCTGGGACTCATCGAGGAGGTGGAGCGCAAGGTCGACCGGGACCAGGCGGCGAAGATTGCCACCAAGCTCAAGACCGGCAAGGGCTTCGACCTCGCGGACTTTCGCGACCAGCTGCGCCAGATGAAGGGAATGGGCGGGCTGTCCGGGCTGGTGGACAAGCTGCCGGGCATGGGTAACCTGCCCGCCGAGGTCAAGGCGCAAGTGAACGACCGGGAGCTCCTGCACGTGGAGGCGATCATCAACTCCATGACCCCCCAGGAGCGCCGCCATCCCGGCGTCATCAACGGCTCGCGCCGCAAGCGCATCGCCGCGGGCTCCGGGACCCAGGTCCAGGACGTCAACCGCCTCCTGAAGCAGTTCACGCAGATGCAGAAGATGATGAAGCGCATGGGCAAGAAGGGCGGGCTCGCCGGGCTGCTCCGGGGGATGCGCGGACGGATGCCGCCCCCGGGGGCGTTCCCCGGGTAACACCCCGACGCAACGGGCGCCTTCCAATCCGGACCAGGATCGGTAAAATACTCGTCTTTTCGGCCGGCCCGGGACAAAGCAACGCGCATGGTTACGATTCGACTCAGCCGCAGCGGCGCGCACAAGCGGCCCTTTTATCACGTGGTGGTCACCGATTCCCGCAACCGCAGGGACGGCGGCTTCATCGAGCGCGTCGGGTTCTTCAACCCGATCGCCGCCAGCCAAGAGGTCTCGTTCCAGGTCGACGCCGACCGGTACGCCTACTGGGTTTCGAAAGGTGCCCAGGCCTCCGCGCGGGTCGCCCAACTCGTCAAGCAGCAGCCGGCCGCCGCGACCCCCGCGTAAGGGGCCGGCGCTCGAGCCGCCGCCCGACCGGGGCGGGGGGCTCGGTGCTGCGGTCCCGGACCCCGGCGACCTGGTCGAGCTTGGCCGAGTCGCCGGTGCGCACGGGGTGCTCGGGTGGGTCCGGGTGGTGTCCTGGTGCGAGCCGCCGGAGAACCTGCTGGGGTACCCCTCGTGGTACCTGTGCCGCGGCGGGCGGTGCGGTCTGTGGCGGGTGCGGGACGGCCGCGCACACGGCAAGGGCGTGGCCGCGTGGCTGGAGGGCTGCGAGGACCGCGATCGGGCCCAGGCGCTGGCGGGCGCCACGGTGGCGGTCCGCCGGGCCGAGTTGCCCGAGCCAGGCGAAGGTGAGTACTACTGGGCCGACCTGATCGGGCTCACGGTGGTGAGCGCGGCAGGCCAGGAGCTCGGCCGGGTGGCGGCCCTGATGGCCACTGGGGCCAACGACGTGCTGGTGGTGCAGGGCGAGCGGGAGCGGCTCATCCCGTTTCTGCCCGGCTCGGTGGTACAGGAGGTGGACCTGGTGGCACGGCGTGTCCGGGTGGACTGGGACCCGGACTTCTGAGCGCCATGCACATCGGCGTCGTCACGTTGTTTCCGCCGATGTTCGAGGCCGTCACCGGTTACGGTGTCAGCGGCCGGGCGGTGAAGGAGGGGCGGCTGTGCGTCGACCTCTGGAACCCGCGGGATTTCACCCGCGACCGCCATCGGACCGTGGACGACCGGCCCTACGGCGGAGGGCCGGGGATGGTGATGCTCTACGACCCGCTGGTGGCCGCGATCCAGGCGGCGCGGGCGGGGGTGGCGGGCGCCCGGGTGCTCTACCTGAGCCCCCAGGGCCGGCGGCTCGACCAGGCCGGCGTGCGGGAGTTGGCCGAGCGCCCCGGCTTCGTGCTGGTGGCGGGGCGCTACGAGGGCATCGACGAGCGGGTCGTCGATGCGGTGGTCGACGAGGAGTGGTCGATCGGGGACTATGTCCTCTCGGGCGGCGAGCTGGCGGCCATGGTCGTCATCGACGCCGTGACGCGCCTGTTGCCGGGTGCCCTCGGCCACGAGGACTCGGCGCGGGAGGACTCGTTCGTCGACGGGTTGCTGGACTACCCGCACTACACCCGGCCCGAGCTGGCCGGGGACCGGCAGGTGCCGACGGTGCTGCTGAGCGGCGACCACGGTGAGGTGGGTCGCTGGCGCCTGAAGCAGGCCCTCGGACGCACCTGGCAGCGGCGCCCCGACCTGCTGGCGGGGCTGGAGCTGGGCCCGGAGCGTCGGGCCTTGCTGGAAGAATTCATCCGCGAGCGGCGCGAGGCGGCCGGCGCGGGGAGAGAGGACGCAGGAGGACCGGAGCGATGAGCAACCTCGTCGAGATGATCGAGCGGGAACAGATGACCCGCGAAGTGCCCGACTTTTCCCCGGGCGACACCGTGATCGTGCACGTCAAGGTGAAGGAGGGCGCCCGCGAGCGCCTGCAGGCCTTCGAGGGCGTGGTCATCGCCAAGCGCAACCGCGGCTTCAACTCCTCGTTCACCGTGCGCAAGGTGTCCCATGGCGAGGGCGTCGAGCGCACCTTCCAGACCTACAGCCCCGCCGTCAACGACATCGCGGTGAAACGCCGCGGTGACGTCCGCCGTGCGAAGCTCTATTACCTGCGCGACCGCCGTGGCAACGCGGCGAAGATCCGCGAGAAGGTGTAACGCGGCGAAGACGTCCCTGCAGGCTCGTGTGCCGCCGTCCATGCGGCACACGGTCCGGCAAACCGCACCGGCGGCCTGCTCGCAGGGCGGAGGTGCCCGTTCTTTCCCAGCCGCCTGACGCCGTGGTCGCCACCCCCTTGCCCGGTCCAGGGGCCCGCCTGGGGTTCCGGGTCCGGGACGGACGGCTGACGGCGATCGAGATGCTCGGACCTGCCGCGGCGCTGCGGGCGCCGGTGGGGGGCTCCCTGGCGGCGGAGGTGGCCCGTCAGCTCGCCGCGTACTTCGCCGACCCTGCCTTTCCCTTCGACCTTCCCCTCGAGACCGCTGGGACGCCGTACCAGAGGCGGGTGTGGCACGCCCTGACGCGCATTCCCCCAGGGGAGCCTCAGACCTACGGCGCCGTGGCGAGGGCGGTCGGCGGGGGCGCCCGGGCGGTGGGCGGGGCCTGCCGGGCGAACCCGGTCCCCATCGTCGTCCCTTGCCATCGGGTGGTCGCCGCCTCCGGGCTCGGCGGTTACCTGGGCGGCGGAGCGCCGGGCTCGGCAGGGGCGCTCGCCGTGAAGGCCTGGCTCCTCGCCCACGAGCACCGGTGAGCGGTCTTCCCAGCGAGGCCGACGCGGCCCTGGTGGACCAGTTCCTGGACGCCCTGTGGATGGAGCGCGGGCTCTCCGCGAACACCCTGGCGGCCTATCGCAGCGACCTCCTGGCGCTTGCCGTCTGGTTGGGGGGGAAGGGGCTGGACCTCGTCTCGGCCGGCCGTGCGCAGCTGCTCGAGTACCTGGCGAGTAGAGAGGGGGCCCGGGTGCGCACCACCGCCCGCCGGCTCTCGGCAATCCGGCGCTTCTATCGCCACCTGGTGCGGGTCCGGACACTCCCGGAAGACCCCACGGCCCTCATCGAGAGCCCGCGCCTCGGCCGCCCGCTGCCCGACGCCCTTACCGAGACCGAGGTCGAGGCGCTGCTCGGCACCCCGGACGTCGCCACGGCCCTGGGGGTCCGCGACCGGACCATGCTCGAGCTCCTCTATGCCACCGGCCTGCGCGTATCCGAGCTCGTCGGGCTGCATCGGCTCCGGGTCAACCTCCGGCAGGGGGTGGTCCGGGTCATGGGGAAGGGGAGCAAGGAGCGCCTGGTGCCCTTCGGCGAGGAGGCGAGCGAGTGGATCGATCGCTACCTGGCCACGGCGCGAGAAGAACTGCTCGGGGGACGGGAGAGCGAGGCGCTCTTCGTCACCGAGCGCGGCGGCGGAATGACCCGCCAGGCGTTCTGGTACCGGATCAAGCGCTACGCGAGCGAGGCGGGGATCCGCAAGCGCCTCTCTCCCCACACGCTCCGGCACTCCTTCGCCACGCACCTCCTGAACCACGGCGCCGACCTGCGCGTGGTGCAGCTTCTCCTCGGGCATCGGGACATCTCGACCACCCAGATCTACACCCACGTCGCCCG
>CALMKJ010000095.1 GCA_937867305.1 uncultured Ectothiorhodospiraceae bacterium | reverse complement strand
ACCCGGACCAGGGGCTCGGCCGGCATCACATGATCCGGATCCGGAAGCCGGACCCACCGCCCTCCTGCTTGGGCGCGATGGCCCGCGTGACGACGGCGTCGCCGACCTTCAGGGCGCCATCGACCACCTCGGTGAAGGTGTTGTCGGTGATGCCGGCGCGCACCCGCACGGGGCGCAGGGTCCCCCGTTCCAGGACGTAGACCGTCGTCCCCTCACCGTTCTGCCGCGCCTCCGCGCCCACCGTACCCCCGGGGACCTCCTCGGGCTTCGGCCGGAAACCGAGGGCCGCGTTGGGCAACCGGAGCACGCCCCGGCGCTCGGCAACGGGGATGACCACGTGGGCGGTCATGCCGGGCATCAGCCGGCCCTCCCGATTGTCCGCGGCGACCACCACGTTGTAGGTGACGACGTTCTGCTGGATGGTGGGGTTCAGCCGGACCTGCCGGATCTGGCCCGCGTAGTTCTGCCCCGGAAAGGCGTCCACGGTGAAGCGCACCGGCTGGCCGACGCGCAGGCCACCCACGTCGGCCTCGGCGACGCTGGTGTCGATCTGCATCTCCCGCAGGTCCTGGGCGATGTGAAAGAGGGTGGGTGTCTGGAAGCTGGCCGCCACCGTCTGCCCGATGTCCACGTTGCGGGCCACCACCACGCCGGAGATGGGCGAGCGGATCACCGAGTAGCGCAGATTGGTGCGGTCGTGCTCGAGCTGCGCCTCGGCGAGCTTCACCTCCGCGGCGGCCACGTTCACCCGCTCCTCGGCGGTCTCGAGCTCCGCCCCCGACAGGAGCTTCTTCTCGAACAGGGACTGGTTGCGCCGAAGCGTGCTCCGCGCGAGGGCGAGCGTCGCCTGGGCGTTCTGCAGGGTCGCCTCGCCCTGCTTGACCTTGGCCGACAGGAGCGAAGGATCGAGCTCGGCCAGGACCTGCCCTTCGGTGACCTGGTCGTTGTAGTCGGCGTAGATCTTCTGGACCGTCCCCGAGACCTGGGTCCCCACCTGCACCAGGGTCACCGGACTCAACGTGCCGTTCGCGGTGATCGCCTGGACGACGTCACCCCGGTCGACCGACTGGGTGCGGTAGCGCTGCGGGGGCGGGGTGTCCTGGCCCCTCCACAGCAGCACCCCCACGGCCGCCGCTGCGAGCAACCCCAACCCGACCCACCGCCGCGTCACCCCACCGCTCCTAGCGCTTGACCCACCGCCCCCCGGAGTCCATCACGAATTGGCCAGAAGGGGTGGCGTTGACGAGGCGCTGACCGGCCACGGCCTGCACCTCCTGAAGCGGGCGCCCCGTGCTCCGGGCAACCTGCTCGTACTGCTTGCGTCGTTCCTCGTTCACCTGGTTGACGAGCTCGCGCACGTTGGCCGGCGCCTTTGCGGAGACGAGGCCGAGGAGTCCGTCCGCGCGCTCCCCCACGAGACCCGACGCCTTGGCGGCGGCCAGGCCATCCTGCGCCGATGCCGGCAGGGTGTGCGCGGCGAGCAGGGGCAACACTCCGAGCACGGAGACGAAACGGCGGCGCGTGATCATGGCTTCTTCTCCTTGGGCAAGCCGAAGAGCTCCGGGTTCTTGTCGAAGACCTGATCGAGCTCGCGGTCGATCTTCACCCGGACCTCCTGCTCGATACGGACGTTGAGATTGATCTCGATGGGCTTGTCCGGGGCCTCGACCTTCACCGTCGGGTTACACCCGCTGGCCATCAGCACGACTGCCGCCAGGGCGCCCACGCGCACCGGCCGGAGGGTTTTTCGCTCGCTCATCGCTTTTGCTTTCCCGGCGTTGCGTTTCCTGTCTTTGGAGTCCCCAACTGCTCGATCCGTTCCCGCACCGAGTCGGGGATCTGGTAACTGCGCAGACCACTGCGCAGGATGCGGTCCAGGGCGCCGCTCAGGCGGACGTTCAGGGCCACGGGGCGCCCCCCCTGGAAGTCGGGGTTGGCCCCCTTCAATTTCAGCCCCACGACCGTCTCCTTGCCGAGGACCCCGTCGATCGTGAGCGCAAGCTCGTCGTAATGGAAGTTCCGCAGGGCCTCCCGGAGCACCGCCGTGCCGGAGTCACCTCCCCCCCCGAGGAACGCGGGAGGGTCGGCCGGGTCGTAGCGGACACGCCCGGTTCCGGCCGCCTGGAGGCGTCCACCCTCGACCCGGACCCCGCTGCCCTCGAGCTCGACCGGGATGCGCCCCCCGAGGGTACCGGTCGCCTCGAGCCCCTGGACCTCGAACTGGGCGAGCACCTGCTCGAGGTCGAGCCCGTCGGCCTCCAGGGTCAGGCTCCGGCGGCGGTCCCCCGACGCAAAACTGGCGGGCAACATCCGCAGACGACCCCCCGCCCAGCGGACCTCGGCCTGCTCGATGGCGAGACGCTCACCGCGCCGGACCTGGAACGAGACCAGCGCCTCGGTCAGGGGCAAGCCCACGTCGATCGAATTCGCGGAGAGCCACTGACCCGGGGGCGTCAGGACGGGGTCCAGGGACGAGAGGGCGACGAGGCCGTTCACCCCGCTCACCGTGAAGGCCGGTCCCCGGAGCGACAGGCCAGCCACCCGGACCTCCGCGCTCCCGTCGAGCCCCTTGCCGTCGTGACGCACGCGCGCCTGCAGCCGGGCATCCCCGTCCAGGGCGTAGGACTCTCCCCCGAGCGTCAGGGCCCCGGCAAGCCCCGCGCGCGCGTCGAGGTCCACCGTGAGCCCGGAGGGGCCGGAACGGGCTCGCAGCTCGGCCGTGGCCCGGGGCCCGATGGGAAGGAGACTCAGCTCCAGACGCCCGTCGAGACGGCCCTCCCCGGGGCTCGTCAGGTGTCCGGAGAGGGGGACCGTGGCCGCGCCGAGGGGGCTGGTCAGCGACAGCACGGCGTCATCGACCGCGAGCTCCGCGACCGGCAGCCGGAGCGCAGAGAGCCAACCGGGCATGGTCGCGGCAGGACCTCCGGACACCTCCCGACCCGGGAGGTCCACACCCTCCGGACCCACGCGGAGCGAGAGCCGTGCGCCCGTAAGGGTGACCCGGTCGACCCTTCCCGCGGCCAGGCCAGCCGGCGAGTACTCGAGCCGGATGGCGTCGACGCCCTGGCCGGCCTCGGTCGTCCCGGTGTCGCCCCCGAGCCGAAGCCGGGCGTCGAGACCCTCCCAGCCGACGTGCTCCACCGTGAAGACCGCGTCGGCGAAACCGGCGCCCCGTATCGCTGACGACGCCGAGGCTCCGAGAAGGTCCGGCAACAGCCGGGACACGCCGAAGAGGGCCAGCAGCACCAGGCCGAGAACCTGCACCACCGTCCAGAGCAGCCCGCGCATCATCCCACCCGCGCATCACCCCAACCTGACCGCCACCCGGTCGGCACGCAAGGGCGAAGCGCCTTGCGCGAAGGCGTGACCCCGGGGCAGGCGCGACGATCCCGAGGGCGGTGCGTGGACCGTCCTCAGAACAGGCCGCTGACGTTCCCCTCGGCGTCGACGTCGATCGAGAGCGCAGCGGGCTGGCGCGGGAGGCCCGGCATGGTCATGACTTTGCCCGTGTAGACGACCACGAACCCGGCCCCGGCGGAAACCTTTGCACCGTTGACGCTCAACACGAAGTCCCGCGGCCGACCCGGGAGCTTGGGGTCGTCGCTGATCGAAGCGGGCGTCTTGGCCATGCACACGGGCAACCCCCAGTAGCCGAGGTCCTCGATGCGTTTGATCTCGGCGCGCGCGCCCTGGGAAAACTCCACGCCCGCGGCGCCGTAGACGCGCTGTGCCACCACCTCGACCTTCTCCCGGATCCCCAGTACCAGGGGATACAGGGGCTGAAACGACGAGGGCGACTCGCTCGCCGCGCAGACCAGTTCCGCGAGCTCGAGACCACCGGCGCCACCCCCCTCCCGGAAATCGGTGATCGCCGCCGGCACCCCCAGGTCCGCGCAGCGGGCGCGAATCTCGTCGAGCTCGGCCGGTTCGTCGTCCAGGAACCGGTTGATGGAGATGACCACCGGCACACCGAACCCGCCCAGGTTCTCCACGTGCTTCGCCACGTTCTCGATGCCGTGGCGGGCGTAGGCCCGGCGCGTCACCACGAGCACGGCCGCCGCGGGCTTCAGTCCCCCCGCGCGGCACTTGATGTCGAAGAACTTCTCCGCCCCCAGGTCCGCGGCAAAACCCGCCTCGGTCACCACGTACTCGCCGAGCTTCAACGCGAGCCGGGTCGCAATCAGGGTGTTGCACCCGTGAGCGATGTTGGCGAAGGGCCCGCCGTGGACGAAGGCCGGGGTGCCCTCGATCGACTGCACGAGGTTCGGGTGGATCGCCTGCTTCAGCAGGGCCGCCATCGCGCCGTGCACGCCGATGTCGCCCGCCCGCACCGGCCGGCCCAGGCTGTCGTAGCCCACGAGGACCTCACCGAGCCGCCGCTTCAGGTCGGCCAGGTTCTCGGCCAGGCACAGCACCGCCATCACCTCGGACGCCGCGGTGATCTCGAAGCCGTCCTCGCGCATCACCCCGTTGCCACCCTGCCCCTCCAGCCCCACCAGGATGCTGCGCAGAGAGCGGTCGTTCATGTCCATCACCCGCTTCCAGACGACCTTGCGCGGGTGGATCTCGGGAACCGCGCCCTGGTGCAGGTGATTGTCCACCACGGCGGAGAGGAGATTGTGGGCGGTGGACACGGCGTGGAGGTCGCCCGTGAAGTGCAGGTTGATCTCCTCCATGGGCAGGACCTGCGAGTAACCACCACCGGCCGCGCCCCCCTTGAGGCCGAGGCAGGGACCGAGCGAGGGCTCCCGGACCGCGATCACGGCCCTGCGGCCGATCGCCCGCAGGGCCTGCCCGAGTCCAATCGTCGTGGTGGTCTTCCCCTCGCCGAAGGAGGTCGGCGTCATGGCCGTGACCAGCACCAGTCGCCCGTCGGGGCGGTCCCCGAGGCGGTGGGCCAGGGCAGGAGCCGGCACCTTCGCGATGTAGCGCCCGTAGGGGAGCAGGTCGTCGGGATCGAGCCCGAGGTCCGCGGCCACCTCCGTGATGGGGCGAAGGGTGGCCTCCCGGGCAATCTCGAGGTCGGAGCGCATGGCCTGGGCTCAGGTTCCGATTGCGGGGCTCAGAGGCGCGGGACGCCGAAGCCGCCCAGGAGCCCCAGGAGCTGGTCCCGGCTGAGCACCCGCTGGTTGAGGAAGTCGAGGGCAAGCTTCATGTTGAACTCCACCTGGATGCCGACCGGTGCCGTTCCTTCGCCCGGCTCCTCCCCGATGACGGTCACGTCCGACTCGGCGAGCCCTTCGTCGGCGAGAAGGCCCGCGAGCACCCGTCGGCGGTCGAGCGGGTCGACCCCGAGGTCGGGCTCCCCTGTGAGGGAGCGGGTGTCGTCGTTGACCGGCAGCCGGAAACCGTAGCAGCGATCGAGGGCCGCCTTGCGCGCGAGCACCTCGGTGAAGAAGTCGAAGGCGCGGGTGATGGCGACCACCTTGTAGCCCATGACCTTGAGCGTCTCCACCAGCTCGGTCGTGGCCGGCGTGACCTCGGTCGCCCCGCACACCCGGGCGGCCACCTCGGCCGGCAGACCCTCCAGCAGCCGTGCGGCGTGACGCACCGCCTCCACCGGCCGCGCGGGGTCGTAGGCCCGGCGCACCGTCTCACGATCGATCCCCGCCTGGCGCAGGACCTCCGTCAGCGTTCGGGTGTCGATGAAGCTCGTGCCGATATCGAAGCAGACCGCTCGTTTCTTCTTGTTGAAGACGTCCTCGGCCTGGAACATCGAGCGGATCCCGACCGCACCCATCTCCTCGCGCAGCACACCGAGCAGGTTCGGCAGGGGCAACGCTGCCTGAGTCACGTCCGCGTGGAGCTCCATCAGGAAGACCCCGGCGCGCGCCACCATCCGGGAGAATTCGATGTTGACGTGATAGCCGGAGAGCTGCTGCGAGATGCGAGAGACGATCCCCGGCCGGTCCCTGCCCACGAGCACGATCAGGAGGCTCTTGCGATCGGGGCTGCGCGGGACGGGCGTGTACTTCTGAACCTCGAGCGTGAGGTTGGCATCCTCGGCGATGCGCGCGACGAGACCGCGGAACTGCTCCGCGCGCAGGTCGCTCTCCGCCAGGTCCACCACCATCACGACGGTGAACAGACCGTGCACGACGTCCTGGCGCAGGTCCACGACGTTGCCCCGGACCTCCGCAATCGGCCGGGTGAGCTGCTGCACCAGTCCCACCGCGTCGCGCCCGGCGCCGTGCACCACGTAGAGCCTTTCCCGCATGACCCGGTTCCTCCCCCTCCCCATCGCGCCTCGGATTTCGATAGCGGCACGTCCTGGACGGCCCTTACGCCCCCTTCGCCCGGCGAGCCCGGCAAGCCCGGCAAGCCCGGCAAGCCCGGCAAGCCCGGCAAGCCCGGCAAGCCCGGCAA
>CALMKJ010000094.1 GCA_937867305.1 uncultured Ectothiorhodospiraceae bacterium | reverse complement strand
GCGGCAGCATGCCGGCCGCACCGGCGAAGCCTACGAGGCGCACGAAATCGCGACGGGTGAGAGACATGGGGTGACCTCCTCCGATGGGATCGCCCGTCGCTTCGGGAGGACGGGCCTGTTCGAGATTATTGCGGCGGAGACCGGGGTGAGACCGGCGGGCCGGACCCGACCCACCGCTCCCTGACGGGCTTCTCGATTATGCCCACCTCCACCCTTCGATTGCACGCCGGCCCCGGGTCGCCGATCATGCGTGGCATGGACCCACGCTCCGACCTCGTCCGGCACTATCTCTGGCTGCGGCGCTACGGCCTCAACGACTCCCACAGCGGCAACGCATCGGTACGCGACGGGGACCTCGTCTGGGTGACCCCGACCGGGTGCTGCGCCGACACGCTGCGCCCCGCGGACCTGCTCCCCTGCGCGCTCGACGGACCGCCCCCGGACGGTGCCTCGCTCGACGCCCCGCTGCACCTCGCGGTGTACCGCCGCAACCCGGGGCTCGGGGCCGTCCTGCACAGCCACGGGCCCCACACGGTGGCGCTCACCTTCGAGGGCGGCGACTACGACCCGCCCGACTTCGAGGCCCAGTACTACTTCGGGCGGGTGCCCGTGCTGCCCATCCCCTACGACCGCTATCTCGTCGAGGCCCCGGAGGCCGTCTCCCGGGCCCTCGCGCAGCACCGCGTGGTGGTGGTCCGCGGGCACGGCGTGTTCGCCGCCGCGCCGAGCCTCAATCTGGCGTACAAGTGGACCTGTTCCCTGGAGCTCTCGGCCCGCACCGCCTATCTCGCCCGGACGGTTGGCTAGAATTCCAGCATGTCTTCCCCACCGACCACCGTTCCGACCGTGCTCGTGTTCGCCGGCCTCGACCCGACCGGGGGCGCCGGCCTGCAGGCGGACATCGAGGCCATCGCGAGCATGGGCTGCCACGCCGCCCCGGTGGCTACCGCGCTCACGGTGCAGGACACCCGCGACGTTTACGCGAGCTATCCCGTCGACCCCGGGACGCTGATCGAGTCCGCCCGGGCCGTCCTCGAGGACCTGCCGGTCGCCGCCTGCAAGGTCGGGCTCGCCGGCAGCGTCGCCCTGGTGGAGGCCATCCACTCGATCCTGGTGGACTACCCGGAGCTGCCGCTCGTCCTCGACCCGGTGCTCGCCTCCGGGGCGGGGTCTCCACTCGCCGCGGGGGACACCCAGGCCGCGCTGGTGGAACTGCTCCTGCCCCGCACGGCCGTGCTCACCCCGAACAGCCGCGAGGCAAGGGCCCTCGCGCCCGAGGCGGATTCCCTGGAGGCGGCCGGCCAGGCGCTCCTCGACCGGGGCTGCGAGCTGGTGCTGATCACCGGCACTCACGAGGCGACGCCCCGCGTGGTCAACCTGCTCTACGGCAACCTCCGCCAGCTGGAGAGCTTCGAGTGGGACCGCCTGCCCGGGGAATACCACGGCTCGGGCTGCACGCTGGCCTCGGCGATCGCGGGGCTCCTGGCCCAGGGGCACGAGCCGCTCACCGCGATCCGCCAGGCCCAGGAGTACACCTGGGAGTCGCTCAAGCACGCCTATCGGACCGGCCACGGTCAGCTCATCCCGAACCGACTCTTCTGGGCCCGCAGCACGCGGGCGAGCCGGACTTGAGACCCTGTCGGGGCCTGTACGCGGTCACCGACGGGGGAGACCGGCCGGTCGGGGACCTGGTCGCCCGGGTGGAGCAACTCCTCCTCGGCGGCGCGGTGCTGGTCCAGTATCGCGAGAAGACCGGCGACACCCGGCGGCGCGGCCGCGAGGCCGCCGCCCTGCTGGAGCTCTGCCGCGCCCGGGGGGTCCCGCTCATCGTCAACGACGACGCGAGGCTCGCCCGCTCCCTCGGGGCCGACGGCGTGCACCTCGGGCGCGAGGACCTGCCGGTGGCCGAGGCCCGCGCCCTGCTGGGGCCGGGCCCGATCATCGGGGCCTCCTGCTACGCCGACCCGGATCGGGCCCTCGCGGCCGAGGCCGCCGGCGCCGACTACGTTGCCTTCGGGCGCTTCTTCCCCTCGCGCACCAAGCCGCTCGCCCCGGGGGCGAGCGTCCAGCTGCTCGCGGCCGTGCGGCCCCGGTTGCGGGTGCCGATAGTTGCGATAGGGGGCATCACACCCGAGAATGCCCCTGCACTGGTCGCGGCCGGGGCAGACCTTCTGGCCGTCGTCCACGGACTGTTCGGCGACCCTGACCCCCGCGCCGCCGCCGCCCGTTTCGCCACCCTTTTCGAGACAGCCCCATGACCCGTTCCCACGACCTCTTTTCCGAAGCCCAGCGCTTCATCCCCGGCGGCGTGAATTCCCCCGTGCGCGCGTTTCGCAGCGTCGGGGGCGACCCGGTGTTCGTGCGCCGCGCCTCGGGCGCGACCGTGGAGGACGAGGACGGCCGGCGCTACGTGGACTACGTGGGCTCCTGGGGCCCCATGGTCCTCGGCCACGCGCACCCCGAGGTGATCCGCGTGGTCCAGGAGACCGCGGCCGACGGGCTGTCCTTCGGCGCCCCCACGGTCCTGGAGACCCGGCTCGCGGAGCGGGTGTGCCGCCTGGTGCCCTCCCTGGAAAAGGTGCGCTTCGTCTCCTCGGGCACCGAGGCCACCATGAGCGCGATCCGGCTCGCCCGGGGCTTCACCGGCCGGGACGCCATCGTGAAGTTCGAGGGCTGCTACCACGGCCACGCCGATTCGCTGCTGGTGAAGGCCGGCTCCGGCGCGCTGACCCTCGGCGTGCCGAGCTCCGCGGGGGTCCCCGCGGACGTGGCGCGCCACACCCTGACCCTGCCCTACAACGACGCCGGGGCGCTGCGCAAGGCCTTCGCGGAGAGCGGGAAGGCCATCGCCGCCATCATCGTCGAGCCGGTGGCCGGCAACATGAACTGCGTGCCCCCCCTGCCGGGGTTCCTCGAGACCCTGCGCGAGGTCTGCGACCAGTACGGCGCGCTGCTCATCTTCGACGAGGTGATGACCGGCTTCCGGGTCGCGCTCGGGGGCGCCCAGGCGCGGTTCGGGGTGCGTCCCGACCTGACCACCCTCGGCAAGGTCATCGGTGGCGGCATGCCCGTCGGGGCCTTCGGCGGACGCCGGGAGGTGATGGACCACATCGCGCCGCTGGGGCCGGTCTACCAGGCCGGGACCCTGTCCGGAAACCCGGTCGCCATGGCTGCGGGCCTGAAGACGCTCGAGCTCATCGCCGAGCCCGGGTTCTTCGAGCGCCTGGGGACGGCCACCGCGCGGCTCACCGCCGGACTGCGCGAGCGCGCCGCCGCCGCGGGCGTCCCGCTGGTCACGAACCAGGTGGGGGGGATGTTCGGGCTGTTCTTCTCGGACCGTCCGGCGGTGACCTCCTTCGCCGACGTCATGGCCTGCGACGTGGAGCGCTTCAAGCGCTTCTTCCACGGCATGCTGGAAGAGGGCGTGTACCTCGCCCCCTCGGCGTTCGAGGCCGGGTTCGTCTCGAGCGCCCACGGCGAGGCGGAGCTGGCGCACACCTGGCGCGCCGCCGAGCGGGTGCTCGCGCAGCTGGCGGGGTAGCCCGCGCCTACTCGACCGTCACCGACTTCGCGAGGTTGCGCGGCTGGTCCACGTCCGTGCCCTTCTGCACCGCCACGTGGTAGGCGAGGAGCTGCAGGGGCAGCGTGTAGACGATGGGCGCCGTCCACTCGCCGACGGCGGGGACGTCCATGACGTGCACGTCCTCCCGGGACACGAAGCCGGCCTCGGCGTCGGCGAAGACGTACAGCTGGCCGCCGCGCGCCCGCACCTCCTGGAGGTTGGACTTCAGCTTCTCCAGGAGCGCGTCGTTCGGGGCGACCGCGATCACGGGCATGGAGGAATCCACCAGCGCGAGCGGCCCGTGCTTGAGCTCGCCCGCCGGATAGGCCTCGGCGTGGATGTAGGAGACCTCCTTCAGCTTGAGCGCCCCCTCCATCGCCACCGGGTAGTGAAAGCCCCGCCCGAGGAACAGGGCGTGGTGCTTGTCCACGAACCGCTCGGCCAGGCGCGCGACGATGGGGTCGAGCTCCAGCGCCCTCTCCACCTGGCCGGGGAGCGCGAGCAGCTGGCGTACCACGTCGGCCTCCGCCTCCGGGGAGAGCCCCCGGCGCCGGCCCAGCACGAGGGCCAGCAGCAGCAGGGCCGTGAGCTGCGTGGTGAACGCCTTGGTCGAAGCGACCCCGATCTCCGGCCCGGCCCGGGTCATCAGGACGAGCGACGACTCGCGCACCAGCGAGCTCTCGGGCACGTTGCAGAGCGCGAGCGAGGGGCCGAACCCCATCTCGCGCGTCGCCCGCAGGGCGGCCAGGGTGTCCGCCGTCTCGCCGGACTGGGAGATGGTCACCACGAGGGTGTCCGGGTCCACCACGTGGCGCCGGTAGCGGAACTCGCTCGCGACCTCCACGTCGCAGCGCACCCCCGCCAGCTGCTCCAGCCAGTACCGGGCCACCAGGCCCGCGTGGTAGCTGGTCCCGCAGGCGATGATCTGCACCCCCTTCACCCGATCGAAGATCGCCGAGGCCGCGGGGCCGAAGGCCGCCTCCAGGACCCGCCCGTTCGCGAGCCGCCCCTCCAGCGTGTCGGCCAGCGCCCGGGGCTGCTCGAAGATCTCCTTCAGCATGTAGTGGCGGAACCTGC
>CALMKJ010000093.1 GCA_937867305.1 uncultured Ectothiorhodospiraceae bacterium | reverse complement strand
CGGCAAGCCCGGCAAGCCCGGCAAGCCCGGCAAGCCCGGCAAGCCCGGCAAGCCCTTCAAAGGCTAGCGCAGCGTGAGGCTCGCCGCGTCGCTGCGCCCGTCGGAATCAATCACGCTCACCCGCACGATCCCGGTCCGCAGCGGCTGCCACGACACCTCCCGCTCCTGCCCGTGCGCCACAGGACGGCCGTCCACCAGCCAGACGAGGGGGCGCCGCCCGCCCTCGGCGATCAGGGTCACCGGAGCGATCTCACCCCCCTCCTCGGACACGTCCAGCCGGATGCCGGGTTGCGGAAACACCAGTCGCAGTTGGTGCCCGTCGGGCAGGTCGAGCCCCCCACCCGGGGCGCGGGCCTCGAGACGGCGCAGCAGGGGCGCAGTCGCGCCGGGTGGCGCGGCGCGACCCGTCGGCGCGACCGGCTCCGCCGGCAGGAGGTCGAAGACCTCGTAGAGGAGCGGCAGCGCCGCGGTGCGGCCGGTCTGCTCGGGGCTGGGTGTCCCATCGGGGCGCCCGACCCACACACCGACCGTGTACCGCTCGCCGACACCGAACGCCCAGGCGTCGCGATACCCGTAGCTCGTCCCCGTCTTGACCGCAAGGGGTGTCCGCGTGCGGCGGTCCGCGGCCTGCACCCAGCCCGGCGCGGGCGCCGCCTCGCGCAGGATGTCGCGCACACGGCGCGCCGATTCGGGCGAGAGGAGTCTGCCCCCCCCGGCGGGTCGGTAGTCCGCCTCGGCCTTGAGCGGCACGACCACACCGTCCCGCGCAAGCCCTGCGTAAAGGGCCGTCAGGTCATCCAGGGTCATCCCCACGCCCCCCAGGGCGAGCGGCAAACCGGGACCGGCCCGCCCCGCACCTCGCCCTTCCGGAAAGTGGAGCGAGACACCGGTGCGGGCCAGGGCCGAGGCGAAGCGGACCGGACCCAGGCGGTCCAGGACCAGCACGGCCGGCACGTTCAGGGAGCGCAGGAGCGCGTCCCGCACGGTGAGCTCACCGTGGAACGCCGAGTCGAAGTTGCCAGGGCTGTAGTCCCGGAAACGGGTGGAGACGTCGGCCACGAGCGTGCGCGGCTCGACAATCCCGTCGTCGAAGGCGAGCCCGTACAGGAACGGCTTCAGGGCAGAGCCCGGGGAGCGGACCGCGCGCGTCATGTCGACGGCCCCGCGGCGCCGGACGTCGAAGTAGTCGGCCCCGCCGACCGAAGCAATGACCTGGGCGTCCCGATGGTCCGCGACGAGGAGCGCGACGCTGCCCGCGGACACCAGGGACGCGGCGGCCCGGGCTGCGAGGCCCTCCACGGCGCGCTGCAACTGCGCATCGATGGCGGTGCGCAGGACGGGCGTCCCGGGGCTCTCACCCCGGATCCGCTCTGCGAGGTGGGGGGCGAGAAACGGCCACGGCACCCGGGCCGCGGGCACGGGCTCGGCTCCCGCCTCGGCCACCGTCCGTGCGTCCACGGCGCCGGCGGCCAATGCCCGCCCCAGGGCCCTCTCCCGGGCTCGAGCCGCTGCCTCCGGGTGCCGGTCCGGGCGCAGCCGGGTGGGCGAACGGGGCAGCGCGACCAGCAACGCGGCCTCCGCGGCGGTGAGGGACCTGGGCTCCTTGCCGAGGTAGGCGAGGGATGCGGCCCGCAGGCCCTCCAGGTTGCCGCCGAAGGGGGCGAGCGTGAGGTACATCTCCAGGATCCGGGCCTTGTCGTAACGGGCCTCCAGTTGCACCGCCCGCAGGGCCTCGAGGAGCTTGCTCGCCAGCGTCCGGGGGCGGGGCTCCAGTAGCCTCGCGAGCTGCATGGTCAGGGTCGAGGCCCCGGAGACCGTGCGTCCCGCCGCGAGGTTCTCCGCGACGGCCCGGGCGACGGCGATCGGGTCCACGCCCGCGTGGGCGTGGAAGCGCCGGTCCTCGACCGCCACGAGCAGTTCCAGGTAGGTCGGGGCGACCTCGTCGAGCCTCACCGGCAAGCGCCAGAAGCCCTCCCGCGTCGTGAAGAAGCGCAGGGGGGCACCCGTCCGGTCGACCACCACGGTGGAGAGGTCTCCCAACCGTCCGATCGGTGGGGGGAAGAGCCGGTCCAGCAGGACGACGCAGACCACCGGGACCGCCAGAGCGGCGGCCCCGAGGAGTGCGCGGCGCAAGGACCGCTTCACGGACTCGCCGGGATACCCCGGGAGGACCGAGGCGGGGGCCCCGCGAGGGCCTTCGCCGTGCGCCGCGCCCTCACTCCGCCGGCCCCACCGTGACCCGGTGCACCGCCTGTCGGGCGAAGAACCTCGGGCGGTACATGTCTTCCAAGTGGGCACCCGGCAGCTCGTAGCTCCCCGGCGTGACGGCCCGGACCAGATACGCCACCCGGAACGACGGTTGGTCCGGCGTCAGGTCGAAGGCGGCCACGTAGCGGTCGTCACGACCCTCGAGCGCCGCGGGCATGGACATCTCCCGGAGCCAGGGCAACACCGGCCCGGAGTCCCCGGACAGGCGCACGTTCTCGATCTCCCACCCGGCGGGCAGCCCGTGGGTCAGCAGCGCCCGATGGTGCAGCCCGGTCGTCGCCTCCCCCTCGACCTCGACCACGAAGACGTCGTTCTGGCGCACACGGTCCAGGTCGAGCGGCTGCCCCTCCCGGGTGAAGAAGTGGCGGCGCACCGCCATCCCCTCCCGGCCCGCGGGCCGCGACTCGACCGGGACACCCGTGCGTGTCACGGCCTCCCAGATCTCGCCCGGGCCCACGTTCGTCACCTTGACGCCCGCTGCCACCTGGGCTGCCGAAGGGGCGATGAGGACCGGGTCTCCGGAGGGCAGCGCCACCCCTTCCGCCTTCAGGGAGACCGGATGCCCGCCCGCCATCAGGGCGCTGGCGGCCCGCACCACCCAGGCCTGTTCCTGGGTGCTGAGGCGCCCTGCGTCCAGCGCGCTCGCCGGGAGACGGTCGAGCAACCGGGGCAGAGCGTCACCGAGGAGGTCCACCTCCGCGAGCACGGTGAGCATGGCCGCCGCATCCCGCACGACCGAGCCGTAGTCGACCGACCAGTCGTCGCGGACCAGGTTCTCGGTCGCTGCGACCGCTGCGGCCCCCGCCCGCTCCCGGTCGCCGAGCCGGGCCAGCGCTGCCGCGAGTTGCGCGCGCGCAAGCGGGGTCGGCAGCTTCGCGAGCAGGGCGTCGTGGAGATAACGCGCCGGCCCCGGGGTCGCCACTCCGGCCAGTGCGAGGACGTGGACGGCGTAGGCCCGGCTCACCAGCTCCTCCTTCTCCGTCCCACCGTCCACCGCGTGCCGGCGCAGCCAATCGAGGGCCGCCCTGTACGGACCCTCCGCCACCGGCCGGCCAGCCGCCCGCACCCGCGCGAGGAATTCCGTCGCGTACGCCGTGAGCCAGGCGGACTCCTCGCCGTAGGCACTCCAGGCCCCGAACGCGCCGTCGTAGCGCTGTTTGTCCAGGACCTGGCCGACGGCGGCGTCGACCCGGGCGTCACGCGTCTCGGCAGTGACCAGGGCGCCCGCGGATTGGAGCCCTGCGGTCCCCACAAGGGGCAACGCCCGGCTCACGACCTGCTCCAGGCAGCCGTAGGGGTAACGCTCCAGCGCGGCCAGGATCCCGGCCACGTCAAACGGCGCCCGGGAGGCATACGTCAACCTCACGCTGCCGGTGCCGGGGACGTAGCCCGCCAGATCGGCGGCGCCCGCCTCCGTTGCGGCGCCTGGCGGCAAGCGACGCTGCGTGAAGGTGGTCTCCACGGCGCGCGAGGGCCTGACGGTGATGGAGAGCTGCCGCTGCAGGCGGACGCCCCCCGGGCCCTCCAGCGCCAGGCCGAGGGAGCCCGTCCCGGCCGCGGCACCCCGCAGGATCGCCGGCACGCTCACGCGGGCATCGCGCGCCAGCTCCACTTGCGCAGGCACGTCGCCGACCGTCACCGCGCCGGCCGCCGTCACGGACAGGCGGTAGACACCGGCGGGGGCCTCCACATTGTGCAGGGACAGAGTCGCCCGGCTCTCGTCCCCCGGGGCGAGGAACCGGGGCAGCGTGAGTTGGGCCACCAGCGGCCCACGCACCGGCAGGGCGAGCGCGGTGCCTCCAACGCGACGCGCGTCGTACGCGACCGCCATCAAACGCAGCTCGCCGTCGAACTCCGGCACTTCGAGGGGAATGCGGGCCACCCCATCCGCACCGACCGGCACCGGCCCCCGGAAGAGCGACACGATGGTGAGCGGCACCACGGGAAGGCTCGCACCGAGCCCCCCCTGGTCCCCGCCCTGGCGCAATGCCCCCACCGGCCCGGAGATGGCGCTGATCAGCCGGCCGTAGTCGTCGAGCACGTCGAGCCCGAGCAGTCGCTTGCCGAGATAGTGGGCCACCGGGTCGGGCGAGGTGAAGCCGGTGAGCCGCAGGATCCCTTCGTCGACGGCCGCCAGGGTCACCCAGGCGCCCGTGGCCGGCTGGCCGTCCGGCCCAGTCACCCGGACCGGCACCTCCACCCGCTCCCCGGGCCTGGCGACGGCGGGGACATCGAGACGCACCGCCAGCGTGCGCGGCGCCGGGTCGAGCCCGAGCCAGGCGACTCCGATGGCGCGCACCGGCACGTGTTCCCGGTCTGCGACGGGAGAACGGATCACGGTGGCGAGCACGTACGCCCCGGCACCCCAGTCCGCGCCGATCGGCACCTCGAAGGTCGCCCCCCCGGCGGGGACGGAGTGCTGCTGCACCTCCCGCACGCGGTCCGTCGCGACCGTCAACTGCAGTTCCCCGGCGAACGGCGGCACGATGCGCACCCGCGCCCGGTCTCCGGGGGCATAAGCCGCGCGGTCGAGCGTCACCTCCACCCGGTCGGGGGTTTCGCCCGCATCCAGCGCGACCTGCCAGCCGACGCTGAATCGCACGGAAGAGGCCACGCCAGTGGACTCGTCGGAGACCTCCAGCCGGTAGCGGCCGTATTCCAGCGGCCCGAACGAGGGCGTCCCGAAGCGGTCCGCCGTCAGGTCGAGGCTGCCCCGGCGCAGGCTTTCCGCCTGCACGGAGGTGCGGTAGGTGTAGCGCCCTTCGTCCTGGTACCAGAGGAACCGGACACGCTCGCGAAAGAGCTCGGTCCGGAGTCCGGGACGCGAGATTCGCTTGCCGTCCGGACCGACGGCCACGACCTCGAAGGCTGCCGGATGCCCCTCTTCCACCCGGTCACCGGTGAACTGGGGGCGGATCCCGATGGCGAAGGGCTGGGTGCGCAGGGGAACCGTCAGCGTCTGGCGGGAGGGGCGACCGCCCGGCTCGGACACCTCGACGCGGAACAGCGCCCGCAGGGGCCGGGTGGTATCCGGGAGCGCGGGCAGCTTCACCTCGGCGCGCGTGGCCCCGCTCGCATCGGTGGCCGGGAGGCTGAGGGACTCGGTGCGGGGGGTCGGGGACTCCTGCACGAGGCCGAAACGGAACCCCTTGAAGGCGGGAAATGGCTCAGGGTCCGGGGCCACGGAGACCTCGCCAGCCCCGGACAGACCCGCGGCGGGGGGGCCGTACAGGAAGCGGGCCCGCACCAGGAGATCGAAGGGGCGCGCCGGATCGATGGCTGGCGAGGAACCTTCGACCTCGACCGCCAGCCGCTCGGGCACGAACTCCTCCACCTGCACCCGCAGCGTCCCGACCGGGTCGGACTTCGGGTCCGCGAGTGCCTGCACGGTCCACGTCCCGAGGGGAGCCGTCGCGGTCAGATAGAACGGCAGGACGTGGGCACCGGCCGCGCTGGACTGGACCACCCCGGAGCGGAACACGGTGCCGTTGGGGCGAAGCACCCGCAGGGTGAGGGGGAAGCCTTCGACCGCGTCACCCCGGTCGTCACGCAGCAACACCGTGAGGTTCACTCGCTCCCCCGGGCGATAGACGCCCCGGTCGGAGTACAGGTACGCGTCGAGGGGCCCGGGCGCTCGACGACCGCCCACCCCGCGGTCGCTCAGGTCGAGCGCGGGCCGGCCGAGGTTCAGCACTGCAAAATCCCCCTCGGCGCCGTAGGCTACGACGAGCAGGGGCTCGTTGCCGCCGCCGGCCCCGGAGGGCGGGAAGTGCACGCGCCCGTCGGCGTCCGTCGTGGCCCGCCCCAACTCGGCGTTGTTGCGGGCGAGCAGTGCGACGTTGGCCCCCGCAACCGGCTTTGCGCTGGCGAGGGAGCGCACGAAGACGTCCACCCCGTCGGGCCCGCGCAGCGTGCTGAGACCGAGGTCCGTGACCACGAGCCACTGGGTCGCCGGCGTACTCTGGATCTCGCTCTCCGGCAGGTCCGCGGGCATCGCGGTGAGCACGTAGAGTCCGGCCTTCGGTTTGGGGATCAACTGGCGCACGGGCACGGCGGTCACCACCGAGACGTTGCGCTCCAGGCGCACCGCCATCCGCCCTTCCCACACCCGCTCACCCTGGACCTCGGCGATCTCCTCCGCCTCGTAGCTCTCCAGGCTGCCGAGCGCCCCCTCCCCCATGCGCGCCACCAGGTTGCGGTCGTTGATGCGATGCACGCGCAGCGTCACGGCGTCCGTGTTCACGGTGACCAGGGGGACACCGTCCGGGCCGACGCGCGGCAGGATGAAGGCGTTTCCCCGAAAGGCCGCAAGGGGCGGACGGTCACCGATGGCGACCTCGCGGGTCTCGGTGCGCCTGAGCACCAGCCCGTCGGCGCTGGCGAGCCCCTCGCGCAGCGCCACCCGATAGCGGTGCGCATGGGCGAGCCCCCCGATGCAGAGCTCACGGCCCGCGGCGTCCACGGTGACGGGGGTCGCGGGCTCGACCCGCACGTATTCGTCCCAGCGAGTGCCACGGGCCTGCTTCAGGGGACTCGACAGGACCAGGCAGACGCGCGGCTCCTCGCCGTCGGCCTCGACGCGAACACGAACCCACTCGACCCCGACCCTCTGGCGCAACGCCTCGAGCCGCTCCCCGAGACCCGGCGCCGTGCTGCCCTCCGCCCGCAGGGCCCGCAGGGCGGCCAGGGCCTCGCGGGGCTGGTCGAGGCGCGTTTCGAGCAACTCGGCCATGCGCTCCAGGGCACGCTGGCGGTCCGCCGTCTCTCCCGCGGCCCGATAGGCCAGCCACGCCGCCTGCAGGGCCCGGTCGGCGTCCGGACGGGGCAGGGAGAGCCATGCGTCACTCAACTGCAGGAAGACGGACGGCGCCTCGCGGCCCAGGGTGACGGCGACCTCCAGTTGCGGGAGGGCCGCCTCGACCCGCTTCGCCGCGAGGGCCTGCGCCGCGGCCTTGAGCGCCGCGTCGGCCGCCGCCGGGGATGGCTGGGCGGGTCGCTTCGCCACCAGGGACGCCCGGTAGCGTCCCGCCGCGGCCGCCAGTCCCGCCGGCTCGAAGCGAGCGTCCTCCGTCTCCGCCCCGCTCTCCGTGTCCTCGGTCTGAGCGAGGGCAGTCGGGATTGCCAGGGGCAGGGAGGCCAGCACCGCAACGAAGGTCAGCCAGAAGCGAAGTGGGGTCATGGGGCACTTCCTGGGAAAGGGGCTGGAGACAGGCAAGCCCGCCTGGAGGGAACCACGAAGGAGTGTTGTCCCTCGACGGGCCAGAAACAAGGTCCGCCCGGCGGCGAGCACGAGTCGCGGTTTTCTCGCACGGGCGTCGGTCGTGGCATGCTATGGCCAACGGCCGTTCACCGGGAGAGCGGGAGAGCGGGAGAGCGGAAGGACGGGGACGGCACACCTTTGCCGCGAGAGCGACACCATGGGCAACTCCCTGCAGGAGCAGTTGTTGAAGGCCGGACTGGTGAGCGCGCACCAGGCCCGGCAAAACCGAACCGAAAAGCGCAAGCAGGACCGCCAGCCCTCTCGCGGCGAGGCGGACGCGGATCGGCTCGCAGCCCGGAAGGCGCAGGCGGAGAAGGCCGAGCGCGATCGGGAGCTGAATCGCCGGCGAGAGGAGGCGGCCAGGCGCAAGGCCGTGGCCACGGAGGTCGCGGAGATGATCCGCACCCACGCACTACCCCGAGCGCAGGGCGAAACCGCCTACCACTTCGTCGACGGGAAACTGGTGAAGCGGATCTACGTCACCGCGGACCAGCACCGCCAGATCACGGCCGGTCAGCTCGCGGTGGCTCGCCTGGGCCAGCGCTACGAACTGGTCCCGCTCGCCGTGGCGGAGAAGATCCGCTCCCGGGACGAGCGCTTCCTCGTCCCGCAGACCAACCCGGGCACCACCGAGCCCGAGGACGACGCCTACGCCGCCTACCGGGTGCCGGACGACCTGATGTGGTAGGTCCTGGCGCTCACGCGGCGGAAGGACCTGCCGGTTTCGCCGACGCATCGGCCTCCTGGGCCGATGGGTCGGCCTCCTGGCTTGCCCGGGACGCCTCGACTCGCAGGCGATAGGTCAGCACCAGGGCGACCGTCAGGAGCGCGGCCTCCAGCGCGAACACCGTTGCGTAGGCGTGGAAGGCCGCGCCCCCGGTGACCCACAGCACGCCGTCGACCACCGCGCCCCCCATCACGCTCCCGGCCGCCTTGCCGAGAAGGCTCGCCATCCCCCAGACGCCCATCAGCAGCCCCGCCCGGATCGCCGTCGCGAAGGTGGCGATGCCTCCCAGCAGGCCCGCCCCCGCCAGGCCGGTGCCGAGCCCCATCACGGCGACCAACCCCCGGAAACCCTCCGGGCTCCCGAGCAGACCGGTCACGATGACGCCCACGAACACGGCCATGGTAGAGACGAGCCCCACGCGCAACAGCAGCAGGTGCCCGGTGACCCTCAGCAGAAAGGCCCCGGAAAGAAGCATGGAGGCGAGCACCCCGAGGCCCCAGTACGCGGTGAGCCGGGTCGTTTCGCTGACCGACATCCCCAGCACCAGGGCCCCATACGGCTCGAGCAGGACGTCCTGGGCGAGGGTGCCCACGAAGGTGCACACGACCAGGAAGAAGAACCGCCGAACCTGGGGGTCTCCCAGCAGGAACCCCCGCAGGGCCTCCAGGAACGGCGTCGACCGCGCCCGCGCCGCGGCCTGGACCGCCTGGGCCGAGCGCCGTTCCTGACCGAGCGCGGCGAGGAGTGTCAGCAGGAAGGCCAGGCTCACGGCGCCGACACCCGCAGCGACGAGCTTTTCCGGCGCGTAGTCCCGCAGGACCGCCCCGAGCCCCCCGGCACCCGCCACCAGCCCGAACATCGTGGCCACCTCGTAGAGCGTCAGGGCGCGCGAGCGACCGCTTCCCTCGAAGCGGTCCGCCACGAGGGCCTGGAAGGCGTTGTGGGCGAGGTTACGGCCGAACCCGTACACCACGAACATCAGGACCAGACCGGACATGAGGAGCAGCCGGCTGCCAGGCGCAGCGGTCATGAGCAGCACCGCGCCGGCGAGCCCGAGTCCCGCGAGCAGGGAACCGGCCACGATGTAAGGCTCCCGCCGGCGTCCAAACACGGGGTAGCCGTCCGAGCGATAGCCGAGCCACACGCGCAGGGGGGCCTCCAGGAGAGGCAGCGCGAAGAGGAGCCCCACCAGCGTCACCGGCAGCTTCATCTCCGCGATCATGATCCGGTTGAGCGTGCCGCCGGCCAGCGCCCCCGTGATCCCGTAGCCGAGGGGAAAGGCCGCAAGCCGCAGGGCATCCGTCAGCACACGCATCGTCACCATTCCGTACCGGCTCCTGGGGTATCTCGTGGGGTGCCCGCCGCAGCCCGGTCGGCCAGGACCAGGGCACGGTCCTGGCTCACTCGTCCAGCGGGGATGCCGGAGTCCGCCCGAGCAAGGCGAGCCAGCATCGCCGCCTTCTCTTCCCCTGTCACCACCCAGAGCACGCGGCGGGCGCGATTCAGCACGGGATAGGTCAACGTCAGGCGCCGCCGGCCCTCGTAGACGCCCGTCGGGGAGACGTCCAGGGCGGTGACGGCAAGGGCCGGGTCCCCCGGAACCAGGGAGGCGGTGTGGCCGTCGGCCCCCAGGCCGAGGTGGACGACGTCGAGCACCGGCGGCACGCCCGCGAGCTCGCGAAGCGTCTCTGCGTAGCGGGCGGCAGCCTCCTCCAGGTTCGGTGACTCCACCGGCATGGCGTGGAGATGCCCCGGGGGAAGCGGCGCGCGCTCGAGGAGGCTCTCCTGCAGGTGGGTCAGGTTGCGGTCCGCGTGCCCCGCGGGGGCCACCCGCTCGTCGACCTGCACCACGTGCACGTGGTCCCAGGGCAGCGACTTCCCGGAGAGCGCCCGCAGCATGACCCAGGGAGTCCGGCCGCCGCTCACCGCCAGCACGAAACGGCCGCGCGCGGCCACCGCCGCGCGCGCCTCGTTCGCGATGAGTTCGGCCGCACGCTCGGCGACCGCTGCCGGCTCGGGCAGTGTTTCGACCCTGATCACGTCTTCCGGGGAACCGTGGCGGAGAGGGGGATGCTGGAAGCGATGAGTTTAACCCCCTCCCCGCCCGATGGCTTACCCGGCAGCGGCACTCCAGTAGGGCGAGACCAGGCTCGCCGCCTCTTCGGGGGCAATCGCGACCACCGACCTCCACGAGTCGACGCCCAGCGCGTTCGTGAGCCCCGCCATCGCATGGACGAGGGAGTCGACCTGACGGGCCAGGAGCGTGGTGCCGTCCTGGAGCGAGATCTGCTCAATCTCGCGCGAGCCCTTACCGAACCACCCGAGCACCGTCACCCCGTCGTCCCCGGCCCCCAGGGTGATCGAGAGGTCGGCGTCCGTGCGGGTCAACCCCACGTCCACGGGGCGGAACCCTTCCCCGAGGACCAACCGATCCCCCTTCCCTCCGGCGTCGGAAATGGTGTCGACCCCGTCGCCCACGCGGAAGTGGTAGGTGTCTGCGCCCCGGTCGCCCATCAGGGAGTCGTTTCCGGGGCCACCCCGCAGGACGTCGTCCCCGGCACCGGCCCAGAGGGCGTCGTCGCCGCGCCCCCCGTCGAGCCAGTCGTCGCCCTTGAGGCC
>CALMKJ010000092.1 GCA_937867305.1 uncultured Ectothiorhodospiraceae bacterium | reverse complement strand
TCGACCAACCCGAGGTGAACCCGGACGGCTCGGTCGACATCTTCTTCGGCCCGGGGGCGCCGAAGGGCAAGGAGAAGAACTGGATCCGGACGGTTGCCGGCAAGGGCCACTTCGTCTGGATCCGCCTGTACGGCCCGCTGGAGCCCTTCTTCGATCAGACCTGGAGGCCCGACGACATCGTGAAAGCATGAAAGTCGATATGGCATTACCAACGATTTGATACTTACAAGGAGAGCTCAATGCAAGACGACACGATACAAGCGCAACCCCTGCCCATGACTGGCACGATCGATTCCCGCAACGGTTCGTTGGGGTTCGAGGGGGGTTATCCGACCGACGCCACCGTCACCAAGCTCTACGACGAACTCGACTTCCAGCGGGCGGTGCAGGCCTATCTCTGGGCCGTTCCCCTGGTCAGCTTCGCCCAGTGGCAGGAGCAGCACGAGAAGGTCTTCGGCCAGCAGGACGGTGATCTGGTATTCATCACCACCTTCCGCGACAGGCTCGGCCTCCTGACCTGCAACGACACCACACCGTACGTGATCGGCTTCCTGAACCTGCAACGGACTGGCCCGCTGGTGATCGAGTACCCGAAGGGCCAAACGGCAGGCGGCATTCTGGACTTCTGGCAGCGGCCGATCAGCGACCTCGGGCTCACCGGCCCAGACAAGGGCGAGGGCGGCAAGTACCTCGTGCTGGCCCCCGGCCAGGAGGCGCCCCGGGACATCGGCGAGTGTCATGTCGTGCAGTCCCCCACGAACAACATCTTCCATGCGTTCCGCGTGCTGGTTCCCGATCCCAAGGCGGCCGAGACCTTGATGGCCGGGTACCAAGCGTACCCGTACGCACAACGCGAGAATCCCCGACAAACGCGCATCATCGCGGCGGGGAGTCGGAAGTGGAGCGGGTGGCCCGAGAACGGCATGGAGTTCTGGCGGCTGCTGGCCAAGATGCTCGACCAGGAGCCCGTACATGAGCGCGACCGTATGATGGTGGCGATGATCAAGCCGCTCGGCATCGAGAAGGGCAAGCCCTTCCGGCCCGATGCACGCCAGGCGAAGATCCTGGCGCAGGCCGCAGTGGTCGGGGAATCCATGGCGCGATGCCTCAGCTACGCCAAGCGTCAACCCGAAGCCCGCACCTGGCCCGACAGGCAGTGGACGAACACGGTCATGCTGGAAGCGAACCAGGAGACCGAGCACCACACCGCCCTGGACGAGCGCACGGCCTACTTCTACGAAGCCGTGGCGCTGAGCGCCGGGATGACGACGAAGACCCCCGGTCAGGGGCAGGCGTACCTTGGCATCGAGAAGGACAAGGGCGGCCATTGGCTGCAGGGCGGCAACAACTACACCCTGCGCATTCCGCCGAATCCGCCGGTGAAGCAGTTCTGGGCCATCACGCTCTACGACGTGGAAACCCGGTGTTTCATCGACACGCCGCACGAGCTGGCGGGCCTGGACTCGCGCAAGAGGCTCGTCGCGAACGCGGACGGATCCATGGATCTCCACTTCGGCCCCACAGCGCCCGCCGGCAAGGAAAGCAACTGGCTGCCGACCCTACCCGGGCGCGGCTGGTTCGGCCTGTTCCGCTTCTACGCGCCGACCGAGCCCTACTTCGACCGGAGCTGGTCGCTGCCGGACGTCGAACGCGTCAAGTGACCTCTTGGCCGCTCTCCGGTCGCGATGCGAAACTCGCTGCCAGAGAGCGTACGAAACACCGATCTCCGCCCTTCGTCTCCACATGACGAAAGCGAATAAACCCATGGCAAGGAGCCAGTCATGAGTGAAAACAGTCGGAATGACCAAGGCAGCAGCCCGAAATACGCTGCGAAGGTCCCCGAGTCGATCCGGACTCCGGACGTGGTCGAGACCTCCCGGCTCGGGCGACTGGAGTTCTTCGACGGGATGCCTTCGGACGAGACGGTGCGCAAGGTCTACGACCAGCTCGACTTCGCGCGGGGTGTGGAGACCTTCCTGACCGGGTGCCCGGCGGCCTCGATCTACGCCATGCTCCAGGGCATGAAGGAGGCCGGAATGACCACCTTCAGCATGGGCATCACCGAGCAGTTGCTCGATGCGCGATCCCTGTGGCTGACCCCCAACACCACGACCGTCTACTGCATCGCGGAGATCAATGTCGAGCACGGGGCAACCGTCCTGGAGGTCCCGCCCGGGGTCCTCGGGCCGGTCGACGACGCCTACTTCCGCTGGGTCACCGACGTCGGCTTCACCGGTCCCGACCGCGGCCGGGGCGGCAAGTACCTGTTCCTCCCGCCGGGCCACGAAGGCGAGGTCCCGGGCGGCCATCACGTCGTACCGACGCGCTCCTACCGCAACTGGCTGCTGATGCGCGCCTTCGTGATCGATGGGGATCTCGCGAAGACGGCCGCCCACGTCAAGAAGCACTGGCGCCTGTACCCGCTGAAGGAGGCGGCGAATCCGCGCGAGCCGCACTTCGTGGACCTGAGCGGGCTGCAGTACAACACCGTCCACGCCAATGACTTCTCGTTCTACGAGGAGTTGAACGCCGTGGTTCAGTACGAGCCGGCCGATGGGTTCAACCCCGAGCTGGTCGGATTGTGGGCCTCGATCGGCATCAAGAAGGGCAAGCCCTTCGCTCCCGACGAGCGCATGAAGCGGATCCTCACCGAGGCCGCCGCCGTGGGCAATGCGACGGCGCGGGCCCTGAGCTATCGCCCGCGCAGCCGGGAACCCTACTTCTACGAGGACCGGCAGTGGTACACCGCGTTCGTCGGCGGCAGCCACGAGTTCATGAACCACGGCGAGCTCATGCTCGACTACCGGACGTTCATGCACTACATGGCCACCGGCATCACCCCGGCCATGGCCCAATCGGCAGTGGGTCAAGGGTCAGCCTACGCCTTCACACCCCACGACGCGCAGGGCCAGTACCTCGACGGCGGCAAGACCTACCGCGTGACGCTGCCGGCGCCTGTGCCCGCCAAGGAGTTCTGGTCCTTCGTCGTCTACTCCGGACAGCACCGGGGCCTGCTGGAGACCGACCAGAGGAGCGCCGGCGTCGACAGCCTGAGCCCGGACTTGAAGGCCAGCCCGGACGGGTCCTGCACCGTCTGGTTCGCGCCCACCGCGCCCGCCGGCAAGGAGGGCAACTGGGTGCAGACCCAGCCCGGCAAGAGCTGGTCGGTTCTGCTGCGCCTGTACGGGCCGCTCGAGCCGTGGTTCGACAAGACGTGGAAGAACGGTGACATCGAGCTGGTGCAATAGCCAAGGCGGCGGACCACTGCAGGCCTCTTTTCGACGAGACGGAGCAACGATGAGCGCCACGGACGCAGCATCCATTCAGCACCAAGTGAAGGTCGCCGGCCTTCCTTTCGTGGAAGGCCGAGCCACCGCCGATGCGGCGCAGGCGCTTCGAGACGAACTGCTCTACCACCGTGCCACGCAGACGTATCTCTGGGCCTTGCCGCTCATCAACACGCTCGGCATGAAGGTCGGCTCGGAGAAGACGTTCGGCGCGGGGTACAACATCTTGCCGGTGTGGAAGAAGCGACTCGACGCCAGGA
>CALMKJ010000091.1 GCA_937867305.1 uncultured Ectothiorhodospiraceae bacterium | reverse complement strand
GCCAGCGCCTTCGCCGCGAGGCCCGCCAGCAGCGCCATGGCGCCCGCGCCCGTCGCGCTCGCGCCCGAGCCCGAGCCCCCGGAGCCGCCGAGGATGGCCCCGGCCACCTGTTTCAGGATCGCCGCCGCCGGGCCCGCGCCGCCCCCGCCGGGGAGCCCGGAGCTGCCCGGGAAGCCGGCCCCGGGGAAACCGCCGCCCGAGGGCGCCGCAGACGGCGCGGCGTTCCCGCCGCCCAGCACCTTGCCGAGGATGTCGAACAACCCGCCGCCGGCACCCGGCATCCCGCCACCCGCACCCGGCATCCCGCCGCCGCCACCGTAACCTGCCCCCGACCCGGCGCCGGGGAACCCGCCCGCGCCGCCGAGCCCCTCGTTGCCGAGGGAGTGATTGAGGCGTCCCGACGACGCGCCCATCCCGTTCTGGATCAGGGACCCCAGAATTTCATATGGATTCATCAGACTGTCTCCCGCTTCCGCCTGGGTGGAGTGGGGAGGCCGGGCTCGCCCGGGAGCGAGGCCGACCGGGCGCCCTTCTGGTGGCGCTGCCGGCCGGCGTCGGGCACTCCCCTGGCGAAAGCATAAGCCATTCCGGCCGGAGCGGGGGCCGGGCGTCGCCCCGCGGCGGACACAGTGCTATAAAGCGCCATCTGCGCAAGGAGATCGGAAATGTCGCGAGTCCTCATCATCGGTGCCGGCGGCGTGGGCGGCGTGGTGACGCACAAGTGCGCCCAGGCCCGGGAAACCTTCAGCGAGGTCCTGCTCGCCAGCCGCACCGAGTCCAAGTGCGAGGCCATCGCGCGCGACGTGAAGAAGCTGCAGCGCCGCGTGATCAAGACCGCGAGCCTCGACGCCGACGACCCGAAGAACACCATCGCGCTCATCGAGTCGTTCAAGCCGGAGGTGGTGATCAACGTGGCCCTGCCCTACCAGGACCTCGCGATCATGGAGGCGTGCCTCGCGACCGGCGTGCACTACCTCGACACCGCGAACTACGAGCCGCCCGACAAGGCGAAGTTCGAGTACAAGTGGCAGTGGGCCTACCGCAAGAAATTCGAGCAGGCCGGCATCACCGCGATCCTCGGCTGCGGATTCGACCCGGGCCAGACCAACATCTACTGCGCCTGGGCCCAGAAGCACCACTTCGACGAGATCCACACCGTCGACATCATGGACTGCAACGCGGGCAGCCACGGCAAGGCGTTCGCGACCAACTTCAACCCCGAGATCAACATCCGCGAGATCACCCAGCGCGGCAAGTTCTGGGAGGAAGGGAAGTGGGTCACCACCGACCCGCTCTCCGTGCACACGCCCTTCGACTTCCCCGAGTGCGGCGTGAAGGACATGTACCTGATGTACCACGAGGAGCTGGAGTCCCTCGTGAAGCACCTGAAGGGCCTGAAGCGGATCCGCTTCTGGATGACCTTCGGCAAGCCGTACCTCACCCACCTCGAGGTGCTGCAGAACGTGGGCATGACCTCCATCGAGCCGATCCTCTTCGAGGGCAAGGAGATCGTCCCGCTGCAGTTCCTGAAGGCGGTGCTGCCGAAGCCCGAGACACTCGGCAAGAACTACACCGGCAAGACCAACATCGGCTGCTGGATCGAAGGGGTCAAGGACGGGAAGTTCAAGCGCTACTACGTCTACAACGTCAGCGATCACGCGGAGGCCTACCGCGAGGTGCGCTCCCAGGCGATCTCCTACACCACCGGGGTGCCGGCGATGCTCGGCGCGAAGCTGCTGGTGGAGGGGCGCTGGCGCAAGCCGGGGGTGTGGAACGTGGAGCAGTTCGACCCCGACCCGTTCATGCACGAGATCGGCAGGTGGGGCCTGCCCTGGGTGGAGACCGCGCCCGAGGGGCCGCTCCCCGTCTGAGGTTTCCGCGGTCTGGCCGCAGGGACGCGGCGGCCGCGCGAGGAAACGCTCCTTCCATGTCCGCCGAGACGCCCATCACCGACCTCGACTGGGGGCGGGTCCCGAGCCCCTGCTTCGTGGTGGACCGCCGGCTCCTCGAGCGCAACGGGCGCATCCTCGCGCGGGTGCGCGCCGAGGCCGGCTGCAAGGTGCTGCTCGCGCTCAAGGGCTTCGCCCTCTGGCCCGCCTTCGACGTGCTGCGTCCGCACCTGGACGGCTGCTGCGCGAGCGGCCCCTACGAGGCCCGCCTCGCGCGCGAGGAGTTCGGCCGGGAGGTGCACACCTACGCGCCGGCCTTTTCGGCCGAGGACCTGGCCGAGACCCTGCGCTACACCGACCACCTGGTGCTCAACTCGCGCGCCCAACTCGAGCGCCACCTGCCCGCGGTGCGCGCCTGCGGCCGGAAGGTCCAGGTGGGCCTGCGCTGCAACCCGGAGTACAGCGAGATCGAGGTCGCGCTCTACGACCCCTGCGCCCCCGGCTCGCGCCTGGGCTCCACCCGCGCGGTGCTGGGGCAGACCCTGCCCGAGGGGGTGGACGGCCTGCACTTCCACGCCCTCTGCGAGCAGGGTGCGGGGGTCTTCGCGCGCGTGCTGCAGGCCTTCGAGGCCCGCTTCGGCGACTGGCTGCCGCAGGTGAAGTGGCTGAACTGCGGCGGCGGGCACTGGATCACCAAGCCCGACTACGACGTGGACCTCCTGGTGCGGACCCTGCGCGGGCTGAAGGCCCGGTACCCCCACCTCGAGGTCATCCTCGAGCCGGGCGAGGCGGCGGCGGTGGACACCGGCGTGCTGGTGGCGAGCGTGCTCGACGTCCACGAGAACGCCGGGGTGCGGTTGGCGCTGCTCGACGTCTCCGCCACCTGCCACATGCCCGACGTGCTGGAGATGCCCTACCGGCCCACCATCCACGGCGCCGGCGACCCGGGGACCACCCCCCACACCTACCGCCTGGGCGGCCCCACCTGCCTCGCGGGCGACGTGCTCGGCGACTGGTCCTTCCCCGCGCCGCTCCACCCGGGCGACCGCGTGGTCTTCGCCGACATGAGCCACTACACGATGGTGAAGACCACCCTGTTCAACGGCGTGAAGCACCCCTGCATCGCGACCTGGGACGGCCGGGAGCTGAGGGTGCTGCGCCGCTTCGACTACTCCGACTTCCGCAACCGCCTCGGCTAGGCCGTCTGGGCTAGGTCATCTGGGCTAGGCTGCCCGGGCTAGGTCGTCTGACGCGCCAGCCGGCGACCGAGCGCCGAGGCGAGGGCCGGCTGCATCAGGAGACCGACGATGATCGGGACCGAGGCGAAGATCCCGTTCTCGATCTCGCCGAAGGCCGCGATCGTGATGCCGAGGCTGATGATGTGGAAGCGCAGGAACGTCGTCACGAAGAACGGCAGCGCCTCGCCCGGCGCGAGCGCGTGGCGGATGACGCGGGTCACCACGAAGTACATCACCGCGTAATAGGCCGCGACCGCGGGCACCGAGAGCAGGGCCACGTGGGGGTGGGAGAGCACCGACTGGCTGTCGGTCAGGCTCATGATGAGGAACATCACGAGCAGGATGCCGAAGTTCGCCACGCCGTTCAGGAGCTCCCGGTTCTTCGCGGGGAGGTCGCCGCGCCCCATCCGCTGCAGCACCACGCGGGTCAGCCAGCCGAGGGTGAGCGGGATCAGGATGACGAACCCGAGCTTTTCGATGATGACGAGCGAGCCGACCTCGATGTCCGCGCGGAACAGGTGCTCGAGGGCCACGGGCATCAGGAGCGGCACGATGAGGAAGGTGGCGAGGATGTTCGCCGCCACGAGCACGACCCCGAGGTGCACGTTCGCCTTGAACTGGTTCAGCCACCCGATGGCCATCCCGCTCGAGGGCACCGCCCCGATGAGGAGAAGCCCCGCGGCGGCGAGCGGCTGGGAGCCGAGCATGGTCCAGGCGATCAGGGCGGCCAGGAGTGGCGAGAGCACGAAGTTCACGCCGAGTGTCAGCGCGAGCACGCGACCCACGCCCCCGATGTTCTTGAAGCCCTCCTCGAGGCGGAAATTCACCATCACCGGATAGAGCATGATGAAGGCCGCCGTCGCGCAGATGACGCGCGAGAACTCCATCGGCGCGAAGTGCCCCTTCAGCAGCCCGAGGCCCATCGCCACGATGACGAGCCAGGTGAGGTTCTTGCGCATGAAAGCGAAAACGGCTTGCATCGGGGATCTCCGCTCGGTCGCGTGTCGCGCGCAGGCTCGCGCGGGCGAATTATAAGGCCTCGGGGCGAGCCAGCGCCTGGAGCAGCCCCGCGATGGGGACACCGATCCGCTCCGGCCGGCTGGCGAGCTCCTCGCGCAGTTCCTGTGTGGCCTTCTCCAGGCAGAACAGGGTGATGAGGCGTTCGGCGTCCCCGGGGCGAGTGGGCCAGACGGGGCAACCGGCGATCCCCTCGCGGTAGCCTTCCAGGAAGGCGCCGCGCGCGGCCGCCCTCCAGGCATCCACGAGCGGCTCGACGACCGCGAGGTCCTCCGGGCGTTCCGCCGTGAGCCGGGCGACGCTGGCGGCGGACCGGTCGATGGAGCGCAGCAGGCCCGCCACGTCCTTCAGGGGCGAGTGCAGGGCCCCTTCCGGCCCGCTCTCGCGGCCCTGCCCCCGCCCGAAGCCGGTCAGCATGACGTCGCTGCCCGCGATCAACACCTGTCCCAGGTGGAAGTCTCCGTGCAGGCGCGTCTTGACCGCCTCGACCGGGAGACCGAGCGACGACAGCCGGCGATGGAGCTCCCCCACCTTCCCCAGGAGGGCGCCGGCCGCGGCGAGTGCCGGCCCCCCCAGCCCCTCGAGGCGCTGGCGCAGGGTCCGGAGCGCCGAGTCCAGGTCGGCGGCCACCGCCTCGGCCCAGGCAGCCGGCTCGCCGGGGGCCATCGGCTCGGGCGCGAAGGCGGGGTCCCCCTCCGCCGCGGCGAGCGCGGCATGCAGCTCTGCGGTGCGCCGCCCGAGGGTGGTCATCAACAGGCAGTAGGTCGCGTGCGCCTCCTCGCCCGCGGCGCTCTGCCCCGGCGGCGCTGCCAGCGCTTGGCGCAGGAAGCGTTCCAGGTACGCCGAGGTATAGGACCAGGCGTCGCCCTGGTTCTCCACATAGCCCTGGAGCACCGCGAGCGTCGTGACCGTCCCGTCCGGCTGGTGCAGGTCCACCGAGCCGCCGGTGGGCACGACCCGCACCCCCGGGGCGCGCTCGGTGAGGAACTGACCCATCTCGCGCTCGAGGTTGAACTCGGCCCGCAGGCGCCGCGTCCCCTTCAGGAAGAGCCGCTCGCCGAAGACGATCGCATTGTTGCTCGCCTCGGTGAGCCGGCGCAGCGCGGGCTCGGCCGGCAGGCCCGCAGAGAGGGTGGCGTAGGCCGATGTGGGGGCGAACACGATCCGGCTCTCGCCCACTGCCAGGCGCTCGCCCCGGCCGATCGCGCGCAGCAATTCCCTGCAGAAGGCGTCGTCGGCGAAGGCGTCGTGGAGGACTCCCACGCGCGCCCGCTGGCGCACCCGGGCCAGCGTCACCGGGCCGAGCGCGAGGAGCCGGTCCTCGTCCCCCCCCTCCCAGGCGAGGGCGAGGGGCAGGAGGTAGCGCTGGGTGGCACGTTCGGCGCGCTCGACCGAGACCACGCAGAGGAGCCACTCGCCCGCGCGGGCGGACCAGACCCCCAGGTCCTCGATGTGCACCGGCCCCGGAGGCGCGTCCTGCTCCGCGCACCACCGCTGACCGGGCAGGAAGCGCGGGATGGCCTCCTGCTCGAGCTGCCGACGCAGGGCCTGGGCGAGCCCACGGCGCCCCTGCGCCACCCGCTCCGGGAAGAAGCTCGCCAGGCCGTCGGTGAGGACCAGGACGGGCAGTTCCGCGGCGGGCGTGCGCAGCTGGTGCCAGTCGGGGGCCTGCGCCTCGGGGGTCAGCCGGAACCAGTAGAAACCGTGCCCCGGCAGGGTCAGGAAGTAGGGCAGCTCCCCGACCGGGGGGAAATGGCTGCCGCCGAGGAGCTCCACCGGCACGCAGCCCCGGAACGCGCCGAGGTCCAGCTCCACCGGCTGAGCGGAGCGGGCGAGGTTCGCCGCGCAGAGGATGGTCTCGTTTTCGTACTGTCGCACGTAGGCGAAGATCTTGCGGTTGCCCGGGTGGAGCATGGTGAAGGTGCCGCGCCCGAACGCCTTGTGGGCCTTGCGCACCGCGATGAGCCGGCGCATCCAGTTGAGGAGCGAATTGGGCGCGCGCAGCTGGGCCTCGACGTTGACGGCCTCGTAGCCATACACCGGGTCCATGATCGGGGGCAGATACAGGCGCTGCGGGTCCGCGCGCGAGAACCCCGCGTTGCGGTCCGGGCTCCACTGCATCGGGGTGCGCACCCCGTTGCGGTCGCCGAGGTAGAAATTGTCGCCCATGCCGATCTCGTCGCCGTAGTAGATGATGGGCGAGCCGGGCAGCGAGAGCAGCAGGCTGTTCAGGAGCTTGATGCGGTCCCGGTCGTTGTCCATGAGCGGAGCGAGGCGCCGGCGGATGCCCACGTTCACGCGCATCCGAGGGTCCGCCGCGTAGATGCGGTACATGTAGTCCCGCTCGCGGTCGGTCACCATCTCCAGCGTGAGCTCGTCGTGGTTGCGCAGGAACAGCGCCCACTGGCAGATGGGCGGGATCTCCGGGGTCTGGGCCAGGATCTCCGTCATCGGGTACCGGTCTTCCTGCGCCACCGCCATGTACATCCGCGGCATCAGCGGGAAGTGATAGGCCATGTGGCACTCGTCGCCGTCGCCGAAGTACTCGCGCACGTCCTCGGGCCACTGGTTGGCCTCGGCGAGGAACGCCCGGTTGCGGTAGTGCGCGTCGACCACCGCGCGCATCTGCCGGATCACCGCGTGCGTCTCGGGCAGGTTCTCGTTGTTGGTGCCCTCGCGCACGCAGAGGTAGGGGATCGCGTCGAGGCGCATGCCGTCCACGCCCATGTCGAGCCAGTAGCGCATCACCCGGATGACCGCCTTCACCACCGAGGGGTTGTTGTGGTTCAGGTCCGGCTGGTGGGAAAAGAAGCGGTGCCAGTAGTAGGCCTTGGCGAGTGGGTCCCAGGCCCAGTTCGAGCTCTCCGTGTCGGTGAAGATGATCCGGGTCTCGGGGAATTTCCGGTCGCTGTCGCTCCACACGTAGTAGTCGCGCTTGCGCGAGCCGGCCGGGGCCCGGCGCGCGGCCTGGAACCAGGGATGCTGGTCCGAGGTGTGGTTGATCACGAGTTCCGTCACGACGCGCAGCCCCCGCCGGTGCGCCTCGTGCACGAAGGCGCGGAAATCCCGGGCCGTGCCGTAGTCGGGGTGCACGCTGCGGTAATCCGAGATGTCGTAGCCGTCGTCGCGCATCGGCGACGGGTAGAAGGGCAGCAGCCAGACGGTGTCGACCCCCAGGTCCTGGAGGTAGTCGAGCCGCGAGGTCAGCCCCGGGAAGTCGCCGATCCCGTCTCCGCTGCTGTCGAAGAACGCCTTGACGTGCAGCTGGTAGATGACCGCGTCCTTGTACCAGAGCGGATCGTCGGGAAGGGGGGTTCGGGCAGGCTCGCGCGGCATGGCGGGTCCTCTCGGTCCGGCGGACGACGCAGGCTCCCCAGTATACTGGCTGCCGGACCCTCGCCCGCCCGCCGTCCCGCGATGCCCCCGACCGCCACCGCGCCCCCGAGGCCTTCCCTCTTTCCCCGCCGGGAGCTCGGGGTGCTGCTCCACCCTACGTCGCTCTGCAACCGCGAGGACGTGGGCACGCTGGGGCACGGCGCCTACGCGTTCGTCGACTGGCTGGAGCGCGCGGGCGTGAGCCTCTGGCAGATCCTGCCCCTCACCCCCAACGGCCTGCACGACTCCCCCTACTTCAGCTCCTCGGCCTTTGCCGGAAACCCCTGGCTCGTGGACCTCGAGCTCCTCTGCGAGGCGGGCCTGCTCCCGGAGCCCGCCCTGCACCCGGGCCCGCGCGACGCGCGGGTGCCCTTCGCCCAGCTCACGCAGAGCAAGCTGCCCCGGCTGCTGGCGGCGGCCGAGGCCCTCCTCGCTCAGCCCCGGCACCCCTGGCGGGACGCCTTCGAGGCCTTCCGGGAGCGCGAGGCCTGGCTCGCGCACACCGCGCACTTCTTCGCCCTGGGGCAGCTGCGCCAGGACGCGCCCTGGTGGTCCTGGGAGCCGGGGCTGCGCCGGCGCGACCCCGGCGCCCTGAAGAAGAGTCGGAGCCTCCTGGCCCACTCCATCGAGGCCTGGGAGGCGCTGCTCTTCTTCTTCGACCGGCAGTGGCGCGAGCTCAAGCGCTACGCCAATGGCAAGGGCATCCGGGTCCTCGGCGACCTTCCCATCTACGTGCACCACGACTCCGCCGACGTGTGGCGCTACCGGGAGCAATTCCGGCTCGACCGCGGGGGGCGCATGCGGGTGCAGTCGGGTGTGCCGCCCGACTACTTCAGCGCCTCGGGCCAGCTCTGGGGCAACCCCATCTACGACTGGAGGCGGATGGCGCGCGACGGGTATTCCTGGTGGATCGCCCGGCTGCGTCGCTGCGTCGACCTGAACGACATCGTGCGCATCGACCATTTCCGGGCCCTCTCGGCCTACTGGGAGGTCCCCGGCGGGGCCACGGACGCGCGCAGCGGGCGCTGGGTGCCCGGGCCCGGTCAGCCCTTCTTCGACGCGCTCGCCGCGAGCTTCCCCGAGATGCCCTTCGTGGCCGAAGACCTGGGCACGCTCGATGGGGCGGTGCACGAGCTACGCGAGCGCAACGGACTCTTTGGCATGCGGATCCTGCAGTTCGGCTTCGACGGGCTGCCGGACAACGCACACCGCCCGGACGTGTTCCCCGAGGAGTCCCTTGCGTATACGGGGACCCACGACAACGACACGCTCTCCGGCTGGTGGGAGAAACTGGGGCCGGAGACCCGGGGCGAGGTCGCCCGCTACTACCAGTTCCGCCCCGGGGCCGCCGTGGGCACCGTGGTCTGGTCGCTCATCGAGGCGGCGGTCGCCTGCCGGTCACGGGTCGCCGTCGTCCCGATGCAGGACCTGCTGGTGCTGGACGGCCGTGCCCGCATGAACGACCCGGCCCGCCTCCCGGGCAACTGGGGGTGGCGGCTGCCCCCGGACGGCCTGAGCGACGACCTCGCCCGCTCGGTCCGGCGGCTGCGCGAGCGCTACCGCTGAGGGGGCTGCCGGCCAGGAACCCACGCACCGTCCGGACCGGGGGGCTCACGTCCTCCCCGAAGTCCCCTCCCCGCCGCCCGCCGCCTCGTCCCAGCGGGCCAGGAAGTCGAGGACCTCCTCGGGCGGCTCCAGGAGGAAGTCCGCCGCCGTCGGCCGGAACGTCTTGCGCACCAGAATGCCCGCTCCCCTGCCCCGGATCGCGCGGAAGGCGTCCTCGTCCGTCAGGTCGTCGCCGAGGTAGGCCGCGACGGTGTCCGGTCCCATCTCGCCGAGGATCCGGTCGACCACCAGACCCTTGTCCCGCCCCGGCAGCCGCAGCTCGACTCCGCCGTCGAAGTCGCACCAGTCGAGACCCCGGCCGAGGTCGAGCGCCGCCCAGCGCGTCTCCAACAGGGCGCGGATGGCCGCCGCGCCGTCGGGCGGAAGGCCGCGCCAGTGCACCGCCAGCCCCGAGGGCTTCAGCTCGATCCGCGCCCGCAGCGCCTCGAGCTTCGGCGCGAGCGCGGCGGCATCGGACAACGCCGCCCGGCCAGCCACCCGGACCTGCCCCGCCGGGGCAGGCTCCCCCGGCGTCGCCGGCTCCCAGCCGTGGGATCCCCAGACCTCCGGGAGGGGGTCGAGGCGGAGCAGGGGCATCAGGTCCCGCCGCGCCCGGCCGGTCACGATCACCAGGCGGGTGTGTCCCGCCGACAGGATCGTGTGCAGGGCCTCCGGGACCCCCGGATAGGGCTCGGCCATCGCCGGGTCCACCTGAAAGGGCGCGAGCGTGCCGTCGTAGTCCAGCAGCAACGCGCGATTGGCCGCACCGCGCAGCTTTCGGAAGAGTTCGCTGAGGCTCAATCCCTGACGCAGTGCAAGCATGGACACCCTCCTGAAGCGGCGTGGAGAAGGACTGGACCGCGCATCCCCTACTGCGCGGAGAGATCGGGACAGCGGCTCAGCAGTCGGTTGCGCGCGCGGATCCGCGCTGCGTCCATCAGCATGCGCCCCGCCCAGCGGTAGATGTTGTACTCGCGCACGTACCCACGCATGCGCCGCATGCGACTGCGCTGCTCCTCAGGCGTCATCACCAGCGCCCGATGGAGCGCCCGCGCGCATTCGTCCGTGTCGTAGGGGTTCACGACCAGCGCCTCGGGAAGCTCGCGCGAGGCCCCGGTGAAGAGGCTGAGCAGCAGCACGCCCTGCTCGTCGTCACGCGCCGACACGAACTCCTTCGCGACCAGATTCATGCCGTCGTGCAGGCTGCTCACGAAGCAGAGGTCCGCGCCGCGATAATACTCGAACACCTCGGGCGGGGAATGGTGCGCGACCCGCAGGTACACCGGGGCGTAGCCGGGGCGCGCGAAGCGCTCGTTGATGGCGGCGGCGACCGCCGTGACCTCTTCCGAGAACCGGCGGTAACGCTCGATGTCCGAGCGGCTCGGCGCCGCGATCTGCACGAAGGAGAAGCGCCCCACCCACTCGGGGCGAGTGTCCAGGAGCCGCTCCACGGCCCGCAGCCGCTCCACGATCCCCTTGGTGTAATCGAGACGGTCCACGCCGACACCGAGGCGTACGTCTTTCGCCATTGCGTTCGCGCTCCGCACGCGCAGACGGGCCTCGGGCACGGAGGGCTGTCCTTGCAGCCAGCGCGAGGGGCACTCCACCGAGATGGGGTAGTGCTGAACGAGAGTGGTTTGCTGATGGTAGGAGACCGTGGAGTATTCCCGATCGATACGGGACTCGAGCGTGCGGTCCACCGTATCGATGAAGTTGTTGCAGTGAAAACGCGTGTGGAAACCGAGGATGGTGCTCCCCAACAGGCCCTCGAGGATCTCCTCCCGCCACGGGCAGATCGCGAAGGCCTCGGGATTCGGCCAGGGGATGTGCCAGAACGTGATGACGGTCGACGCGGGGAGCCGCTCCTGGATCATTCTCGGCAGCAACGCCAGGTGATAGTCCTGCACGAGCACGATCGGGTCTTCGCTGCGCGACTCCTCGACCACGGCGTCCGCAAAGCGGCGATTCACGCGCTGGTACTGCTCCCAATCCGCGCTGCGAAACTGGGGACGTGCGTGCGCGAGGTGACAGAGCGGCCACAGCCCCTCGTTGGCGAAGCCGTAGTAGTAGCCCTGTTCCTCCTCCGCACTCAGCCAGACCCGGCGCAGCGTGTACGCAGGGTCCTGGGGCGGCACGCGCACCCGCGCGTGCTCGTCGGCGACCTCGCGGTCCGCGTCGCCGCTGCCGTGCGCGACCCAGGTTCCCCCGCAGGCCCGCATGACAGGGTCGAGCGCGCTCACCAGGCCGCTCGCGGGGAACCGGACGTCGACGGCGCCGTCCTTTCCCCGCACGTGAATGTAGGGCTCGCGATTGGAGACCGCGATGACCTCGTCCCCGGCGAGCTCGCGCGCGATCACCTCCCGCAGCACCGACGGGTCCCACCGCACCAGCGAATCGTCCCGTTCGCGCACACCCCCTTTCAACTCCCGCACGAGCGTGCGCACCTCCTGCAGGATCGGTTGGATCTCCCCGGGCGCCGCGGACGCCTCTCCGGCCGAGGTCCCCACCTGGGTCATGGCCGCGCGCACCGCGCTCACCCAGCGGCGCAGGCTGACGCGTGCGACCACCACCGTCACCACCGAGACCAGACCGGTCAGCACCGTGAAGAACAGGAACACGTACCCGTGCGCGTCCGCGATCCGTTTCGTGAGATAGCTCAGATCGTGGACCAGGATGAGGCCCGTCTGGTCCGGGTGCTGCGGGTCGAGGGGAAACGCCATGACGTGCGCGGGGCCCGTGTCGAGATCCACCAGCGCCCGTTTGGAGGCCCCGGGCCGCGGAGCGTTCCGACAGTCCATCCCGGGCGGCAGAGACTCGGTGCCAATGCGCAGCGCGCCATCGGGACCGCAGAGCCCCACGGCCATCAACCGCTCGTCCCGTGTCGCGCGGGTCATCACCGTGAGGATCACCGCGGGCTCCAGTTCCGCCAGGAGCAGAGGCGCGAGGCTCGTCGCCAGTGTGTTCACGATGAGGTGATCGCGGGCCTCCAGGTCGCGCAGCGCCCAACGCATGGCCAGACGCTCGGCAAGCACGCTCGCCACCAGTGCAAGCACGCCCAGCACGACGAGCAAAGGCAGGATGAAGCGCAGTACGTTTTTCATGAATCCCAAGGATTGGACGCGCAGTCGCCCGCGCCATGGTAGCAGAGTCCAGCTCGACGGACCGGCGGGCCCACGGGCCTCGCGGCGGCCCGGGGCGCCCCGGGCGGGCGACCGCAGCCTCGCTGGCGCGCGAAGGATTCATCGCGGATACTCGCCGCAGACGTCACCACAGGCCGGATGCGGTCGGAATGGAGGAAGACAGCGTGACAACAGTGCGACTACTGGGAATCGCCGGCAGCCTGCGGCAGAAATCGACCAACCGAGGGCTGCTGCGCGCCGCGCAGGCGCACCTCCCCGAGGGCGTGACGATGGAGATCGCCGACCTCTCCGACGTCCCCTTCTACAACCCGGACCTCACGGAGAAGCCCGCCGGGGTGCGCCGCGTGCTGGCACAGATGGCCGATGCGCAGGCCTTCGTGCTGGCGAGCACCGAGTACAACTACTCGATGGCTCCGGCCCTGAAGAACATCCTCGACTGGGCCTCGCGCGAGCCGCAGAACGCGCTCCTCGCGGGCAAGCCCGCGGCCATTCTGGGCGCGGGCGGCGGCATGGGCACCTCACGGGCGCAGTACCACCTGCGCCAGGTCTGCGTGGTTCTGGAGTTGCAGCCGCTCTCCAGGCCGGAGGTGTTCGCCAACGCCTTCGCGGGCGGGTTCGACGCCGACGGAAACCTGGTGGACGAGAAGATCGCGCAGGTGATCGCGGAGCAGATGATCGCCCTCGCCGCACGGGTGCGGGACGGCCTGCCTAGATGATCTCGTCTCCCCGGTAGGTCCACACCTCGCCCGGACGCACGGGCGGGATCGGTAGGGCGGGGCAGTCCGGCCCATAGTGGTGGGAGGAAAACCCGCCCACTTCGAAGGACTTCTTGTCCAGACACTCCGCCCGATAGCCGTTCGGGAAGGTGATGGTCATCTCGTACAGCACGACCGTCTGCCCGCGCAGCGGGAACTTGTCCACCGCGACCAGCTCGGTGATACAGGCCACGCCGGTGAAGCCGAGCTTGCGCTCCAGCACGTACCGCAGTGCCTTGGCCTCGTTCTCGGTCAGGTTGCGGGCCTGCGGCGCCTGACAGGTCACCGGCAGCTGCGAGGCGGGAGGGAGTTGCTGCACCGCGGGTGCAGGCACAGCTGCCGCAGGTACGGCGGGCGCAGGCACAGTGGGCGCAGGCACAGCTGCCGCAGGCACGGCGGGCGCAGGCACGGCGGGCGCAGGCACAGTGGGCGCAGGCACAGTGGGCGCAGGCGGCGCCACAGGCGGAGCGGGCTCCTTCGGTCGACGCCCCACATCCGCGGCGGGAGTGGCCCCCGGCACCCAGTTGCGCAGCAGGTCCACGACCTGCGACTGTCCTCTGGCGGAGGCCACCGAGAGCGCGGTCCAGCCCTGGCTGTTCCTCGCGTTGGCGTCGGCCCCGGCCTCCAACAGCATCCGCAGGACGGCCAACCGGCCTTCCTGCGCGGCCGGGTCCCGCGCAGGCCCGGCCGCCCCCGCCGCGAACATCAGCGCCGTGAGGCCGTGGCTCGTCGCCGCGCCCACGTCGGCCCCGCGCTCCAGCAGGTAGCGCGTCCACGGGACGTGCCCGGCGTGCGCCGCCCCCATCAGGGCGGTGGCGCCGTCGTTCGTCCGGGCGTCGAGGGCCGCCCCGGCCTCGACGAGCAGGCCCGCCAATTCGCCGTGGCCGCCTGCGAGCGCCATCAGCAGCGCCGTCGAGCCGTTGGCGTTCTTCAGGTTCACATCGGCCTTGGCCGCGAGCAGTGCCTGGGCCACCTCCTTGTGGCCGTTGCCCGAGGCCAGCATGAGCCCCGTCGCGCCATCGCTGTCCCTGGCGTTCACGTCGACACCGGTGGCCACGAGTTCCTTGACCCGGGCGGTGTTCCCGGCGAAGGCCGCCCAGAAGAGGCTCTCGTCCACCCTCGGCGCGTCGGCGGCGGAGGCGACCGCGAGCGCGAAGAGTGCCGCCAGGCCCCACGCACCCCTGTGAATCCGCAGCCAGCTCATCCGCCGCCTCCCGGCCCTCGGACCTCGGACCTCGGACCTCAGACCTCAGACCTCAGACCTCAGACCTCAGACCCCGGATTTCGGATTTCGGATTTCGGTCAATTGCCCGTCAATACAGCGTTCCGAGCCACGGCACGCCCACCAGCAGGTACACCGCGATGAAGATCACGCCGAACACCGCGCCGAGCAGCCAGTAGTGCCTGGCCGGCAGATAGCCGCTGCCGTAGTAGACGGGCGACGGCCCCGTGGCGTAGGGCGTCAGGATCCCCATGATGCCGAGGGTGCCCACCAGCATCATGGCGAACTGGGGCATGTTCATGCCCGGAATCGCGGACCCGACGGCGAGCATCACCGGGATCACCGCGGTCACGTGGGCGGTGATGCTGGCGAACATGTAGTGGATGAAGAAGAACACGAGCGTCAGGGCCACCATCGCGGTGAGCGGCGAGAAGCCCTCCATGTAGGCGCCGACCGCCTTGGCGAACCAGGTGACGAAACCCACGTTCGCGAGCCCGGCGGCCAGGGCGACCAGCGTGCCGAACCACACCAGCACGTTCCAGGCCTGCTTGTTGCCGAGGACGTCGTCCCAGGTCACCACGCCGAAGAGCACCATGAGGGCCACCACGGTGACCGCCACCGCGCTCGCGTCGATGAACTTGCCGCCCGAGATCCAGAGCCCGAGCGCGATCACCACGAGCACGGCCAACACGATCTCGCGCCAGGACATCCGGCCGAGCTTCTGCAGCTCGCCGGCCGCCCAGTCCGGCACCTCGGACCCGCCCTTCACGACGGGCGGGTAGAGGACGTAGACGAGGAGCGGCAGGACCAGCAGCATCACGAAACCGAAGGGTGCCATCGCCGTGATCCACTGCATCCAGCTGATCTCGATGCTGCTGGTCTTCTTCACGAGCTCGATGGCGAGGAGGTTCGGCGCCAGGCCCGTGAGGAACATGGTGCTCGTGACGGAGGTCGCGGCGATCGCCGTCCACATCAGGTACGAGCCGATGCGCCGCGCCGAGGGGTCGTTCGGCTTCGAGTCGTAGAGCGCCGGCAGGTTGCGGATGACGGGGTAGATGGTGCCGCCGCTGCGCGCGGTGTTCGAGGGCGTGAAGGGCGCGAGGATGAGGTCGGCGATGGTCACCGCGTAGCCGAGGGTGAGCGTGCGTCGGCCCATGGCCTTCACCAGCAGGAGCGCGATGCGCTTGCCGAGCCCGCTCTTGTCGTAGCCGAGGGCGAACATGAAGGCGGCGAAGATGAGCCACACGGTGGTGTTCGAGAACCCGGACAGGCCCCAGCGGATGGCCTCGGAGGCGGGCTTGAAGCCGGCCTTGGCGAGCTGCTCGGGACTGAAGTAGACCCAGGGTGCGAGCACCATCACCACCGCGACGCCGAGCAGCCCCACGGCGGCACCCGGGAGCGGCTCCAGGACGAGCCCCGTGATGACGCCCGCGAAGATCGCGAAGTAGTACCACGCATGGGGGGCGAGCCCCTCGGGGGCCGGGCTCAGGGCGATGGCGACTCCGACGGCGAGGGGCGCGAACAGCTTCCAGTTGAGTTTCATGGGGGCCTCTTGTCGTTGTTCTGGGGGCTCGTCCGTATTCGGGGCTCGTCGGTCTTCGGAGCTCGTCGGTCTTCGGAGTTCGCCCGTCTTCGGGAATGGTCAGTCTTCGGAGATGGTCCGTCTTGAAGGATAGACCTCGTGGCCGAATACCGCCTCCCGGAAGAACGCCACCAGGGCCTTCTTGCGCCGGTACTCGTGGGCCTGGGAGGGGATCAGCGTCGCCTCCGGCCAGTGCAGGATGGCCATCTCGTTCTCCATGATGGCCGCGCACGAGTTGTCGAGGTACCAGGCGTACATGAGCCCGAACAGCAGACCGGGCGGCAGGAAGCCCTCCCCGTCGTTCAGCGTGATGCCGTAGCGCTCCCGGTCCTCGGGGTGGGGCACCATCCGGGCCAGGGCCAGGTATTCGTGGAGCCGCGCGTCGCCGAGGAGGCAGTCCCGCTCGCCCGGGGGCAGCAGCCGGATCTCGTAGCGGCGCGCGCCCCAGCCGTGCGCCCCTTCGAGACGCGCCCAGCTGCGCTCCTGGACGTAGCGCCCGAGCAGTGACTCCCCGAGCGCGACCAGCAGGTTTCCCTGCAACCGGTTCGGGTCCTCGAGCACCTGCTCGTGGATCCGCAGGCAGCGGTCCTCGGGGTCGTAGTACCCGAGGACGGAGTCCCACTCCGTGTTCCGCTTCCATTCCGCCGCCGGCACGACCCGCGCGCCCGCGACCAGGTCGAAGTGGCGCGCCTGGATGTCCCGGTTGCGCCACGCGATGTCCCGCAGGACCTCCCGAATTCCGTCCGGCTGGAAGCGCTTGCGCCCCAGGGTGCTGGTGATCCCCGCCCAGTAGTCGCAGAGCGGCTGCGGGCCCGCGCGGTGTCCCGCGACCGCGGCCCCCGCGCCGAGCCCCCCGGCCGGCGTACCCCCTGCGGCTCCCGCGGCCGGCGCCCCCCCCTCGAGCCCCGCGGATGCCAGCGTCCTGCCCAGGCGCCCGTGCTCCCGCGCGAACAGCAGGGCCCGGATGGCGAGGGCGAACTTCTTCGGGTCGTGGTGGATGAAGCCGGACTGCCGTCCGTGCTCCACGGAGAAGATGGTCGATTCGACCGCCTCCACGTCCATCGCCTCGACGGTCCGGCGATCCAGATAGATGGGCTTCTTCCCCTCGAGCGCGTAATTCCGCAACACGTCCCCGGAGAGATGCTGCAGATTGGCGGCGAGCACCACGTTGAACAGACCCGCCCGGCCGCCCGGTACGTTGCGCTCGTAGGCGTCCAGGATCTCGGAGACCCGGAAGCCCCTCCCCCGGTCCTCGTGCGCGATGTCGGTCTCGCCCTTCTCCACCCAGAGGTTGGCGCCGAGGACCTTGAGCGCCGTGCGATTCTCCCGGATCGCGCTGGCGATGCCGGGGACCTGCAGGGTGGGGATGCTGCTCGTGTACAGGCTGCCCGGGGCGAGCAGGATCAGGTCCGCCTCGCGCACCATCCGGAGGACCTCGGCCGGGACCTCGGGAACGCCGTAGAACTCCGGGTACACCCGGTCCACGGCGACACCGCGGCGCGAGGTGGCCGACTTGCTCTGCCCGTGCAGCTCCACCCCGTTCGCGTAACGGAACACGAGTTGGCCGGGCGCCGCCGTCGCCGGGTGGAGCCGGCCCGGCCGCGCGCCGATGGCGTCGGTGATCCGGTCGATGCCCTTGCGGATCGCCGCCATCGCCGGGGGGCTGCGAAAGTCCCCGCCGGTCTCGGCGAAGATCGCGGAGGTGAGCAGCAGGTTGCCGAGGCATTGCCCGCCCACCTCCACCAGGGGGCCGCCCCCGCCGGGCGCGACGAAGGTGCCCACCTCCCGCAGGAGCTCCCTCAGCGGCTCGGGACACGCCTCACGCAGCGAGGGCGGGGCCGCGAGCAAGGGGTCCTCGACCTCGCCGGCGCTCGTGGTCCCCCGGGGAAACCGGTGGTTGAACACGCCGTGCAGGAGGCGGACCAGGGCCTGGGCGCGGCCCCCGTCGAGGTCGTAGCGCCGCCGGAGGCTCGCGGGCTCGACCATCGACAGGCACAGCTTGCGCAGGTCGCCGATCCCGATCATCGGGAGCTGCTTCAACAGCTCGCCGGTGGCCCCTCCGTCGTCGGTCGTACAGACGACCACGTCGAGGCTCGGGAAGACCTGCTTCAGCCCCAGGTTGGGGTTGGCCGGCCAGCCCGCCAGGCGCGAGTTCCCACCCACGACCGTCGAGAGGCCGGTCCCACCGCCGAGGACCACCACCCGGACCTGACTGCAATCGAAGTCCAGCACCCCGCGCACGAGGGTGCGCAGGCGCTCGGGGAGCACCACCCCGGGCGAGCCGCTCAGGAGCACCGCCTCGACCAACTGCTCCACAACGAACGTCATGCCAGGTGCCCTCGCCCCCCCTTCCGCCCCCGGGTCCGGGGCGCCGCCCTCAATGGCACGCCACCCCCGGTCGCTAACCCACGGCCACGGCAGCCTTCCAGCCGTCCATGCGAAGTTGACATCGCCCCGGGTGTCGCCTACTTTTCCTGGTTACCCATGGAGACCACTGAAGTGGAACTCAGGCCGGCACTGCAGGACAAGATCCGCCGTCTGCTCCAGAAGGGTGTGAGCCTGCCCAACCCCCTGACCGTCGACATCGGCGACGAGGTGGACGTCGAACGGATTTCGGGGGACGGGGTCACCATCCATCCGGGATGCCGGATATACGGCGCGAAGACGGTCATCTCGGCGGGCGCCCAGATCGGCCGCGAAGGCCCCGTGACGATCGAGGACTGCCAGCTCGGGCCCAGGGCTCAGCTCAAGGGCGGTTACTTTAGCAAGTCGGTTTTTCTCCAGCAATCGAACCTCGGCCTCGGCGCGCAGGTGCGCGAGGCGTGCATCCTCGAGGAGGAAGCCGGCGGCGCCCACTGCGTGGGCCTCAAGCAGACCATCCTCTTCCCCTTCGTGACGCTCGGCAGCCTCATCAACTTCTGCGACTGCCTGATGGCGGGGGGGACCAGCCGCAAGAACCACAGCGAGGTCGGGAGCTCCTACGTCCACTTCAATTTCACGCCCGACGGGGACAAGACCACCGCCTCGCTGGTGGGAGACGTCCCGCGCGGCGTGATGCTGAACCAGCCGCCCATCTTCCTCGGCGGCCAGGGGGGCATGGTGGGCCCGGTGCGCATCGGCTTCGGCAACGTCGTCGCGGCCGGGGGCGTGCTGCGCAAGGACGTCCTCGGCGAGGGCCTGCTGGTCGTCCCCGAGCGGCACGCGGGCAAGGTCGCGCCGTTCTCGCCCCACTCCTACCCGCGACTCTCGCGCATCGTGCGCAACAACTTCGTCTACCTGGCCAACCTGGCGGCGCTCGAGCAGTGGTACCGGCACGTGCGCCAGCCCTTCTTCGCGGGACAGGAGCTCGGCAGCCTGGTCTTCCAGGGCGCCCTCGAGAAGCTCTCGATGGCCACCGCGGAGCGCTGCAAGCGCCTCGAGGACCTGGCTGGCAGGCTCGCCGTCCCCGCCGACCCGGCCACCGAGGCGCCGGGCCGACGCGAGCTGCGCGAGGGCGCGGGCCGCCTGCGCGAGCTGCTGGCCGCGGGCACCGCGCGCCAGGCCGGTGAGCGCGAGCGCGACCGGTTCCTCGCAGGGCTGCAGAGCCACCGCGCGAAGGGCGCGGGCTATCTCGAGACCATCCAGCACCTGCCGGCGGACGTCGTGCAGGACGGCACCCGCTGGCTCGACCAGATCGTCGACGGCGTCACCGGGCTCCTGGCCTCCCAGGTGCCTGCGCTCGACGCGGCCCGCGACTGAGGCGCCGGGCACCGCTCATAACGACTGAGGCGCCGGGCACCGCTCATAACGACTGAGGCGCCGGGCACCGCTCGCAACGACCGAGACGTCGGGCACCACTCAACCGAGGAGAGCTCCATGGGCAAATTGT
>CALMKJ010000090.1 GCA_937867305.1 uncultured Ectothiorhodospiraceae bacterium | reverse complement strand
GCGCATCCCGGGCAGTGGTCTCAGGTCCAGGTGCAGCTCGCACTCCCCGCAGATCCGGTTGGGGTTGTCCCCGCCCCCGATGCGGCCCAGATTCATGGTGGGCACGGGCACGGCGAAGGTGTCGTCGCGGTGAGCAGCCTGGAGCTCGGCGCGCCAGTCGAGCAGGTCCGACAGGACGCCGTGCATCCCCTCGAGCGCCGAGTTGCCGAGCGCCGGGTCGCTCGAGTGGCCCGCGCGGCCTACCAGGCGCACCGCCTCCATCAGGATGCCCTTGTGCATCCGGACGGGGACGAGGCCGGTCGGCTCGCCGATCACGGCATAACGCCCCAGGGCACGCCCGCTCTCGGCGAGCGCGATGGCCCCACACATGGACGATTCCTCGTCCGCCGTGGCGAGCAGCACCACCGGGCGCGCCAGAGGCCGTGGCCCCAGCCCTTGCACCGCCTCGAGCGTGAGCGCGAAGAACGCCTTCATGTCGGCGACCCCGAGCCCGTAGAGACGACCGCCGTCTTCCGTCAGCCGGAAGGGGTCGTGGCGCCACCGCCCCTCATCGTAGGGCACCGTATCGGTGTGACCGGCGAGCACCAGCCCGTTCTCCCCCTGGCCCAGGGTCGCCACGAGGTTCTGCTTGCCGGGGTGGCCGGGCAGGTCCCGGACCTCCACGGTGAAGCCCAGTCCCTCGGCCCATTCCGCGAGCAGGGCGATGACTGCCGCGTTGCTCTGGTCATAGGAGGGGCTGACGCTGCTCACCGAAGGGGTGGCCACCAGCCGGGCCATCATCTCCATCACGTCGGGTGTCGTGTGGCACATCCGCGCATGGTAACCCTCTGCCTTTTCGCCGTCGCCGTCGCCGTCGCCGTCGTCGCCGTCCTCCGCCGTGCGGCGTCGCTCGCCGGTCCTCCCCGACCCGATCCTTTCACCGGGGGACAGGGGGGCGGAGAATGGAGGGCGTCGTCCCGCCGCGGCCGCGAAACGACCCGAGCCCCATGCCCACACCTGCACCGACTTCTGCCGTGACGCCTGTCCCTGACCTGCCGGCGGCCTTCCCGCGGCGGGTCCAGGACGGCCGTCCTCCCTGCGAGATCCGGCGCGCGTCGCTCGCGGACGTGCCGGCCCTGGTGGCCATCGAGCAGGCGACCTTCAAGGGCGACCGGATCACCCGGCGGCAATTCCGTTACCTGTTGACCCGCGGCAACTCGGAGACGCTCGTCTGCGAGCGCGACGGCCGGCCCGTCGCGTACGTCCTGGTGCTGTTCTCGAAGGCCACTTCCACGGCCCGGATGTACTCCATCGCGGTCATGCCCGAGCACGGCGGTCAGGGCATCGGGCGGGCCCTCGTGGGAGCGGCGGAGGCGGCGGCGCAGAGCCGGGAGCGGGCCTACATGCGTCTCGAGATCCGCCGCGACAACGCCCCGTCGCGGGGGCTCTTCGAGTCGTTGGGATACCGCGAGCTCGGGGTCTACGAGGATTACTACGAGGACCATATGCAGGCCGTGCGCTACGAGAAGTCGCTCGCGCCGCAGCTGAACCCGGACCTCGGGCGCGTCCCCTATTACGAGCAGACGCTCGACTTCACCTGCGGGGCCTCCTCGCTGATGATGGCGATGAAGGCGTTATCGCCCTCGTTACCACTCGACCGCACGCTGGAGCTGCGGATCTGGCGCGAGGCCACGACCATCTTCATGACCTCGGGGCACGGCGGTTGCGGGCCCTACGGGCTCGCCCTGTCGGCGCTGTCCCGTGGCTTCCGCGTCGAGGTCTTCGTCAACGACGAAGGTGTGCCGCTGGTCGACTCGGTCCGCAGCCCCGAGAAGAAGGAGGTCATGCGCCTGGTCCACGAGGACTTCATCGGAGAGTGCCGGCGCCGCGGGATCCCCATTCAGCACGGCACGCTCTCCGTGGCCGAGCTGCGCGAGCGTTTCCGGGGCGGCGGGATCCCGCTGGTCCTGATCAGCTCGTACCGCATCTACGAAGAGAAGTTTCCCCACTGGGTCGTGGTCACCGGCTTCGACGACCACTTCGTCTACGCCCACGATCCCTACGTCGACTACGCGGACGGCGAGCGCCAGGTCGACAGCATCAACATGCCGATCCCCCACCGCGAGTTCGCGCACATGGCCCGCTACGGGCGCGCGGGCCTGCAGGCGGTGGTGATCGTGTACCGGAACGAGGACCATGGCTGAGCACGTTCTGCTGGTCGAGCACGCCTCCGATTGGAAGGCGCACTACCCGAGCCTCCCCGTCATCTCGGCGCGGGATTACCTGAACCGCCCCGAGTGGTCGGCGCGCAAGCAGATGCGCGTCATCAACCTCTGCCGCAGCTACCGCTACCTGTCCGTCGGCTACTACTGCTCGCTGCTCGCCGAGGCCCGGGGCCACAAGGTGGTGCCCACGGTGCGCACCATCCAGGACCTCTCGCGCCGCTCCATCTACAGTCTGTCGACCGAGGACCTGGACAGCCAGGTGCAGAAGATCCTCGGGCGGCGCAAATCGGTCCTGCAGCCCACCGCGTACGAGATCACGATCTGCTTCGGCCACACCGAGGTGAAGGAACTGCGGGACATCGCGCGGCAGATCTTCGAGGCCTTCCGCTGCCCGCTGCTGCGCGTGGAGTTCGGGCTGGTGCAGGGTGCGTGGCGAATCGACGAGGTCCGCGCGGTGCCGGTGAACACGCTCTCCCCGGCCCAGGAGCAGGGCTTCTTCGCCGCGCTCGACGGCTACCTCTCGCAGCGCTGGCGCCAGCCCCGAGCGCGGCACCACTTCAAGTACGAACTGGCCGTGCTGCACGACCCCGACGAGTCGATGCCGCCCTCCAACGCGCAGGCCTTGAAGGGGCTCGTCGCCGCGGGGCGCGACCTCGGGGTGGACGTGGACCTGATCACCCGCAAGGACTACGGGCGGCTCGCGGAATACGACGCGCTCCTCATTCGCGAGACGACCCAGATCAACCACCACACGTACCGCTTCGCCAAGAAGGCCGAGAGCGAGGGCATGGTGGTACTGGACGACCCGGATTCCATCCTGCGCTGCACGAACAAGGTCTACCTGGCGGAACTGCTCCAGGCCAACCGGGTGCCGACGCCGAAGACCGAGATCGTGCGCCGCGAAAGCCTGGACGAGTTGGAAGCGGAGATCCCGTACCCCATCGTGCTGAAGATCCCCGACGGCTCGTTCTCCCGCGGGGTCTTCAAGGCGGACAACCGCGCGGAGCTGCAGCGAATCGCGGGCCGGTTGTTCAAGGACTCGGACCTGATCCTGGCCCAGGAATTCCTCTACACCGACTACGACTGGCGGGTGGGGGTCCTGTCCCGCAAGCCGATCTTCGTCTGCCGCTACTACATGTCGGAGCGGCACTGGAAGATCGTGAACCACGACGTCAAGGGCCGCCCCCGGGAAGGCGGTTTCGAGACGCTGCGCGTGGAGGACGCGCCGCCCGAGGTGGTGAAGACCGCGCTGCGCGCGGCCAACCTGATCGGCGACGGGCTCTACGGGGTGGACCTGAAGCAGACCCAGAAGGGTGTCGTCGTCATCGAGGTGAACGACAACCCGAACATCGACGCAGGGGTCGAGGACAAGGTGCTGAAGGACGAGCTCTACCGGATCCTCATCGCCGATTTCGTGGAGCGGTTGGACCGTCGCCGCCAGGCGGGTGCGCGGGCGCTGCCCCCGGCTGGCTAGGCGGCCGATTTCAGCGGACGGATCAGGTTGCCGAGGCCGGCGTCCTTGAGGGCCGCGTGCAACAGCAGACGCACCGCGAACGCCTCCTCGAGCCCCAGGGCCTCCTGGAGCAGGTCGCGGGCGTGGTCCCGGGTGAAGCTGCGCACGACCCACTTGACCCGCGGCAGGCTCGAGGCCGCCATGCTCATGCTGTCCACGCCCATGCCGAGCAGAAGCAGGGCGGATGCCGGGTCGCCCGCCATCTCTCCGCACACCCCGACCCGGGTGCCGGTCCGGTGGCCCTCTTGGACCACCCAGTTGACCGTCTGGAGGACCGCGGGGTGCAGGCCGTCGTAGAGCGCCGCCACGCGGGCGTTGTTGCGGTCGACCGCCAGCAGGTACTGGATCAGGTCGTTGGTGCCGATGGACAGGAAGTCGGCGCGGCGCGCAAGCGCCGCCGTCTGCAGGGCGGCCGCGGGCACCTCCACCATCACGCCGACCGGCGGGCGGGTGACCGCGCGCCCCTCGTCGCGCAGCTCCGCGACGGTGCGGTCGATGACCCCGATGGCCTCGTCGACCTCCCGCACGTGGCTCACCATGGGCAACAGCACCTGCAGGTTGCCGAAGGAGATGTTCGCCCGCAGCATGGCGCGCAGCTGGGTGTGGAAGATCTCGGGCTGGTCGAGGGTGATCCGGATCCCGCGCCAGCCGAGGAACGGGTTGTCTTCCTCGATGGCGAAGTAGGGCAGCGTCTTGTCGCCGCCGACGTCGAGCGTGCGCATCACCACCGGCTTCGGGGCCAGCGCGGCCAGCACGTGGCGGTAGTTGCGGAACAGCTCCTCCTCGCTCGGGAAGGCGTGGCGGATCATGTAGGGGAACTCGGTGCGGTAGAGCCCGACCCCTTCGGCGCCGCTCTCGAGGCCCAGCTGGATGTCGGCCACCAGTCCCGTGTTGACCTGGAGCTCCACCGAGTGGCCGTCGGGGGTGCGTGCGGGCAGGTCCCTCAGCTCCCGCAGCCCCGCGGCCAGGACCTCTTCGTCCCGCAGCAGGCGCTCGAATTCCACCACCACCCGGCGGTGCGGGCGCACGTAGACCCGCCCCTGGTAGCCGTCGACGACGACCGGCGCGCCGTCGATGCGACCGATGGGCAGGTCTCCGAGACCCATCACCGCCGGCACGCCGAGTGCGCGGGCCAGGATTGCGGTGTGGGAGAGCACCGAGCCGCGGCTGCAGAGCACGCCCGCCAGTTGGCCGGCCGGGACCTCCGCGAGGTCCGCCGCGGTGATCTCCTCCCCGGCCAGCACGCAGTGCTCCGGATAGCGACGCGGCTCCCGCGCCTCGGACTGTAGCGCCACCAGCACTCGCCGGCCGATGTCGCGCAGGTCGCTGGCGCGCGTGCGCAGATACTCGTCGTTCATCTGCTCGAAGGCCCGGACGTGCTCCATCACCGTGTCCCGCCAGGCGGCCGGGGCCCAGCTCCCGGCGCGGATGCGGCGCACGGTGGGCTGCACCAGCTGCTTGCTGTCGAGCAGGAGGGCGAAGACGTCGAACAGCGAGCGCTCCTCCCGGGGCAGGAGCGTGGACATGCGGTCGCCCAGGCTGCGCAGCTCGTCCTGGACCCGCTCGACCGCGCTGAGGAACAGCTCGGCCTCGGCGTGCGGGTCCTTCGCCGGGCGGTCGGGCACGTCCGAGAGGCGGGCGAGGGGATGGCTGACGGTGATGGTCCCGATGGCCACGCCCGGGGCCCCCGCGACACCCTGAACGAAGCTCGTGCCCACGCCGACCCTGGCGATCCCGCCGGTGCTGCGCGCGCTGCGGATCGCGCCGGCGAGCTGCGCGGCCACCGCGACCATGAAGGCCGCCTCGCTGGGGTTGAACAACCGGTGCCCGCGCTGCTGGGCGGCCAGCACACCCAGGACTTCCCGGTAGTGGACGATGGGTACGCCGAGGAACCCGTGAAAACGCTCCTCGCAGGCCTGGGGACAGGGCAGGTAACGGGGGTGGGCCCCGGCGTTCTCCAGGTTGACCGGCTCCTTGCGCTCGGCGACGAATCCGACCAAGCCCTCGCCCGGCGCCAGGCGAACCCGACCCTCGCAGCCTGGCGGCAGGCCTTCGGTGGCCATCAGGACCATCTCGCCGCTGCCGTCGTCGCGCAGGAACACCGAGCAGGCGTCCACATCGAGGGCCCCCCTGACCTGGTGCACGACCAGGGGCAAGGCTTCCTCGAGGTTTTCGGCTGTGGAGACGTCCTGGACCAGGCGGCGGAGGGGCTCGAGCATCTGGGCGGTCGGTGTGCGGGTGGTCCCCTGTTCTCCTGTAACGGCCATGATAGCGCGCGCTTCAGGGCCGGTCGCGGAAAAAAAGCGCCGCCTGCGCGCGGGCGGGTACACTGCCTCTCATGTCCCAGGTCGACGACGTCAGCCCCGCCCCCGCCCGGATCCGGGAGCTCCCGCCGGCACTCGCCAACCAGATCGCCGCCGGGGAAGTGGTCGAGCGGCCGGCCTCGGTCGTGAAGGAGCTGCTCGAGAACAGCCTGGACGCCGGGGCGCAGCGGATCGAGGTCGAGATCGAGGACGCCGGGGTGCGGCTGCTGCGCGTACGGGACGACGGGACCGGTATTCACCCGGAGGACCTGGCGCTTGCGCTCTCCCGGCACGCCACGAGCAAGGTCCGCACGGCGGAGGACCTCCTGAGGGTTGCGAGCCTCGGTTTCCGCGGCGAGGCCCTGGCGAGCGTCGCCTCCGTCTCCCGATTCAGTCTCGCGTCGCGCGCCGTGGGCCAGGACCGGGGCTGGCAGGTGCGGGTCGACGGCGGGGGTCCCCTCGAGGGGCCGGTCCCGGTCGCCCAGCCCCTGGGCACGACCGTCGAGGTCCGGGACCTCTTCCACAACGTCCCGGCGCGGCGCAAGTTCCTGAAGAGCGCACGCACCGAGACCGCCCACGTGGAAGACGCCGTCCGTCGGCTTGCGCTCGTCCGTTTCGAGGTGGGCCTGCGCCTGCGTGTGGACCGGCGGGACGTCCTCGACCTGCGACCCGCGGCCGGTGAGTCGGGGCGCGCGCGGCGGGTCGCGGCCGTCTGCGGCGCCGCCTTCCTGGAGGGGGCGCTCCAGGTCGACATCCCCTGGGAGGGGATGCGGCTCTCCGGCTGGCTCGGTCTGCCCGAGTCGGCGCGCAGCCAGGCGGACGTCCAGTATCTCTTCCTGAACGGGCGCCCGGTGCGGGACCGGGTGCTGGTGCA
>CALMKJ010000089.1 GCA_937867305.1 uncultured Ectothiorhodospiraceae bacterium | reverse complement strand
CAGCTTGCGGGTTCGCAGGCGCAGGTGGTTGACCTGACCGTCAAGCTGGGCGCTGCGGAAGCTGCGCTGACTCCGCTGAACGCGAGCATCGAGGCCATGCGCCCGGTGGTGCGTCAGTCGGTGAAGAACCTGCGGGTTGCCCTGGGTGGCTCTGCTGCAGGTGTGGATTCGATGAGCGACTCGGCTCTGTTGGCGGAACACGCCAGCCTGTCCGAGCAGTTCACCAACAAGTTCAAGGCTGGGGGCGTGGCGGCTGTGCCGCAGGGCGAGCCCACCGAGAAGGCGGGAGAGGCTGGCGGAGATTCCGCACACCTGGCCCGAATCCGTGCAACTCGCCCGAACCGATAAGGAGGCATCATGGCGAAATTTCAGTTCAAGGAAACCCTGGACCAACTGGCCCAGATCGTCACGGCGCGAATCGCCGACGGCTCTGGCGCGTCCAATCAGCTGGCTGACGCTGACGTCGGCAAGTTCGTGAAGCTGGCCGGCGACAGCCAGTACGGTCTGTGCGCGGTCGGCAACGAAATCGAGGGGGTTCTGGACTCCCTGAACGAGGGCCCGACCCAGGACGGCTACCAGCTCGGCGGCGTTCGCAAGAACGGGCGCGTCAAAGTGACCCTGGACGGCCTGCAGGCCACCCCGGGTACCGGAACGATCGCGGTCGGCGACTACGTCGTGGCCGGCACTGTGGTGGCTAGAGGCACTGCCCTTGGTGGCGCCTTCCCGAAGGTGTGCAAGGCCACGGCTGCGGCTTCCGGCGTCGTGCACCTGTGGCGCGTGGTTGCCCTGTACGGTACCGGCGCTGTCGGCCAGGTCGCTCTGATCGAGCGCGTGTAACCCGTCGTCAACAAGGAGAAACGACATGAGCGGACTGATTTACGTTGATGCCAAGGGCGACAAGCAAGCGCTTGACCTGAACGTCGGCATGTACGAGGCGGCGGCCGAGAAGGGCCAGTCACTGAGCCAGTACATGGCCAACCTGTACCCCACCAACGCCGAGAAATACGGCACGGCCTACGAGCAGGCGCTCGAGCAGGCCGGTGTGTTCGTGCGTGGCAACGCTGAGTACGGCCTGCGCGCCTCGACGGTGGGCGATGTGCTGAACCCGAAGAACGCCGCGGCGATCGTGAAGGACGGCGTGCCGGCCTCGCGCATCCTGTTCCCGGCCGTCATCATGGACGTGATCGAGGACAAGCTGACCCGCGACTACGCCACCAACCCCAGCGCCTTGTCGGCTCTGGTCGGTGTCGAGGATTCCATCCAGGGTGATCGCTGGGAGCGTCCGGTGCTGAACTTCAGCCGCCCGGAATCGGCCCGCGGCGGCCCGGTGGCCCAGCTGGCGATGCCGAACTCCATGCTGACCATCACGGCCAGCGATAAGTCGATGCGCATCCCGTCCTGGGGCATCGGCCTGGAGATCTCCGAGCAGGCCCAGAAGTCGACCACGCTTGACCTGGTGGGTCTGGCGGTGGCTCGTCAGGCTGCGGTGGAAGCCAACGAGCGCGCTCAAGGCTACATCCTGTCCCTGCTGAACGGCGACTCGGACTACAGCATGGCTGCCCTGTCCACGTTCTCTGGCAAGGTGCAGACGGCGGCGAGCTTCGACAGCTCGATCGTGGCGGCTGGCAACATCACCTTCAAGGCGTGGATCAAGTGGCTGACCCAGCGTTCGAACTACCGCACCATCACCCATGTGGTGTCTGATCTGACCACGCTGATTGCCTTGCGCAACATGCTGGCGTCGGAGAAGTCGACGCAGAACCCGAAGGACAACCCGAGCATCGACATCGGTCTGTCCGTGGTGAACCCGAACTGGCCGTCGCAGATCAAGTTCGTGCTGACCGACGACCCGAACTGGCCCGCCAACACCATCATGGGTGTGGACGGCCGCTACGGCGTGCACCGCGTCAAGAGCCTGACCGCTCAGTACAGCGCGATCGAAGCCTTCGCCATGAAGCGCTCCACGATGCTGCGTGTCGACAGCGGTGAGATCGTCTACCGCCTGTTCGACGAGGCTTTCGAGGTGCTGACCCTGACGGTCTAAGCGGCGCCGCCTGACCCAAGGGGCGACTTCGCGTGCAGCGGGTCGCCCCTTTTACCTGGAGAATTGAGATGACCCAACACAAGCAATCGGCGCAAAACCCCAAGGCGGAGTCTGCGGCCCCCCAACCCAGAAAGCTGTACCTGCGCACCGTTTCAGGTGAGTTGATTCACCTGTTCACGAATGTGAAGTTCACCACGGACCCCAAGAAGGTTGAGGTCGATGGTTTCGTGCAGGCCCAGATCGACGCCGGGAAGCTGGTTGTTGCTGACGAGTGACCGTAGCAGGGGCCTTTCCGCATGTCTTTGACCACCTACTGTGAGTTCGACGAGGTTCGCTCTGCCCTGGGCGTCAACGACCTCGAGCTGAAGGACTCGGTGTTGGCCCTGCCCGTCTACGAGATGGGTTTGGTCAGGGAACTCAACAAGATTTCCACGTCACTGACTGCGGCTTTTTCTACGGTAACCTCCCTGGCTCCGGAGGACCGCACGGAGGTCCAGGCGGCGCTTTACGACGCCGTTCACGTGTTCTCCGTGTACGCGGCGGCCCGGCAGGTCGGGGTGTCGCTCTCCGTGTTCGCCCCCAAGGACGTCGGAGACGGCAAGGCCACACTCTCCCGGTTCTCCGGCGAGCCCTTCAAGGTCACCATGGATGGGATCAACGAGTACTACCAGATCGCCAAGGACTCGGTTCGTCAGGCATTTGAGGCGTACAACGGCAGCAACAACACAGTCGCCGCAAGCCTCACTCCCGCAACCTTGTTCAAGGCGTCCGGCCGCTCGTATGACCCCGTGGAAGGGGCGTGATGCTCACACTGGCCGAGGCTTCCTCGTACTTTGACCGTACGGAGGTCAGGGACCCTGACACCAACGCCCTGCTGTTTTACGGCCAGGTCGATCCGTTTGACGACTCCAAGCGTGACTCGGGTGGGGCGTACCGAAGGATCCTGTCAGTGGCGCCAGGCACGCCGATGCCCTCGAAGGGCGTGGTTCGCATCTTCGGTCGGGTGTGGGTGGTCGGGTTGTTGGAGATTGACGGGCTGCAGGAACCGCACCGGGACAAGTACGTGCTCCAGACCGCACCCGTCAAGCACAGTATCAGCCGGCTTTCCGGATTCCTGACGGCGGCGGTGGCCTCGTCCCAGTGGGGCTCATCGGAGTGGGTGAAGGACGCCAAGGAGGTCGACGCTTCTTCCAAGCACGCCCAGATGTTCTACATCTTCTTCCCCAGCAGTGCGGACGTGCGTGAGCACGACGTGGTCTGGTGGGGGTTGCGTTCGTACCTGACCCTGTCTGTGCACCCGCAGGCCTCGGGGTTCCTGGTGGCGACCTGTGTCAAGTTGGAGCACCAGGTTGTTGACGCTACGCTGAACACCAGGGTGTACGACCCGGAGGAGGGGGCGTTTGCCTCCTCCACGCCGACCACGGTCAAGGCGCTGCGGGTGCGGTGGCAGAGCCTGTTTCTGTACGGCAGTGAGGCCGACGCCAAGTACCGCCCGGGGGATTGCTCCATCGTGCTGCCGGCCGGCACTTCGGTTGCCACCAAAGACACCGTCACGCTTGCTGGGACGACGTGGAGCATCTCGGCGGTGGAGGAGATCAGCGGAGCGGTGGTCGTCCACGCGAGGCCGTGATGGGTCGCAGGACCAGGAGGATCGAAAGCACACTTGACGCCTGGGTGGACAAGGCGGTCGACGTGTCACTGAAGCAGTTCCGGGCCGCGGTCTGGGCGCTGTTCAACGAGCTGCTCATGCAGACTCCGCAGGGCTCGGGCCGGGCCGTAGCCAACTGGAAGATCGGGCTGGACGCACCTGACCTATCCCACGACGACACCCTCGGAGACGAGCCGGAAATCCTTGATACCAAGGCTGGTGGCACGTACGCCCGCTGGGGCCACCGCAGGAAGGGCGACCGCAAGTGGATTCAGCACGCTCTGGACGAGAACCGGCACCTGGTTGAGGCGGGGTCGCGCGGCAGCGTGAGCCGCATCCGCAGCGGAACTCGGGTGTTCTTCTCCAACAACGTGCAGGGTGACACGGACCACGGTGAGTCTGATACCAATTACCTGGCTTCTCTGCAGAAACCCGAGTATTGGGCCAAGAAGTTGCGAAGGGTCAACAGGGACTACGAGACGGTGGCCGAGACCCTGATCAAGTTCAAGTGGACGAGCTTCAAGATGGGCGGCTCGACCTTCCTCAACGACCACATCTAGGAGGTGTCATGACATCCGAAGAGTTTCGTGCCGCGGTGTTCGCTGAGATCCGCGACTGGGCCGCCGCCAGCTTTCCAACCCTCCCAGTGATCTACGAGAACGGGCCGGTGCCCGACGAGGACACGATCGGGCCGGTCTGGCTTGATGTGGAGATTCGCTGGTACGAGGGGTCGGTGGCCGCCTTCGGGGAGACACCGAGGACTCGCGACTTCGGCGCTGTGTCGCTGGCCTGCTTCTACAAGACAGGGGAGGGTACCAGGGTGCCGGGGGAAATCATCGAGTCTGTGTCCTCCCTGCTGCAGGCCCGTCGCATCGGATCTGCAGTCCTCGACGCGAGGAAGCGCACCGTGCCGACCAATCTGCTTGGCTGGCACAAGACGGGGGTGCTGATACCGTTCACTTTGGGGTAGGGGGATTTACTTCTGGAAATTTCCTCCCCAGTATGGTTCGCATTATTGGTTTGACTGTTCACTTTTTCGGGGATACCTATGACCTACGCCAGCAACGCCTTCGGGCAACTTCGCTACATCGCTGAAGCTACCCGCGGGGTGACCCCTGGTTCCGGCAACGGTGTCAATTTGCGCCAGACCGGGCCGTCCTTGAAGGCCAAGGTGAAGTACCTGAAGTCGGAGGAAATTCGCCAGGATCGACTGACCACTGGTGCAGCCCTGGTGGACATGGACATCGACGGCGGCTTCAACTTCGAGCTGTCCTGCAAGGAGTACGACCCCTTCCTGTGCAATCTGCTGGGTCAGTCCGGCTTCACGCACTACGGCACCAACGGCCTCGGAACCACCTTCAGTCTGACCACGGCTTCCGGCTCCCTGACGGCCGCCGCGGCGCCCACCACGACCTCTGCGTTCACCACGCTGGCCGCTGGCTCCTGGATCAAGGTCATTCCTCCTGCTGGCGCGACGACCGCGCAGAAGGCTTACTTCGCTGACGCGTGGTTCAAGGTGGGCTCGACGACCTCCACGGTAATCACGCTGGACGCGTCTACCCCGGTGACGGGAGCCGGCCTTGGCATCACCACGACGGCGGGTTACGCCATCTCCCAGTCGTCCATTGTCAACGGCTCGACCTTCGGCTCGTTCACGATGGAGTACGCGCTGACCGACATCGGCAAATTCCTGCCATTCCGCGGCATGCAGGTCGGCAACATGGACCTGAACCTGGACGTCGGCTCCATGGTCAAGGGTTCGTTCGGCTTCATCGGTCAAGGTCACGACGGTATGGTGTCTGCCACCACACTCCCGGGCTCTCCGGTCGCTTCGCAGACACTTGACCCCGTCAACGCCGTGTCCGACCTCGGGGCCATTTACGAGAACGGAACCAGCATTCTCGGTGCCACCTCCTTCATCAAGAGCATGAAGTTGTCGGTGAACAACAACCCGCGCGGTCAGAAGGCGCTGGGCATCTTCGGCAACGCCGGGGTTGCGCTGGGCGAGCTGGCCATCAGCGGCACGCTGGATGTCTACGTCGAGAACGAGACCTACTACAACAAGTGGCTCGCCGGCACCAACACCAGCCTGTCTGTTGGCGTGGCTGACGCCGCCGGCAACGGGTACATCTTCGACTTCGACAAGATCAAGTTCACGGACGGCGGCCTGACCACTCAGGGTCGCGACGACGTGATGCTGAGTCTGCCGTTCGAAGCGTTCTACAACGCAGCGACCAACCGTGGCATCCGCATCACCCGCTCGGTGGCCGCGTAAAGAATCATGACGGTCTAGGCTGTCACGATAGGTGGGCCCCTCGGGGCCCTGTTTTCCACCCCTGCACAAGAAGAACTACAACAGATGGACATCTTTGCTACATTCGCTACGGACGAGGTTGCTGAATCGGAGGGCCGCTGGTTCCCCCTGTCGAAGAAAGCCAAGGTGCTGGTCGCGCGCACCGGCAACCCCCACTACATCAAGGCGCTGCGCCAGCGCATGAAGGACAACCAGATCGATCCGGAGGACAACTCCGACGAGAACGAGAAGCTGGTGACCTCCCTGGTCGTCGAGACGATGGCCGAGACCATCCTGCTTGGCTGGAAGGGTCTGGAGTACAAGGGCAAGGCGCTGGAGTACTCCAAGGAGAACGCCGTCACCTTGCTCGAGGTGAAGGACTTCCGCAAGCGCATCGGCAACATCGCCGACAGCGCTGAGTCGTTCCGACTCAAGGACGAGGAAGAAGCGGGAAACGACTGACCGCGTACCTTGACTGGGGGCTCCGCTGGGGGTCCTCTGTCAAGGCTTTCGAAGCGCGGGCCAAGCGAACCGGCATCACGCCGCGCCCGCTGCTGAACCGCCCCAAGCTACAGGCGGCGGATCTTCCCTACTACACCGCGTTCGCTCAGCTGAACAAGTCTCGCGCTCGCGGCATGTCCGGGCATGAGCCGATCTCCGTAACGGAGATTTTGTCGTATCTGCAGCTGATGGGGATTGCTTCTGTCGAGCTGAGGGCCAAGTATCTACGCTTGATTCAGCGCATGGATGAGACTTTTTTCAGCTACCTCGCTGAGAAAACACCTGCCCAGACACAGCAGACATGACCGACAAGCTCGTATTCGAAGCCGACCTTGACAACTCCCCGATTCTGAGGGCGTTCGAAAAGGTTCGTTCTGAGGCGCTGGCCATCGACAAGGTGATGGCCGACCTCGGGAAGGGTTCCGACCTGCAGGCGGCCATGGCCCAGCTGGCAACCGCGGCCACCTCGTCAATGCAGGTGGTGCGCCAGCAGCTGAAGACGGTGGAGACCAGCGTCAAGGCGATGCAGGCCCAGCTTGCCTC
>CALMKJ010000088.1 GCA_937867305.1 uncultured Ectothiorhodospiraceae bacterium | reverse complement strand
GCCAGTTCCGGGGGGTGTGCGTGCCGGGCACGTTCATGCGGTGCTCGGAGCCGAGCCCCAGCAGGTCCTGCATGGGCAGGACCGCCATCCTGGATACCGACGCGAGCGCAGCGCGGCACAGGGCCGCCGGCATGGCGTCGGCCGCGCAGCCCAGGTACTCGAGCACGTAGTCGCGAGTGCCCTGGTCCAGGGAGTGGAACCACCCGAGCGTGGTGTCATTGTCGTGGGTTCCGGTGTACACCACCGCATTCACCGGAAGGTTGTGCGGCAGGTACGGGGTGCCCGAACCTCCCCCGAAGGCGAACTGCAGCACCTTCATCCCCGGCAGGCCGAAGCGGTCACGGAGCTCTTCCACTTCGCGCGTGATGAACCCGAGGTCCTCCGCCACGAGCGGGAGGCGCCGGAACACCTCCCGCAGCCGGTTCAGCAGGGCTTCCCCGGGGGCCAGCACCCACCGCCCCGCCACTGCGGTCAGCTCCCTGGCCGGGATCTCCCAGAAGGCCTGCAGGCCACGGAAGTGGTCGATGCGCAGGAGGTCGAATTGCTCCAACTGAGTCCGCAGGCGCTCCACCCACCAGGAGAAGCCGTCGGCCTGCAGACGGTCCCAGTCGTACTGGGGATTGCCCCAACGCTGGCCCGTCGCGGAGAAGTAGTCGGGCGGAACCCCCGCGACGACCGTCGGTCGGCCTTCCGAATCGAGCCGAAACCACTGCCGGTACGCCCAGACATCGGCACTGTCCTCGGCGACATACAGGGGGATGTCCCCGAACACCCGCACGCCACGCTCGTTGGCGTAGCGGCGCAGGTCGCCCCACTGACGGTAGAAGACGAACTGCTCGAAGCGCCGCTGGTCCACGGCGTCCCCGTAGGTCGCGAGGGCCTCCTCGAGCGCTGCGGGAGCCCGGTCCCGCAGCCCGGCCGGCCACTCCCACCAGGGACGCCCGCCCTGGGCCTCCCGCAAGGCCTGAAAGAGGGCGTGGTCGTCGAGCCAGTAGCGGTGGCGCTCGGCGAAGCCCCGGCACTCGCGCCGGGACTCCTCGTGTCCCCCCGAGCGGTGCGCCCGGTAGGCCTCGCCCAGACGGCGGCGCCGATAGGCCTCGGGCAGCTCCCCCGGCCGGGGCCCCCCGTCGGGCACGAGCAGGCCGTCCGCCACCAGGCGGTCGAGGCTGATCAGGAGCTCGCTGCCCGCGTGTGCGGACTGGCAACGATAGGGCGAGCCCTCGTCGTGGGTAGGCCCCAGGGGCAGCGTCTGCCAGACCGTGAAGCCGGCGGCTTGCAGGAAGTCGACCAGGCGAAAGGCGTCCGGGCCCAGGTCACCGTTTCCGTGCCCTCCGGGCAGGGAGGTCGGATGCAGCAGCACCCCGGCACACCGGCGAGCGAGGGGAGACGCACCCCCGCTCACGGCGTATCCCCCGCAGGCCGGCTAACGGACACGGTGGATCTCTTGCCCCAGCATCTCCGGCGTGACAAGGACCACCCCGCCCTCGGTCACGTAGTAACGCTCCGCGTCCTTCCCGGGGTCCTCCCCGATGACCGTGCCTGGGGGGACGATGCAGGCGCGGTCGAGAACCGCCCGCCGGATCCGACAGTGGCGCCCGATCTCGACATCGGGCAGGACGACCGTATCCTCGATCCGCGAGTACGAGTGCACCAGCACGTTCGAGAACAGCAACGACCGCCGCAAGTAGGCACCCGATATGATGCAGCCCCCGGAGACCATCGAGTCCACCGCCATCCCCCGGCGATCCTCGTCGTCGAACACGAACTTCGCCGGCGGCAGCTGAGCCTGATGGGTCCAGATGGGCCACTCCTTGTCGTAGAGGTTGAGCTCGGGGCTGACGCTGACGAGCTCCATGTTCGCCTCCCAGAAGGCGTCTACGGTTCCCACGTCGCGCCAGTATCCCTGTCGCCCCGTCTGGACGTCACGGAAGGGGTAGGTCATCACCCGGTACTCCTTCAGCACCGAGGGGATGATGTCCTTGCCGAAGTCGTGGCTCGAGGAGCGCCGGTCCGCGTCCTGGATCAACTGATCGAAGAGGAAGGCGCGGTTGAAGACGTAGATCCCCATGGATGCGAGGGCCACGTCCGGCTTGCCAGGAACCGGTGTGGGGTGGGCGGGCTTCTCCAGGAATTCGACCACCCTTCCCTCGGCGTCGCTCGTCATGACACCGAACTCGCGGGCCTGCTCGACCGGCACTTCGATACAACCGACCGTCATGTCCGCGCCCGACTCGACGTGGTACGCGACCATGGGGCCGTAGTCCATCTTGTAGATGTGGTCACCGGCCAGGACCAGAACGTACTTGGGGTCGTGGTCGCGGATGATGTCCAGGTTCTGGTAGACGGCGTCGGCCGTTCCCTGGTACCACGCGGTTTCCTGCACGCGCTGCTGGGCGGGCAGGAGCTCCACGAACTCGCCGAACTCGCCGCGCAGGAACCCCCAACCATGCTGTACGTGCAGGAGCAGCGAGTGCGCCTTGTACTGGGTGAGCACGCAGATCCGGCGGATTCCGGAGTTCATGCAGTTCGAGAGCGGGAAGTCGATGATGCGGAACTTCCCGCCGAAGGGGGTCGCAGGCTTCGCCCGCCAGAGCGTCAGGTGCTTGAGACGCGAGCCGCGTCCGCCCGCCAGGATCAGGGCCAGAGTGTCGCGGGTGAGACGGCTGACGAAACGAATTGAGTCGGTGGAAGGCATGCTACCTCCAGTCGCCCGATCGGGCCCTACTCGCAGGGTCCAGCCCGGTCCTCCCTGACCGGCCCTCCCTTGGTCGCCGCGGCCTTATGTTACCATCCCGGCGACTGCACTCAATGCGAGGTCCGCGCCGTTGCGACCGCGGTCCTCCACGACCACGGCGCCGACGATGTCCTCCCACGAACAGCCGCCAGTGCGCATGTTCCAAGGCGCCGTCTCGCAGGCAGCTCAGGTTCCCCCCGACATCCCCCTCTCCGACCTCCGGGACTTCCTCTCGGGACAGCACCACAGGGCGCACCGCATGCTCGGCGCGCACCTCGCTCGCGTGGGCGCCGCCGACGGGGTCCTGTTTTCGGTGTGGGCACCGGGAGCGGAGGCGGCGAGTGTGGTCGGCGATTTCAACGGCTGGAAACCCGCTGTCCAGCCGATGCGCCGATGCCAGGACTCGGGCGTCTGGGAGTCGTTCGTCCCCGGTCTTGCACCGGGCGCTCGCTATCGATTCGCGCTGCGCACGGCAGGGGGGCCATGGATCGAGCGTTTGGACCCCTTCGCCACGCAGTGGGCGGCGCCCGGCTCCGGCATCGCGGTGGTGCGTGACCCTCAGCCTCAAGCCTGGCAGGACGAAGACTGGATGAGCGCCCGCGCCGCCCGCGACTGGCTGCGGGAGCCGGTCGCCATCTTCGAGGCCACGCCCGGTGCCTGGGGCTGCGAGGCGGATGGCCGCCCCCTCGGCTACCGGGCCCTTGCGGACCGACTGGTACCCCAGGCCGCAGCGCTCGGCTTCACCCACGTCGAGCTCGCCGGAGTCGCCTGCAGTGAGCAGGGGGGACGCCCCACCACGGATGCGCCGTTCACCCCCTCGCCGCGCTTCGGGACCACGGAAGACTTCCGGTACTTCGTGGACCGCTGCCACGGGCACGGGATTGGCGTCCTGGTCGATTGGCCGGCAGTCTTCGTAGCCCGCGAGCTCACGCGATTCGATGGCAGTGCACTGTTCGAGCAGGCGTCTGCCGGCGCGCAGAGAGTGGAGCCCCGGTCAGCTGCCACGTTCGACTTCGGGCGCCCGGGCGTTCGCAGCTTGCTGCTCTCGAGCGCTCTCTTCTGGCTGCAGGAGTTTCACCTGGACGGCCTGCGGCTGCCGGCCCTGGCGAGCGCCCTGTATCTCGACTACGAGCGCGGTGAGGGCGCGTGGACCCCGAACAAATACGGTGGAAGCGAGAATCTGGAGGCGATCCAGTTCCTGCGCGAGCTGACCGAAATGGTGCGGACGGAAGTTCCGGGCAGCCTGATGGTGGCGGAGGAGCCGACGGGCTGGCCTCAGCTCACGCGTCCGCCCTGGCTCGGCGGGCTCGGTTTCACGCTGCGCTGGAGCAGCGGCTGGATGCACGACACCCTGGAGTATTTCGCCAAGGACCCCGTCTACCGCCACTATCATCACGACATGCTGACGCTGAGCCCCATGCACACGTTCGGGGAGAACTACGTGCTGCCGCTGAGCGGCGAGGAGATGACCGGTCCCCAGGGGGCGCTCTGGAACCGGATGCCCGGCGACACATGGCAGCGCTTCGCCAACGTCCGTCTTCTCTATACCTACCTGTGGACCTTCCCGGGCAAGAAGCTCCTCTTCATGGGCGGGGCTCCCGGGCAGGCGGGTAGCTGGGACACGATGACCGGGCAGTCCGGCGGACACGTCGCGGGCCCTGAACCCGAAGGCCTGCGGGCGCTGGTGCGCGATCTGAATCACCTCTACCGTGACTCACCCCCGTTGCACCGTCAGGAGCTCAGCCAACGGGGCTTCGAGTGGATCGACCGCCACGACGCGCCCCAGTCCATCATCGCGTACCTGCGCCGGGACGGCGACTCGGTGATGGTCGTCG
>CALMKJ010000087.1 GCA_937867305.1 uncultured Ectothiorhodospiraceae bacterium | reverse complement strand
CGACGACCATCACCGAGTCGCCGTCCCGGCGCAGGTACGCGATGATGGACTGGGGGGCGTCGTGGCGGTCGATCCACTCGAAGCCGCGCTGGCTGAGCTCCTGGCGGTGCAGCGGGGGCGAGTCACGGTAGAGGCGATTCAGGTCGCGCACCAGCGCGCGCAGGCCCTCGGGGTCGGGGTCCGCGACACGTCCGTTGGCCGGTCCGGTCGGCATGAGCCAGCTGCCCGCCTGCCCGGGCGCCCCGCCCATGAAGAGGAGCTTCTTGCCCGGAAAGGTCCACAGGTAGGTGTAGAGGAGTCGAACGTTGGCGAGGCGCTGCCAGGTGTCCCCGGGCATCCGATTCCAGAGCGCCCCCTGGGGACCGGTCATCTCCTCTCCGCCGAGGGGCAGAACGTAGCTCTCCCCGAAGGTGTGCATGGGGCTGAGCGTCAGCATGTCGTGATGATAGTGGCGGTAGACCGGGTCCTTGGCGAAATACTCCAGAGTGTCGTGCATCCAGCCGCTGCTCCAGCGCAGCGTGAAACCGAGACCACCGAGCCAGGGCGGACGCGTCAGCTGCGGCCACCCCGTGGGCTCCTCGGCCACCATCAAGGTCCCCGGAGCCTCCGTTCGCACCATTTCGGTCAGCTCGCGCAGGAACTGGATCGCGTCCAGATTCTCGCTGCCACCGTACTTGTTCGGAGTCCAGGCGCCTTCCCCGCGCTCGTAGTCCAGATAGAGGGCGCTGGCCAGGGCCGGCAGCCGCAGGCCGTCCAGGTGCATCTCCTGCAGCCAGAACAGTGCGCTCGAGAGCAGCAGGCTGCGCACGGCCGGGCGCCCGTAGTCGAACGCAGCCGCTGACCGGGACTCCGCTCCCTGCGTGCCGGCTGGTGCCCGCTCGAAGAGTGCGTTGCCATCGAATCGCGTGAGGTCGCGGCCCACGTAGGCTGCAGGCCAATCGACCAGAACGCCGATCCCGTGCCCGTGGCAGCGGTCCACGAAGGAACGAAAGTCTTCCGGCGTTCCAAAGCGGGGCGAGGGAGTGAACGGCGCATCCGCGGTGGGGCGTCCCCCGTGCTCGCTGCAGGCGACGCCCGCGAGCTCGATGTGGGTGAAGCCGAGCCCCGCGGCCTGGGGCACCAGCCGGTCCGCAAGCGCCCGGTATCCGAGGGGGCGGCCATCCGCCGCGCGGCCCCACGCCCCGGGGCCGGCCTCGAAGATGGCGATCGGCTCCCGCAGCCAGTCGCGGTTGCCGCGGGCGTTCATCCACTCGTCGTCCTGCCATGCATGGGGCCGATCATCACGGACCACCGCGATGCCGGCGCCGGGCGCCGCCAGCTCCCGGGCGAACGGGTCCGGGCGCTCGGTCCAGGGCCCGCCTCGTGTGCGCAGCGCGAAGCGATAACGAGCACCGGCGAGCAGACCCGGGACGAATGACTCCCAGACGCCCGAGTCCTGGCATCGGCGCATCGGCTGGGCTCCGGGCTGCCAGCCGTTGAAATCTCCGACCACGCTGGCCGCCTCCGTTCCCGGTGCCCACACCGAAAAGAGGACCCCCTCGGCGCCACCCGCGCGCGCGAGGTTGGAGCCGAGCACGCGGTGTGCCTTGCGGTGCTGTCCTGCGAGGAAGTCCCCGAGGTCGGAGAGGGGGATTCCTGGGGGGCTCTGCGTCGCGTCCGAGACGGTGCCGTGGAACGTGCGCACTGGCGGCTGTTCGTGGGAGGACATCGTCGGCGCCGTGGTCGTGGAGGACCACGGCCGCAAGGGCGCGGTCCTCGCATTGAGTGCAGTCGCCGGGATGGTAACATAAGGTCGCGGCGACCAAGGGAGGGCCGTTCAGGGACGAGCGGGCTGGACCCTGCGAATAGGGCCCGATCGGGCAACCGGAGGTAGCATGCCTTCCACCGACTCAATTCGTTTCGTCAGCCGTATCACCCGCGACACTCTGGCTCTGATCCTGGCGGGTGGGCGCGGATCGCGTCTCAAGCACCTGACGCTCTGGCGGGCAAAGCCCGCAACCCCGTTCGGTGGGAAGTTCCGCATCATCGACTTCCCCCTCTCGAACTGCATGAACTCCGGGATCCGCCGGGTCTGCGTGCTCACCCAGTACAAGGCGCATTCGCTGCTCCTGCACGTCCAGCGCGGTTGGGGGTTCCTGCGCGGGGAGTTCGGCGAGTTCGTGGAGCTCCTGCCCGCGCAACAGCGCGTTCAGGAAACCGCGTGGTATCAGGGAACGGCCGACGCCGTCTACCAGAACCTGGACATCATCCGCGATCACGACCCCAAGTACCTGCTGGTCCTGGCCGGTGACCACATCTACAAGATGGACTACGGTCCCATGGTCGCGCACCACGTCGAGTCGGGTGCGGACATGACTGTCGGTTGCATCGAGGTGCCCGTCGATCAGGCCCGCGAGTTCGGTGTCATGACGAGCGACGCCGAGGGAAGGGTGGTCGAATTCCAGGAGAAGCCTGCCCACCCCACGCCGGTTCCCGGCAAGCCGGACGTCGCCCTGGCGTCCATGGGGATCTACGTCTTCAGTCGTGCGTTCCTCTTCGATCAATTGATCATGGATGCGGACCGGCGCTCCTCGAGCCACGATTTCGGCAAGGACATCATCCCCTCGGTGCTGAAGGAGTACCGGGTGATGAGCTACCCGTTCCGTGACGTCCAGACGGGGCGGCAGGGATACTGGCGCGACGTGGGAACCGTGGACGCCTTCTGGGAGGCCAACATGGAGCTCGTCAGCGTCAGTCCCGAGCTCAACCTCTACGATGAGGATTGGCCCATCTGGACCTATCAGGCCCAACTGCCACCGGCGAAGTTCGTCTTCGACGACGCCGATCGCCGGGGGATGGCGGTGGACTCGATGGTCTCCGGCGGCTGCATCGTATCGGGGGCCTACTTGCGACGCTCGTTGCTGTTCTCGAACGTGAAGGTGCACTCGTACTCGCGCATCGAGGACGCCGTCGTGCTGCCCGACGTGGAGATCGGGCGCCACTGCAGGATCCGGCGGGCGGTTCTGGACCGCGCCTGCGTCGTCCCTGAGGGCACGGTGATCGGGGAGGACAGGGAGAAGGACATGGAGCGTTACTACGTGACCGAGGGTGGGGTGGTCCTTGTGACGCCGGAGATGCTGGGGCAAGAGATCCACCGTGTCCGTTAGTGGGGTGGTGGGGGACAGTCGGTGAGCACGGGGGCCTCTCCCCTCGATCGCCGATGCGCCGGAGTGCTGGTGCACCCGACCTCGCTGCCGGGGGGGCACGGAAACGGTGACCTGGGCCCGGATGCCTTCCGTCTCATCGACTTTCTGTGCGCGGCCGGTTTCACGGTCTGGCAGACGCTGCCCCTGGGGCCCACGCACGACGAGGGGTCGCCCTATCGTTGTCAGTCCGCGCACGCGGGGAGTGAGCTCCTGATCAGCCTCGAGCGTCTCGTGGGGGAGGGGTTGCTGGCCCCCGACGGGGGGCCCTGGGCGGGGGAGCCGCCCGAGGCCTATCGACGCCGCCGTCTGGGCGAGGCCTACCGGGTGCACCGGTCGGGCGCGCACGAGGAGTCCCTGCGCGAGTGCCGCAGCTTCGCCGAGCGCCATCGCTACTGGCTCGACGACCACGCCCTGTTCCAGGCCCTGCGCGAGGCTCAGGGCGGGAGGCCCTGGTGGGAGTGGCCGGTGGGGGTTCGGGACCGGGTCCCGGCCGCGCTCGAGGCGGCCCTCGTGGCCCACGAGGACGCCGTGAACCAGCGGCGCTTCGAACAGTACGTCTTCTATCGCCAGTGGGGCGAGCTGCGCCGCTACGCCAACGAGCGCGGGGTCCGGGTATTCGGAGACATTCCGCTGTACGTCGCCGAGGACAGCGCCGACGTCTGGGCCCACCGCCAGTGGTTTCGACTCGATCCCGAAGGCCGCCCGACGGTCGTCGCGGGGGTTCCGCCCGACTACTTTTCCGCAACGGGGCAGCGGTGGGGCAATCCCCAGTACGACTGGGACCGCCTGCAGGCCGATGGTTTCTCCTGGTGGGTGGAGCGTGTGCGGACCCAGTTGGAGCAGTTCGACCTCCTGCGCATCGACCACTTCCGGGGGCTGCAGGCCTTCTGGGAGATCCCGGCCGGCGAGCAGACTGCGGTGGCGGGACGGTGGGTGCTGGCACCCGGTGAGGCCCTGTTGAACCGGTTGCGGGAGGTCTTCCAGCGTCTTCCGCTCGTGGCGGAGGACCTGGGGTTCATCACGCGGGAAGTGGAAGAGCTCCGCGACCGCTTCGGCCTGCCGGGGATGAAGGTGCTGCAATTCGCCTTCGCGGGGGGCTCGGGCAACCCGTACCTGCCGCACAACCTTCCGGTGAATGCGGTGGTGTACACCGGGACCCACGACAACGACACCACCCTCGGCTGGTTCCACTCGCTGGACCCGGCCACTCGCGAGTACGTGCTCGAGTATCTGGGCTGCGCGGCGGATGCGATGCCGACGGCCCTCTGCCGCACCGCGCTCGCCTCGGTGTCCCGGCTGGCGGTCCTGCCCATGCAGGACCTGTTGGGACTCGGCTCCGAGCACCGCATGAACGTGCCCGGCACGCACACCCCCCGGAACTGGC
>CALMKJ010000086.1 GCA_937867305.1 uncultured Ectothiorhodospiraceae bacterium | reverse complement strand
GGGTGTTAGCGCAAGTAGAGGGCAATACCGAAATGGGGGGCAAGCGAGACCGGTTCAAAAGTGTAAAAACCCCCGACAGTCCCCCTATATCTTTCCCGGGTGTCCGGGTGCCTGGGCCTGATCGGCGTTGGCCTGCTCGGCCTGGGTCACCGCGCCCGCCGCTCGCATCGCTGAAAACGGGAAACGGAAACGGGGACATTCTGCATTTCCTGTGGGCCAGGTGCGCCTCGGTGTGCGCCGCGGCCTTTCAGCATCCGGTGGTGTGGTTCGTAGAGGCTGCGCCGGGTGAGGGTCTCCAGAAAGCGAGCAGGAATTCGAGCATGAAGGCGCGAGCCGGAATCCGAGGAGGAAAGCGAGCAGGAATTCGAGCATGAAGGCGCGAGCCGGAATCCGAGGAGGAAGGCGAGCAGGAATCCGAGCAGGAAGGCGAGTAGGAAACCGGACCGGAAACCCGAGGAGGAAGGCGAGCAGGAAACCGGACTGGAGACCGAGCCTAGAAAACCGGATCGGAAAGCGACCCGGAAAACCGAGCCGGAAAAGCAGAATGTCCCCGTTTTCGCCCGGGTGTCAGCGGGACTTTGAGGCTGCCTGCGGCACGACGACGTTCGGCGTCGCACCGATGCGCCGGGCCCGTCGCGCGAACCGCCGGTCATCGAAGGTATAGAGCGCTTCGCAGTGCTCGCTGCCCGCGAGGTGCAGGGCATCGGCAAAGTCCATGCCCTGCTCGAGGAGGTTCATGGCGCGGGCGACGCGGCCCGCGTCCTCGACGTTGATGTTGGGAAGTCCGAGCAGGTGCTCCATCACCTGGGTGACCTGGCTCGCCTCGAAGCGGTAGAAGGCGCGGAGCACCCATTCCAGCTCCAGGGTAACGGTGAGCGGAATGAACAGGTTGGGGCTGCGGGTAACGACCTCGTAGGCCACCGGACGTTGCCCGGCGGCCTCCGGGTCGGCCGGATCATCCACGTAGAACCGTGCCAGCACGTTGGTATCAAGAGCGATCATGGCGCGCGCCACGCATGGCGGTTGCGACGTCGAAGTCGCCGAGGTGCCTTTCCCCTGGCTGGTCGCATTTCAGCATGCCGTAGCCGTCCTCGGGCCGGGTGCGCCGAATGGTCCGAATGGGCCGGACCCGAATGCTGTCCCCCTCCAGTTCGAAATCCAGCTTGCTGCCCGGCTCGATCCCGAGCCGCCGCCGGATCCCCGCCGGGATGACCACTTGCCCCTTCTCGGAAACCGTAACGCTGGCCATGCTGATCCCTCCTTTTCTTACAAGGTAAGAGCCTCCGTGTGCGAAAGCAACGGGGAGATGGAAAACGGGGACATTCTGCATTCCCGGAACGCGATGCAGCGGGAAACGGGGACATTCTGCATTCCCGGAAAGCCAGGTAGGGCGCGGCTTTTCAGCATCCGGTGGGGTGGTTCGTAGAGGCCGCGCCGTGTGAGGCTCTCCGGAAAGCGAGCCGGAATCCGAGGAGGAAGGCGAGCAGGAAACCGGACCGGAGACCGAGCCTAGAAAATCGGATCGGAAAGCGATCAGGAACCCGAGCCGGAAAAGCAGAATGTCCCCGTTTTCGTTTTGCAGAGGGGGTATCCTGGTGCCCAGTGGGGGTAGCGGGTGTCGAGCATAGCCGGAGGCGGACCGTGACGACCGAGACAACTCCCTGGGGCGGACAGGTGCACAGCCTGGTCGAGGTCTCCCGCCAGCGCGCGCTGCGGCTCCCGATCTTCCTGGGGGTCTTCAGCCTTTCGGCGGTCGTCGGGCTCGGGTACACGTTCGCGCGGCCGGCAGAGTACCGGGGCACGGCGAGTCTCCGGGTCGCTGCCGCGACGCCGGCGACCGTGCCAGGGGTGTTGGCTCCCACTGCCGCTGCCGCTGCCGCTGCCGATCCTGCTCGCGTTGTCGCTGCCCCAGAGTCGACCCGACCGGCGGAGGGTGCGAGCGCCGACGTGGTGGCGGGTGAGTTGCGGGTGCTCACGAGCGCCCCACTGCTTGGCGCGGTCGTCCGCCGGCTCCAGGCCGAGGCGCCCGACGGGGCGGTGGGGGCGGTGGGGGCGGTGGGGGTCTCTGGGGCTACGGGGGCCATGGGTGCCGCGGGGGCCACTGCGGCCGGGGGGGCGACCTTCGATGAGGTGTCGACGATGCTCTCGGCCAGCCAGGTCGCGGGGACCGACGTCGTCGAGCTGGCGGCGAGGGGAACCGACCGGGCGCGGCTGAAGCAGGTGCTCGATGTCTGGCTCGAGCTCTACCTGGCCCAGCGGGCGGCGGCCCGGCAGCAGGTCTCCTCGACGACCCGCGACGACCTCCAGCGTCAGGTGGAAACGCTCGACCGGCAGCGGGAGGAGAAGCGGCGGGCGCTGGAGCAGTTTCGGGCGCGGAACGAGATCCTCTCCTCCGAGCGGGAGGACAACGAGGCCGCCACGCGCCTGAAGCAGCTCACGCTCGCGCTCGCCCAGGCGCGGCAGAAGATGGTCGAGGCCGAGGCGCGCGTCGCGGCCGTGCGCTCGGACCTCGCCGCGGGGAAATCCGTGCTGCGCGCCGAGGACAAGCCGATCGTCGCTGGCATGGAGAATCGGGCGCGCCAGCTCCGGGAGGAGTTGCAGGAGGCCGGCAAGCGTTACACGGAGCGGTTTCTGACCCTGGACCCGAAGTACAAGGCGATGCGCGCCAGCCTCGCCGAGCTTGACGCGGACATCACGCGCCAGCGATCTCAGGCGGCGCGCGCCGTCCTGGACGACGCCGAGCAGGGGCTCGCGAGCGCCCGCAAGAACGTGGAGGGGTTGAACGCGGAGCTTGAGGCCCACAAGCGCGCGGCGGCGGAGTTCACCGCGCGCTACGAGGAGCACAAGGCGTTGCAGGACGAGCTCGCCCAGTTGGAGTCGCTTCACAACGCCACGCGCGACCGCCTGCTGCGGGTCGGGCTCGCGAGCGGGCAGCGCGCCCCTGAGGTCCAGCTCCTGGCGCCGCCCCTGGTGGCCGCGGATCCGGTAGGTCCGCTGTACCTGCGTGACGCCGGTGTGAGCCTCGGTGGGGCCCTGCTGCTCGGGCTGCTCGCCGTGTGGCTCTACGAGTTCCTGCGCCGTACCCCCCGGGAGGAGGGGCACGGTGTTCCCTCCATCCACATCACCCTGCCTCCGCAGTCGGTCGGGCCGGTGCTTGGGTCGGTTCAGGCCGGGTGGCCGTCGACCTTGCCCAGCCAGCCGCCCGCGAACCCGGCGCTCCCCCCCGGAAAAACATAAACGGAAACGGGGACATTCTGGTTTTCCGGAGAATGAGGTGCGGCGCGGCCTCCACCTGTTTTTCCGGAGACGGAGAATGAGGCGCGGCGCGGCCTCCATGTCCCGGTCCTCCGCTCCTTTTCCTCCTCCTCCGCTCTTCCGCTCCTCGTTCGCTCCTCCTCCTCCTCCTCCTCCTCCTCTTCCTCCTCCCCCGCTTCTCCTCTCCTCCGGTTTGCGGGAGGCCGCGCCCTGTGTGGCTTTCCAGAAAACCAGAATGTCCCCGTTTTCGTATCCCTGCTAGCGTCCGCGAGATGCCAGCTTCTGCGCCGCTGCGCAGGCCGTGTTGGCGTCGCTCTCGAACAACTTCCCCACTGTCTCCACCGTCTCCACTGTCGCTGCTGTCGCCACCCTCGCCGACTCGGCCCCTGCGGGTCTGGCGGTCGCCTGCAGCTGACTCCGCCAGTCGGCCTCCAGTTGCTGGAGAGTGCGCCCGAAGACGGCCTGCATCGGGCGGTCCTTCTCCTGGGATAGCCGCTGGAGGCGCTTCAGACGGTCCACGCCGAAAGTCCTGAACAGGTAATTGCCGAACGACCCGGTCTCGGCATAGGCCCGGTGCTGTCGCGACCGGTCGAAGACCATGAGCTGGCCACCGCCGGCATCCCTCATCCCCCAGGACTCGTGATCGGGTCCCAGGTCGTCGAGCGGGATGTACCCGGTCGTCTGCAGCAGCGCCAGCACCCACGCGTCGCTGCCGAAGCCGCACATCGGAAAGGTGAGTGGGTTGCCGATCTGAGCTTCCGCGACAATCCCCATCAGGTTGCGAATCAGCTTGTCCTTCTGGGGGAAAACCGCGCTGGTCAGTTTGTGCGCCAGCATTTGCGGCGGACCTTCGCCCTTGAGGACGCGCAGGGTGCGCACCCGCCCGGCGGGGCCTTCACTCCAGTAGAAGACGCTCCCGTAGATGTCGCGTCGCGGCGCGTCGAAGACGACCCGAATCTTCCCGAACCTGTCCAGGCCGGCGTCCGCGGACCAGAAGGCCAGCACCTTCCCCATCGTCGCTTGTGCTTCGTCCGCCAGGGTCTTGAGCTGCTGGCTGGAGAGGCGGCCCGTGGCGTCGCTGACGCTGAGGTGCCGGGTCTCTATGGGGGCCTCCGCCGCCAGGGACCACCCGGGGGACAACAGGCCAGCCAGCAGAATCGAGACTGCCGCAACGCGTGCGTTCATCGGTTTCCTCCTTCCCGCCCGGAAACGGGGACATTCTGGTTTTCCGGGAAGCCGCGCAGGGCGCGGCTTCCCGCGAACCGGCAGTGTGGTCCGTGGAGGCCGTCCCGTGCCGCGCCGCGCCGTGCCGCCCCGTGCCACGCCTCATTCTCCGGAGAACCAGCCGAAAAACCAGAATGTCCCCGTTTCCCGTGCCAGTTGCGCATGGTACTGTCTTTACGCACTGTCTTGACTTATCTTGACATGTCAAGATAAGTCAAGACTCACGCCGAGTGGCTCTCAAGACTGCGGTGAGGATATGAGTGCGGTGAAAGTCAGTTCCAAGGTGGACGAGGAAGTCTGGGACGAGCTGCGGGAGTTGGCGGAGGAGACGCACCAGAGCATCTCCGGGGTCCTCACTGAAGCCATCCGCGACTACGTTCATCGCCACCGGGTGCGACCCGAGGTTCTGCTCCACCTCGAGGACGCCATGCGCGACCACGAAGAGCTTGGGCGGCTGCTGGCCGAGTAGACTGCCAGTCGGCAGGTCCGTGGCCAGGTTGGCGGGTGGGTCGGCGGGCAAGTCAGTGGTCAGGTCCTTGGTCAGGTTCCTCTCGTTGGACGAGGCGCTCCTGGTGCACGAGCGCCTCGTCGGGCGTTTTGGCGGCGCGCCGGGCGTGCGCGACGTTGGACTTCTGGAGAGCGCTCTCTATCGACCCCGTACCGGCTACTACCGGGACGTCGCCGAGATGGCGACGGCGCTGTTCGAGTCCCTGCTGATGAATCACCCCTTCGTGGATGGCAACAAGAGGGTCGCTTTTTTTTCCGCCGATGTTTTTTTGCGCCTGAATGGCTGGCGGCTGGAGGTCGAGCCGAAGGCGGCGCATGCCTTCATCGTGGATTGCCTCGAGCGGGGCCGCGCCGATTTCGAGCATCTGCTTCCCTGGGTCCGGGGGGCGATGCGAAGGATCTGACCGGAAGCGGAAAACGGGGACATTCTGGTTTTCCGGGAAGCCGCGCAGGGCGCGGCTTCCCGCGAACCGGTGGTGTGGTGCGTGGAGGCCGCCCCGTGCCGCGCCGTGCCGTGCCGCCCCATGCTACGCCTCATTCTCCGGAGAACCAGCCGGAAAACCAGCCGAAAAACCAGAATGTCCCCGTTTTCAGTAAAGCAGAATGTCCCCGTTTTCCTATGGACAGCATCGGCCTGGACACTTAGGCTTTGTGCCATGCCAAGGACGGCACGGGCGTCGGTCGGCGGCGCCATCTATCACGTCATCAATCGCGGCAACCAGAGGGCTACGGTCTACCACAGCCCTCCCGACTATGCCGCGTTCCTTCAGCTCGTCGAGCGTGCCGACGAGCGCATTCCCATGCGCTTGCTCGCGTACTGCCTGATGCCGAACCACTTTCACCTGGTGCTCTGGCCGCACGAAGACGGTGACCTGAGCCGGTGGATGCAATGGCTGCTCACCGCACACGTGCGCCGCTACCACCGCGTGCTCGGTACCAGTGGCCGGGTTTGGCAGGGGCGGTTCAAGGCCTTCCCCGTCCAGAGCGACGGGCACCTCCTCGCGGTTCTGCGCTACGTGGAAGCCAACCCGCTGCGCGCCGGTCTGGTGCGTCGGGCCGAGGAGTGGGCCTGGTCGAGCGCGGCAGCCGTCTCCCCTGCGGAGAGCGGCCTGGGGGGCAGCGTGCAGAGCGGTGTGGGGATCGGTGTGGGGATCGGTGTGCAGAGCGGTGTGGGGAGCGGCCTGCGGAGTGGTCTGCAGGGTAGCCGGCGGAGCATTCTGCGAGTCGACGAATGGCCCGTGCCGCGCCCGGCCAACTGGTTGCAGCATGTGAATGAAAGCGTCGAGCCTCCGGAATCCCTGCGCCAGTTGCGCGAATGCGTCAACCGCGGGGCCCCCTACGGGGACGGCGTCTGGGTCGAGCAGACCGCTGCGCGCCTGGGCCTCGAATCCTCCCTCCGGGCGCCGGGCCGACCGCGCCACTCCGGCTAGAAACGGGGACATTCTGGTTTTTCCACCGCCGCCTGGCTTTTCCATCACCGCCGCGCCTGTGTCTTGCCCATGTGTCCGGGTGCCCCTGTGCCCCTGTGCCCCTGTGCCCGTACGCCAGGGTGCTCGGGCGCCTGGGCGCCTGGGTGACAGGGCGTGGGCTGGAGGTAATGGAATAACCAGAATGTCCCCGTTTCGAAAAACCAGAATGTCCCCATTTCAACGTTCCAGTTGTCCCAACGCACGCCAGGGCAGGACGGTGACGCCGGACCGGATCTGGCGCTCGTCGCCGCCGTAGACGAGGTAGGGCTGGCCGGCCGCGTCGCCGGCGATGGTGACCCAGCGCCGTAGGCCCGTGAAGAAATCGGGCACGACGGTCCGCCCACTCTTGATCTCGAACGGGGTGAGCACTGCGCCGTCTTCGCGGAGCAGGTCGACCTCATGGCCGCTGTTGTCGCGCCAGAAATAGAGGTCGGGCGCGAGTCCCTGGTGGTAGCGAGCCTTGAGGGCCTCACTGACGACCCATCCCTCGAACAGCGCGCCCCGCAGGGGGTGGACGACGAGCTGGTCAAGCGTCCGAATGCCGACGAGCCAGCTCGCGAGACCCGGGTCGAGGAAGTACAGTTTCGGCGTTTTCACGAGCCGCTTGTTGAAGCTGCGGTGATACGGGGGCAGTAGCTGCACCAGGTAGCTTGCCTCCAGCACCGAGACCCAGGCGCGCGCGGTGTTGTGGCTGACGCCCGCGTCGCTGGCGAGGCCGGAGAGGTTCAGGAGCTGCCCCGAGCGGCCGGCGCAGAGACGCAGGAAGCGGTCGAAGGTGGTGAGGTCCCGGACGTTGACGAGCTGGCGGACGTCGCGCTCCAGGTAGGTAGCCACGTAATTGGCGTACCAGGTTGTCGGGTCGAGGCCTCGATCGTAAATTGGAGGGTAGAGCCCCTGCAGGAGCAGCTTGTCGACGGTCGCGGGGGCCTGACCGCTACCCTCGAGCTCGCCGAGGCTGAACGGTAGCAGTTTGATCAGCGCGACCCGCCCTGCGAGCGACTGGGCAATGCCCGAGAGGAGGCCGAGCTGCTGGGACCCGGTGAGGATGAAGCGCCCCGGCCTCGGGTCCCTGTCCACCAAGGTCTGGAGATAGGAGAGCAGGTCGGGGGCGCGCTGCACCTCGTCCAGCACCGCGCCGTCAGGGTAGGCGGCGAGGAAGCCGCGGGGGTCCTCGAGGGCGAAGGCGCGCCGGTCCGGTTCCTCGAGGGAGACATAGGGGAGCTTTCCGAAGAGGGCCCGGACGAGGGTAGTCTTGCCCGACTGGCGCGGGCCCGTCACCGCGACCACCGGGTACTGGCTGGCCATCTGCAGGAGGGTTGCTGCAACCTGGCGGTGGATCATGGGCTTTGCTGATTGTCAGTTGGACTTACAATTAGCAAAGCCCAAGCCTGCACCCCCGTCAATGGGAAAACGGGGACATTCTGCTTTTCCTGCAGGCCACGCGAGGCGCGGCTTCTCGGCCGGAAAACCAGAATGTCCCCGTTTACCGGGCAGAGTGTGCTCGCGCGCGAGGGGGTGGCCTGTAATCGGCAACTCGCGACGGCGGCTGCTTCGCGTGTGCTCGCGCGCGAGGGGGTGGCCTGCTAGATTTGCGTTGTGGTGGAGGCCCAGCGTCAGATCGAGCACTGGATCGCCCGGGAGCACGAGGCTGTTGCAAGACGGCTGCTTGCGGACCCCGAGGGCGTCATTGCCAGAGCCCGAAACAACCTGGACCGCTGGGCAGTCCGCTACGAGCGGATGCCTGCTTGGATGGACGAGTGGCGGCGGATCCTCTCGGAGCCGGTCGAGGTGGTCGTTCGGGTCCTGCGCGAGGACTCCGAGCGGGCAGTCTGGCTGCGATCGTGCTCGCCCTTTGCCGGCGCGCTGACTGCGCGCGAGCGTTGGGCGATTCGTAAAGGGCTCGACTGATGCGCCTGATCCGTCCAGAGGGAGACGGCGCGCCGCGAACGCCGGAGCGGCGGAGGGCGGGCACCGCATGAAGCGTCGCGACCTCGAGCACCTCATCCGGGCCGCGGGGGCAATTGCGGAGAGCGACCTGATCGTGATCGGCAGCCAGGCCATCCTCGGTCAGCACCCCGATGCCCCCGCCGAGGCACTGCGGTCCATCGAGGCGGACCTGATCCCTGTCCAGTTCCCCGAGCGGTGGGCGCTCATCGACGGAGCGATCGGCGAGGGGTCACCATTCCACGAGACGTTCGGTTACTACGCCGACGGCGTCGAGGAACGAACGGCGGTGCTTCCGACAGGCTGGAGGAAGCGGCTGGTGCCGGTCCGCAACGAGAACACCCACGGCGTCACCGGCTACTGCCTCGAAGTCCACGATCTGCTGATAAGCAAGTACGTCGCCGGACGCCCCAAGGATATGGAGTTCACGGCCGCGGTTACGGGCGCCGGGCTCGCGGACCTGGAGACGCTGCTTTCCCGCCTGGAGGACACGCCGGTGGAGCCGGACCAGGTTGCCCTGGTCTCGGCCCGGATCCACCGCGACTTCGCGCCGCGCGACTGACGGCCACGGGGGCAGCCAGCGGTCTGTCGTAGGTGGCCGATTCGGCGGGTGCACTGGGGTCAGTTCGATTCCTTCTCCGGGGCCGGCAGTGCCGCCCGCCCGATCCCGCTCTCGGTCAGGCTGCCGAGGTAGAGCCAAGGGCCCACCTGCCGGGCGCTGGAAATCGGCGCGTAGGTCCCGGCAGGATCCCGGAGGTCGTGGACGACCCGCCCCTCGATGTCCAGGCCCAGCACGCGCCCATGGCGCTCGGGCGCCGGGAGCAGGGATGCGGGCAGCCACGCCAGCAACCGTCGAACGGACGGCCAGTGGGCGAGCGCGTCCAGCAGGCGGCTGCGCGGGGCGAAGAGGGCAAGCCAGTAGACCCCGGCACCGTTGTACGAGATTCCGTCGGGCAGGCCCGGCAGGTCCTCGACGAATGCCTCGGAACGGCCGGCCTGAGCCCCTTGCAGCCAGTAGCGGGTGACCCGGTAGGCGAAGGTCTCCGCCACCAGCACGAACCGCTCCTCCGGGTCCACCGCGACGCCGTTGGCGAAGAAAAGGCCGTCGAGCAGGCGATCCACCGCCCCCGTGGCAGGGTCGTAGCGCAGGAGCCGGCCGCTCGGCTGGGCGTCCAGGGCCTCCCGGTGGACCGCCTCGGGTCCATGGCGTCGGGAGCTGTCGGAAAAGTAGACGGCCCCGCTCGCACCGATGGCCACGCCGTTGGTGAAATGGAGCGCCGCCCCACCTTCCTCGGTGACGAGTGCCCGGACCTCCCCGCCGGGGGCCGGAGTTGGAAGCCCCGGGTCCTCGCCCAGGTTCGGGAACTCCCGGCCCTGGGCAGGGCTCTGAAGGCCCCGGTGCTCGTCCAGGCTCAGAAGCCCACGGTGCGCGTCGGCGATCAGCAAGTTGCCGTGCCGGTCGAAGGCCAGGCCGAGGGGATACCCCCCCGTCTGCGCCAATTCCTCGGACCGCCCGTCCGTCACGCGGACACGGAGGATGCGGCCGTCGGCGGTGCCGCAGACGAGATCACCCGAGGGCTCAATGGCGAAATCTTCGGGGCCAACCACCGACTCCGTGGCGAACCGCTCGATGGAGAGGCGCTGGCCGGCCGGGTCGGCGGTTGGGCCCCGGTTACCCCGGTTACGCCGGTTACCCCGGTCTCCCGCGTGGTTGTCGCCCAGTCCGAGCACTGAGTCGGCCGCCGCGTCGGCCGCTGCGTTGGCCGCTGCGTCGGCCGCTGCGTTGGCCGCTGCGTTGGCCGCTGGGCCTGCTTCAGCTGTGGCGACGGGTACGAGATTCGCCGGCCCAACGAGTGCCGCCAGCGCGACGAGAGCTGCTAGACCAACGAGAGCCGCGAGGGTTACGAGGGTTGCGCGCGCCGCGAAGGCGCTGCGCGCGACGAGGGCAAGATGGCTGAGGCGGCGTAGAGGCATGGAGGGTCGAGCTGGCAGTTTCGACGAGGCGCGGCAGGAGTCACCGAGGGTCGAACTGGCACGTCCGACGAGGTGCGGCGGCAGTCACCGCATTTTTTCTTCCGTTTTCGGTGGAACTCCTGATTTATCAAGACCTGACAGCGGCCAAGTGCATGCTTTATCAAGACCTGAGACCGGCCAAGTGACACCCGCCAAGACGGTCTCTCGGTCTTTGCTGACTCGGTCTTTGCTGATCCCCTTGCTGACGGTCGAGTAGTGCACACCGGCTGCACGGGCGATCTCGGCAAGCGTGTACCCGTGCTCGATGTGCGCAATTGCGAACGCCCGGTCCCGCTCCGCTCGGCTCGCCCTCGTAACCTGCCCGAGCAGCGTTTCGAGGGGTGGCCGACCGGCGTGCCGCTGCGCCCTTGGGATTTCTGGGCTCAGATTCTCCGGGAGCATCTCCTGTCGCAGGCGCTCCGCGAAGCCCTCGTCCCCGAGGACGAGCTGTCCGCGAAGATGTTCCCAAGGACCCGTCTGGCCGATGCCACGATAAACGAACGAGCTGTAACGCCGACGCGCGCGTTCGGGCGTCGGGCCGAACTGCCTGAGAACGGCCTCGACGTCCAGCCACGCCGGCGCCTGCTCGAGGCCTATGGTGGCGCGGTAGCTGCTCCAGGGGTAGGGCTCGGGCGAGGCGAGCAATCCGGCGCGAACGGGGTTCAGCACGACGTACCGGCAGAGCTCGAGCAGATACGAGTCGCGATCGACCACGATGGCCTTGAATCGTCCCTGGAAGACGTGCCCGACGCGGTCGTGGCGGCGGTTGAAGCGTTGTGTGTAGACGCCGTTCAACTGTCGCATGCCGCGAGAGAGGTTCGGCTCCGGGGTCTCGAGGAGCAGGTGATAGTGATTGCCCATCATGCAGTAGGCGTACATGCGCCAGCGGAACTGGCCCACGGTCGTGGCGAGGACGTCGAGGAAAATCAGGCGGTCGTGGTCGTCGGCGTAGATTGGCTCGCGCGCGTTGCCGCGGCTGGTGGCGTGATAGAGTGCGCCAGGGTACTCGAGGCGGAGAGGGCGGGCCATGCCGGGAGTTTAGTCGGAAACCGACAAGTCAAGACCTGACCCCGTTTTCTTGAATCAAGACCTGACCCCTTTCACTTTGTGACCCGCTAGTCGCTAATCCCTGAATCCTGCTCAGCTTCGAGGTTCCAGCCATGTTTCGCCCGACCATGCTTCGCACACACTCTCTGCGCGCGACCCTCTCCGTGACGGCAATGGCCGCGCTCCTCGCTCTGGCGGGCTGCAGCGGGCCGAGCGCCGAGGAGCACGTGCGGCGGGCCCGGTCGCAGCACGAGAAGGGCGAGACGCAGGCCGCGCTCATCGAGTTGAAGAATGCGTTGCAGAAGGCCCCGAACAGCGCGGAGGCCCGGCAGTTGGCGGGGTTGCTCTATCTCGAGGTCGGGGACGGCGCGGCGGCGGAGAAGGAGCTGAAACAGGCGGAGCGGTTGGGCGTTCCCGAGGCCGCCCGCCGGGTGCCGCTGACGCGGGCGGCGCTCCTGCAGGGGCGCTACCAGGACATCATCCAGGCGGCCATCGAGGACGCGGCGCGGGGTAAGACGGGGTCGGATGACCTCTCCGCCGCGGATGCGGCCACGCTCGACGCCCTGCGCGGGGCGGCGTATGCCGGCCTGGGGAACATGGACCAGGCGCGACGCCTTTTCGATGCCGCTCTGGCGCGCCAGCCGGAGCAAATCGACGCGCTTGTGGGTATTGCAGTTCTGCACGCGGTGCAGCAGAAGAATGACGAGGCGCGCGAGGCGCTGAAGCGGGCGCTGGATGCCCACCCTTCGTCCGCGGAGGCGTGGGCCGTGCTGGGCGAGGTCGAGTTGCAGCAGGGCAATGCAGCCCTTGCCGAAGAGGCCTTCGGCAAGGCCATCGAGCGCCAGCGCTATGTCAGCCTCGCGCGGGCCAAGCGCGCGCTCGCGCGGGTCCAGCTCAAGAAGTTCGCCGAGGCGGAGGCGGACATCAAGGCGCTGAAGGGGGCGGGGCTGAAGGACCACCCCTACGTGGCCTTCGCGGAGGGAGTGGCGTTCTCCGCCCAGGGCAAGCACAAGGACGCGCTCCTGGCGCTCCAGGCTGCTTCTGCGGCGGCTCCTTCGGACCCGGCCGTGCAGTTCTACCTGGCGGTGACCCACCTCGCGCTCGGCAACCGGGAGCAGGCGCTCGCCGCCTCGGAGAGCCTCTACGCCCAGGCGCCGAAGTCGGGCGCGGCGCGGCGGGTCCTCGGGGCCGTGCAGATGAGCCGTTCGGACTACGGGAGCGCGGCGGTGGTGCTCGACGACGCGCTGCGTGACTCGCCCGACGACCCTGTCCTGCTGCGCATGCTGGCCACGGCGTCCCTGTACAAGGGGGACGCGGCCAGGGGGCTCGAGTACTCCCGCCGGTTGGTCGCCGTGGAGCCGGGGTCTGCGGTGGCGGCCGATCTGCTGCGCGTCGCCAGGCTGATGGCGGGGGAGAAGCTCGACGAGCCCGCTGCGGTTGCGGGGGGCGCGCCGGGCACCGACGACCCGGACAAGCGGGAATTCCTCGGGGCCCTGTCGGCCCTGCGCGCGGGCAAGGTGGCCGAGGCCCTCGAGGCTGCAAAAAAGATGCACGAGCGCCGCCCCCGGGACGTGGAGGTTCTCAAGCTCCTCGCATTGGGTCACATGCTTTCCGGCAAGGGGGATCTGGCGAAGGGCGAGCTGGAGGAGGCCCTGAAGATCAAGCCGAACGAGCCCTCGGCCGCCCGCAATCTGGCCCTGCTGGAGGCGCAGGCCGGCAATCTGGAGCGGGCCCGCGCCCTGTTGGTGTCCGTGACCGGGGCGCATCCCCAGGACGAACAGGCGGCCCTGCTCCTGGCGCAGGTCGAGGCCCGCCGCGCGGGGCGGGAGGCGGGGGTGGAGGCGCTCAAGGCAGCGCTCGGTCGTATCCCGTCCTCGGTTGCCGTGCGCGCCGCGCTGGCTCAGGCGTACCTGGGAGCGGGCCAGCCCGCCTCGGCCCTGACGGTCACGCGGGAGCTGAGCGAGGCTCAGCTGGCGGGCCGCCCCGACCTCCTTCTGGTCCACGCCAAGTCCCAGCTGGCCACCGGCGACGTCGCTGCGGCCCAGCGATCGCTCCAAAAGCTGACGGAGGTCGCGCCCCGCTCGGCCGAGGCACGCTTCCTCTATGGGGAGAGCCTGGCGCGTGGCGGGGAGGCTGCGAAGGCCGAGGCGGAGCTCAAGCGTGCCATCGAGCTCGACCGCTCCTACCTCCCGGCCCGGGTGGGTGAGGTCAACCTGCTGGTCCATCGTGGCCAGGTGGGCAAGGCCCGGGAGGCGCTGGCGGGGCTGAGGCAGGAGTTCGGCGAGCGGCCCGAGTTCCTGGAGGTCGAGGGGTGGATCGCCTTCCGGTCGGGAGACTATGCGACCGCCACGGAGCGTTTCACCGCCGTGGCCGCTGGCAAGTCGGACTCCGAGTTGACGCTCGGCCTGGCCAGGTCGCTGTGGGCGCAGCGGGAGCACGAAAAGGCCCTGGAGGTCCTGCGGGCACGGTTGCAGGTCCAGGCGGCCGATCTCCCGGTGCTCATGCAGTTGGCGGCGAGCTACGTGGCGCTGGACCGCCGGCCCGAGGGTGTCGCCACCTTCCGTAAGGTCCTCGAGTCGTATCCCGACTACGTGCCAGCGCTGAACGACCTCGCCTGGGCGCTTCAGGGCCAGGACCTCAAGCAGGCGCTGGCGCTCGCAGAGCGCGCCCATCAATTGCAGTCGGACAACGCGGCCGTTCTGGACACCCTCGGCACGCTGCGGGCGAAGGGCGGCGACCTCTCGGGCGGGGCGCAACTGGTCCGCCGGGCGGTGGAGCTGGCTCCGGACCACCCGCAGATCCAGCTGAACCTCGGCCGTATCCTCGCCCAGCAGAAAAAGCATGCCGAAGCCCGCGTGGTGCTGGAGGCCCTGCTCGCGAAGGCGCCGGAGGCGGGAGTGGCCCAGGAGGCCCGGGCGCTCCTCGGCTCGATTCCTGCGGCTTCGCCCTGAGGGGGAAGCCGAAGGAAAGAGGCTGAGGGACGGACGAGACCGACGTGGTGCAAGTGATGGACAAGGTGCACGCGATGGACGAGGTGCAAGACGAGATGCAAGACAAGATGCAAGACAAGATCCGTGAAGTCCTCCGGCTCGGCACACTGGCGCCGTCCGGGGACAACAGCCAGCCCTGGCGGTTCGTGATGCGGGGAACGGAGGTCGACCTCTTCAACGTCCCCAGCCGGGACACCTCCCTCTACAACTACCGCCAGCGAGCCTCGCTGCTCGGCCACGGGGCGCTCGTCGAAAACGTTGCCATCTCGGCGCGGGCACTCGGACTCGGGGTTTCGGTCACGCTGTTTCCCGACGCCAGCCAGCCGGACTGGGTCTGCCGCTTCGCCTTCACCCCGTCGGAACCGGCCGAGGAGCCGCTTTTCGCCGCCATCCCCGCCCGGATCACCCACCGTGGGTCATACGTCGGCACGCCGCTGACCCCCGCCCAGGTCGAATCCCTGAAGGCCGCAGCTGCCGTGGTCCCGGGGACCGCGCTCCACCTGGTGACCGGACCCGAGGAGAGGGCCGCGCTCGCCCATCTGTTGCGCTGGAACGAACGAGTGGTGTTCGAGAACCCGCACCTTCACCGCTTTCTCTTCGAGCACCTGCGCTGGACCCGGGAAGAGGAGGAGCGCACCAGGGACGGGATCCCCATCGACACGCTGTTCCTGAATCCCCCCCAGAGGCTCGGTTTCCCTGCGCTGTCGCGCTGGGGCGTGGTTCGGGCGCTCAATCACGTCGGGCTGTCGGCGGTGGTGGCCCTCGAATCGTTGCGCAAGCTGCGCGCCTCGTCGGCGCTGGGGCTGGTGTCGGCCGACGGCGGCGAGGACCGGGATTTCGTGGTGGCCGGGCGGGCCATGGAGCGTCTGTGGCTCGAGGCCACCCGGCTCGGGCTGGCCTTCCAGCCCGTTACCGGGATCATCTGCCTCATGGAGCGGGTGGCGGCCGGCGAGGTCGATGGGATCCCCTCGGGGCACGTGGCGCGTCTCCGCGAGCTCCGGCCAGCTGTGGCAGAGGCCTTCGGGCTGGGCAGCAGGACCCCCGCGATGGCGTTTCGTCTCGGCCCCCCCGTGAGGCCGGGTCGGCTGTCGCCGCGCTTCCCGCTGGAGAGGGTCGTCGACGTTTCCTAGAAGAGCGGTGTCGGGAAGTTTTACAATCGGGACCCGGGCGGCGTTCTTCAGTCCGCGAGCTCATCCGTAACCAGCGGTTCTGAGAGGGAAATGCGTCCTCTGGCATGGGGTGTGCTAACGGTTAGGGCACGGAACGTGGGCAACACTCCGCACCGAGAGACGAAAAGCGAGAGTTGTATGTCCGGTGCCGAACAGTTACCCCTTGCGTAATCGACAACCCCTCATCGGAGGCAACCCAATGAAGACTCTCAGGAAAAGGGCGCTGACGGTAGCTGTGACTGCCCTCGTCGCCGGCGTGATGAGTGCGCCTGCCCACGCGTACGTGATGGCCAGCTCCGTCGTCGAGATGACGAACTTCCAGATCAAGGACGCGACTGGTGCAGTGTTGGATTACAGCAACGATTTCTCCTCCCTGACCTTTACCAGTTCGGCGGATCAGTCGGCTGCGCTGACGGGCTACGCGACCCTTGACAATGACAGCACCAACGCTCCTATCGATTTCGCCCCCATTTGCCTTGGAGCAGCATGTAACCCCATTCTGCCAAACAACTCGTTCCCACACCTCGCGGCGCCTCCTGCTAGCGGAAACTATGTGGCTGCCGATCAACAGGAATTTGGGGCCCCGATTGCCAACCTTCCCGGTTTTGGCTTGGGAGCGACTGTTGCGAGCGGCTCGTATGTCGGGCTTGACACTGGGCTCGAAGTGGCTGGATCAGCCAACTCGAACAACAACTTGAACTCGAGTTTCATTTTCGCTACCAACAACTCGCAGGCTCTGACGTTCACCTTCGACGTTGACGCCTACCTGCAGGTAGCAGTCAGTGCGTTTCCGTCCGAGACATTTCCGGCCTTCGCGACGGCGAGTTACCAGATGGACTTCAGTATCCGCAATCTGTCGACCAACAAGGTCGTGTGGACGTACGCGCCGGACCTGTTTAACAATGGTGTCAAGACGTTGAGCCTCAATGCCCCGCTGCCTCAGGCCGTCGAGAGCATCGAGCAGACGGGTGTTGTCGTGTCGTTTGCCAGCGGATTGACCCCGGTCCTCAACGCGGGCACGCTCTATCAGCTTTCTGCCCGCATCCAGACGAACGCGGACGCGGCGCGCGTCCCGGAGCCCGCGGTCCTGAGCCTGCTCGGCCTGGGCCTCGGCCTGCTCGGCCTCGGTGCCGCCCGCCGGAGCCGCAAGGCCTGACGACGACCCGCAGTCTCTGAAGTCGGATAGCAGTGCAAGGGAAGGGGGCCAGCCGGCCCCCTTCCCGCGTTTGCGCCATACCCCGACCGGGGGGGCGGGGGCAGCTCGCGGTGGCCCGTGACTCGAGCAGGGAGCGAACGCCCGGGGAGCGCTGAGTCAAGGAAACGCCGCCAGGTGCCGATCAACCTCCAGCCGGGCACCGGTTTCGTTCCCCGGCCCTGGCCGCGCCGGATCCTGCTCCCCCGTCCGTCTCGGTCTCCTCCAGTTCCGAGTGAGGTATGCCATGCCCAGCCTGCCCGTTCTGAAGACCCTGGCCCGTGAGCTCGTGAGCCGCGAGCGCAGCCCTCGCCGCACCGAGCCGGACCTGGTGATGGACGACCCCGAGAAGGTGGCCGCCTACACCCGGGCGGGCCGGGAGGACGGGGTCATGGCCCCGGTCTACCTGTTCCACTGCGCCCAGGTCTGCGAGGTGATCCGGCCCGGGGACACCGTCGTGGACCTGGGGTGCGGGCCGGCGACCCAGCTGGCGATGGTCGCGCGCCTGAACCCGGACGTGCGTTTCGTCGGGGTGGACCTCTCGGAGGAGATGCTGGAGCGCGCCCGGGCCTACGGGGCCGAGCAGGGTCTCGGCAACGTCGCCTTCCAGCAGGCTGACGTCACCGACCTCGGGTTCCTCGGCGACGCCAGCGTGGACGCGGTGTTCTCGACGGTCGCCCTGCACCACCTGCCGGACGTGGACCACCTGGAACGGACCTTCGCGGAGGTCGCCCGGGTCCTGAGGCCGGGCGGGGGGCTGTACCTGGTGGACTTCGGGCACCTGAAGTCCGAGAAGTCGATCGAGTATTTCGCCTACCAGTACAGCGACCGGCAGCCCGAGCTGTTCACGCTCGACTACCTCTACTCCCTGCGGGCGGCATTCCCGCTCGCAGACTTCCAGCGCCTGACGGACCGTCACCTGGCGGGCCGGGCCCGGGTGTACTCCACCTTCCTGATGCCGTTCATGGTCGTGGTGAAGAGTCCTCCCCGGGCGGGCGAGGTGCCCCAGGGGGTGCGCGCCGGGCTGGCCGCGCTGCGCGCGGCCTTGCCGTCCTACCACCGGACGGACCTGCAGGACCTGCGGACCTTCTTCCGTCTGGGTGGGCTCGCAAGCCCCCTCCTGGGCTGACCCTGGTCCTCGCGCAGCCTGACCGCCGGCCGCGGGGAGCCCGAGGCCCGGCCGGTCCGACCCGCGCGCCGCTCAACGGGCCGCTCAGCGGGCCAGCCTGCGCCGGGCGATGGCCAGGGCCACCCGCTGGATCGGGTTCCGGTTGCCCCAGGGGCGCCAGGTCTGCACCATGCGGTTGCGGTAGGCGTCGAAGTGCAGGCCCCGCGGGGCGGCCACCAGCTCACCGCGGCCGAGCAGGAGCTTCAGGACGTGGGTGGCCGCCACCCCGGCGCACAGATCGCAGGCCATCGGGGTGGACGGCCCGCGGTGCCGGGCCAGATCGACCGCGGAGGGGTCCGCGAGATAGCCCACCTGGAGCATCGCGGGGGAGAGGCCGAGCAGGAAGCGCAGCAGCTGCTCGTGCTCGGGCACGTCGGCCCAGCCGAAGTACTCGTCGGGCGTCATGTGGCCCGGGAGGAAGGTGAGGAGCGCGACGCCCATCCCCAGGGGGGCGGCGGTGACCACCGGGATGCCTTTCGCGAGCGCGGCGGAGAAGACACGCCGGCGGATGTCGATGGCGAAGAAGTCGAGCGCGTCCAGGTAGACGTCGGCCCCCGCGAGGAACTCCGGCACGTTCTCGGCCGTCAGCCCCTGGGGGAAGCGGCGCAGCTGAAGCTCCGGGTTGACGTCGAGGGCGAGCTCCGCGAGGACGTCGAGCTTCGGGCGGCCGACGCTGCGCAGCGTGGCGCCCGCCTGGCGGTTGAAGTTCGCGAGCTCGAAGGTGTCGAGCTCGGCCAGGTTGAAGGCGCCGATGCCGAGGCGCGTCAGGGTCAGCAGGTGGCTGCCGCCGACCCCGCCGAGGCCGGCGATGGCGACGCGCTTGCCGCGCAGGAGCGCCAGCTCCTCCCTCGTGACCCAGCCGATGTTGCGGTCAAAGGCCGTCTCGTAGTCGAAGTCGCCCATCGCTTGTCGCTCTGCCCCCTGTTGGCGCGCCCCGCAGGCGCCCGTTGCTCCTCCCTGAAATCGGCCGCCGGGGCGTGTTACTGTAGCATGCGCGGAGGCGGCGCCCCCCGGGCCGCCCCGATCCGCTGCGTTGCCCATGTACGCCGAGTGTCCTCACTGCCACGCCGTCCACCGGGTCCGGGCCGCCGACCTGCAGCTCGCGATGGGCAAGGTCCGGTGCGGGCGGTGCCACACCGTGTTCGACGGCCTCTCGGCCCTCTGCGACGAGCCTGGGGGTGCGCCGC